>JBCBSL010000674.1:0-2035 GCA_039819145.1 Cyanobacteria bacterium J06638_22
CAACTATCGTTTGCGCCCGCGGCATTGCAGCGGGCGCAAACGATAGTTGGGTTCTTCAACCGGATTTGATATAAATCGCGACAACGGGGGTGGCATTCTGGCGATCGCGAACAAAGTGCGCCGCAAAAAAATCAGAACCTCGCTAAACCCCTAGAATTTTGTCCTGTACTCCGGATCGAGAATTAAGATTTATGTTTAGAATGATGCAGGGTTCTGCCATTAAACGGATGACAGGCGGGTAATAGACGATACATGAGATACATAAGGATGTCTGCTGGCCTTCCAGCTCGGAATTTGTGGATTGAGCAAGTTCTGTGTGATTTGGGGAACTTTATGGGTTTGCCAACGTCAGGGCATCCGCACGAACAACCAGAATCGCGCGAGCCGTTCCTGAAAAACGGTAGCCTGATTGCACCAGGCATCATCGGCTCATCTGCATCCGTCATCACGATGCGCCACCGTCACGATACTCAGTAGGCGTCCCATTCTGTCGGCACTCTAGTGTTGGTTGAGGCAACAACTCTGATGGATTCTCTTACAGGCATTGGAGCTGTCGGCTCCAACGGACTGCGCCCTCGCGTTTCTGTTCTTGCCCCTTGGAAACAAGCAAAGCGTTTACGCTGGCATCCGGTCGGACTATTTTTAGGCTGTTGTCTGGGGGGCGCAACACCCAGTGCCTACGCTCAGACAGCTCCCACCACAGAGTCGGTCAGTAATCCCATCATCAAAGTCGGGATTGTCCAGCGATTTGGGGAAGAACGGAGCGATCGCCTCATCCTAGAACCCAACGACGGGCGCTCCATCACCCTCAAGTTTGAACCGCCCAACATGGACAACGCGGCGGCGGTCACCCTCGATGCGGCAGCGGATGGTACGACCGAGCCAGAACCTCAGGTTGTCACCACCTCGGGTGCGGTACGGGTTGAGGTTGTCCCCCAACCGCTAGCCGAGCCGGAAGTGATCGAGCGAGTTGTCCTCAGCACTCACCGCAGCTTCGAGAGTGCGGAGGATAGCGCCAACTACTGGAAAGCCCAGGGGATTGAGGTGGAAATTGCCCAACCCCGGCAATGGCAGGTTTGGGCGAGGCGCGACACCTATCGCACGCCCCTGCTACGCCGCCTGTTACTGCGCAATGCCCAAGCCAATGGCTCCAGCACCGTATTTCTCGACGAGCAGCGCCGGACGGCGATTCCCAACGTCGGCTTTGTGGTGAACGGCACCCGCATCATTTCCGACGTGGTCGAGATTCGCACGACCGATAATCGCCTCTATGTCAACGAGACAGCAAATCCGAGCGATCGCCAATTGTTTGCAGGCACGTTCCAGGTCCAGCCCAATGCCTACGGAACCTACACCCTAGTCAACAATGTCTCCATCGAGACCTACCTGCGGGGGGTTGTTCCGTTTGAGATTGGCCCCGGTGCGCCGCCGACCACCATCCAAGCGCAGGCTATCCTGGCGCGTACCTATGCGCTGCGCAATCTGCGCCGGTTTACGATCGACGACTATCACCTTTGTGCCGATACCCAGTGTCAGGTCTATCGCGGGCTGAGTGGAGCGGCGACCTCGACCGACCGGGCGATCGCCGCCACTGCTGGTTTGGTGCTGACCTACGACAATGAGTTGGTAGATGCCCTCTACTCTTCGACCACAGGTGGGGTAACAGCGGCCTTTTCCCATGTGTGGAATGGCCCCGATCGCCCTTACCTGCGCGCGCGCATCGATTCCGTGAATGAGGTTTGGGATTTGGAGCGTCGCCCGCTGTCAGAGGAATCCAATTTCCGCGCCTTCATCAACCTGGAGTCAGGTTTCAATGAAGTAGGCTGGGAACCCTTCCGCTGGGAGGAAGAGAGCGACCTGACAGTGCTGTGGCAATTAATGCATGTCGCGGTCGGCGGAACGGCCGCGTGGGCCGCCTCAAACACTGTGTTGTGGCAATAACGACAATCCAATTTCAGCTGGCCGGCATGGATCGCATGACTGAACGGAACGGGTTGCTCGGGCTCGTACCCAATGTTCAGCGTCTCGGGATCGG
>JBCBSL010000675.1:0-2031 GCA_039819145.1 Cyanobacteria bacterium J06638_22
GCTTCCGATTGCTGTGCGTGTTTTTCAAATGTTGTCGGCGGATTTGGTGTTCATCCCCCTGGTTGAAGAAGGTGCTATGGGTCGGGTTGGGCAGACGATCGCTACGTTGGAGGGATCGTTGGCCGCATTGCTGACGGGCGAGCGAGTGGCGTTGAATATGGCGATGCGCCTGAGTGGAATTGCAACACTGACGCGACAGTATGTTGAGCAAATTCGCGACCTACCGACGGAATTGGTGGACACGCGTAAGACAACGCCTGGTTTTCGAGCACTAGAGAAATATGGTGCGCGGGTAGGCGGAGCAATGAATCACCGGATGGGACTGGATGATGCGGTGATGCTGAAGGAAAACCATATTGCAGCAGCAGGTGGTATTGGGAATGCGATCGCCCAGGTGCGTCGGACTGTGCCCTATCCCTTGGCCATTGAGGTGGAGACGGAAAATTTGGGGCAGGTGGAGGAGGCGATCGCCCACCAGGCTGACATTATTATGTTGGACAACATGCCATCGGTGGAAATGCGCACAGCCGTAGACATGATTCGAGCGGCCAATCCTCACATCAAAATAGAAGCGTCGGGGAATATTACGTTGAAGACCATTCGTACCGTTGCGGAAGTGGGAGTGGACTATATTTCGACCAGTGCCCCTATTACACGCTCGACTTGGTTGGATTTGAGCATGCGAATCACGTCATGACTGGCAGTAATCCCAAATCCGGTTGAAGAACCCAAATATCGTTTAGGTCTGCCAGCACATGAAGGGGGAGGAAACAACAAATCCTCCCATCGAAGTCTTACGCTTGAAGTCTCACGTTACGGAAGTTCTACGGAGGTGGGTTTAGCCACATGAGGTAAGCCCCAACCGAGTTTTTCTCGCAAGATATGAAAAAATTCTGGGTCTCTGAGACGAATGAAACAGGCGTTATAGGGCGATCGCTGCACCCGAACGCGATCGTCTGGCAACACATAGCAACCGGCATTGCCATCCACTACCATGACTAGGCGATTGGTGTCTGCTGGAAAAATCGTTACCGGTTCACTATCTGAAAATACCAGTGCCCGAGATGCCAGAGAGTGGGGACAGATTGGAACTAATTGCAGTACGGGCACCCCCGGGGTAATCACTGGTCCCCCAGCGGAAAGAGCATAGGCGGTGGATCCCGTCGGTGTAGAAATGATGACCCCATCCGCCGCAATGTCTACAGGGGCATGACGACCAATTTCTACCTCGAAGTGACACATGCTGGTCAGTGGTTCTCGGTGCAGCACCATTTCATTAAGGCAGAGTGCTTCCCAGCAGAGGATATCGTCACGGTAAACTTGCACCGAAAGCATGAACCGCTCTTCGGTCTTATAGTCCTCGTTGAGTAAGGGATCGAGCACATCAGGCACATGGCTGAGATAGGTTTCTGTGAGAAATCCCATGTGTCCGGTGTTGATGGTAAGCAAAGGAATGCCACAGGGCGCAACCTGGCGAGAAGCCGCCAATACCGTACCATCGCCACCTAGCACAAGGGCGAAGCGCATGTTTTCATCAAACCCTTTGGGCACAAGGCTGGTAATGGGGGTATGGCACATGGGGCGATCGGGCTGGGAATAGCCCAGAATTCCACCCATACCCGTAGCCATCCTGACATCCCAACCTCGGGCAGTCAGCTTGGTTCGCAAGTCTTCGGCTATGCGACAGGCGACAGGTTTTACGTCGTTGTAGATAATGCCAGCTTTGGGCACACGCAGCGTCCGATCCGAAACGTTGATAACAGTGAACAGCGATCGCTATCTACCGAGTTGGGTAAGTCGTCAGAGAAACGACTCTACTCTACTGCTCAATCGGTAACAGATAGGGATCAATCAGGCATAGACTGGTAAGAGGGAGGCAAAACTCCCAACCGCTATGACCTTTATTAAGATTAGAGCTTTGCCCGCTCTCTTGCAAAAACATCGGTATCAGGTCGAGACGGCAGCGAAAGAGATAACCAGACCTGATGAGTAGCTCTATGGATTAAAACGATGCGATCGCCCCTCTCTTTT
>JBCBSL010000676.1:0-2020 GCA_039819145.1 Cyanobacteria bacterium J06638_22
GCCCATTTTTAGCTTCAAAAATCCCAAAAAAGTGAAATTTTTCAAAATCACGTTTTTCGAAAAATGCTACTTTTGCCAAAATCGCTGTTTTTTGCATTTTCGGCACTGAGAGCCATTTTGCTGAAATTTCCAAAAATTGATTATTTTCTACAGGCCCCAGTTAAGGCTTCGATGAAACACCACTGAATGATCAATTTCATGAATTTCATGAAAATCCGAAAAATCCACTTTTTGCAAAAATGGCCATTTTTGCACTTTTTGAAAAATGCGTTTTTTTCGCATTTTTCGTGATTTTTGCGTTTGGACACACCGCTGAGGGCCTTTTTGGTCCACTTTTGAGAGGCTTCTAGGAGATCTTCTCCATTCGCTTCAAGAGATCTAAGCCCCTTTCCAGCCTTGAAATGAATAGCCTCCTCGAAGTACCCTCCTTCCACAACCCCTCTAAAAGGTCCCAAAAAAGCACTGTTTTTGGGTGTTTTGAGGCCCGATTTTGATAGATTTCGATGATTTCAGGGTCTCTCTCTCCCGGATGCCATTTTGGCCATCAAACGATGACTTTGAGGGTCCGAGATGCCCTTTTGGCCATCACAAACGGTCATTTTCAGCCTCGGGGGTCCCCCCAAATCACAGCTTTTCCCGTAGGTAGCATCACCGCTACACTTATCCCAGGACAGACCAGTTCTGAGCTTTTTACCGCATGATTATCCTTTTGGCCCTTCTCATCCCGCAGCACATGGTGTTCTACGAATGAAACTATTCCTCTTATGTGAGTGAATATACGATACAGATGTCCACTTCGGACTCTTACACAGAGCTACGGAGAAGATTTCCGAGGTCAGGCATTGAATCCAGATCACACCGTACTTCACTCGCCTCGATTATGTGTCTACAGTGTCCCAGGAGTGAGTCTTTTGGATTCAATCAACGAGCATTGAACAACCTCCCCAAGGCAGTGGCTTTTGAATCGACAAGGATTGTGAATCACATGCTGGCTATCGGATGCCACCTCGCAGATGCTGGAGCAGTATCATTTATCCTCTGGCTTTTGACTTCCGAGAGGAATTTTCAATTTTTTGAACGACAGTCAGGTATCCGACTCCACTCGCGAGTATCCACTGTCACAGGCACGGTTTTGATTCCTCAGAGATCAGAGCAGACGTATACAGATGAATGCTCGCAGCGGTTTCAGACTTCGATTCAGTTTCAGCACTAGCGATGAATGATTTGATTCATTCTCGTCTACAGTTTTGAATCACGAGTCTCACGCTGAGATCAATGCCGTATCAGTGTCCGGACCCATGCTCAGAGCCACTGGTTCTTCCGCAGATACACGGTCTGACTGTGGCTGATATTCCTCGCAGGCTCTGCGCATTCCTTTTCGGCACTGAGCGATGTTTTGCTCGGCTGCTTATCAGGAGTACAGAGCTTCAGATAAGCGCTGAGACAGTCCTGGCCGGCATCTGACAATCAAGCCTAGACATAGCGTTTCAGTACACAGACCTCAGCATGGAGCGAGTTATCAGTGCTTTTTCATCACAGCTACGACAACGATCGCTATGCACAGAGGCTTCGGCATCGCAGAGTCTCCTAAGGGCCGTTTTCAGCCAGGAGCTTTTGCCCAGCAGAGGACCAATTTTCGCATGCGAATCCGCTGTTCTTGCCTGAGTCTGATTTTCAAGCTCAGCTCTTTTCAAGGGCATGACTCTCGCAGATTTGATCGCATTTATTGGCTCGATTGATATAGTTCTGGGCGAGTTAGACAAGTAATGGCCCCTTCTTCAGCTCGAGGATGCTTTTGCTTTTCAATTCCAGAATCAGAGCTGGCTTTTGAATTCCAGTGCTCAGTCTTGAATTTCGGCAGTTTTTTCGCGCTCTCTCTCTCTCGCAACAAACGATGCGAGAGAGAGTCTTCAGAGGGAGTCCTCCCTGACAAAGGAGGACTCCCTCACTTTTATTTTTAGTGATGATGATGATCAGCATCATCATCACTAAAAATATCAAAAAACATTTGAAAGCGCAG
>JBCBSL010000677.1:0-2011 GCA_039819145.1 Cyanobacteria bacterium J06638_22
TCGAATCTCGCTATATCGATTCTTCAACAGGACTGACGGGTTTATCAAAGTATTAGCTGTCGAGCACCCGCGTCGCGCGGCTTTCAAAAAATGATTTGGTTCTACTTGAGCGCGTAGCGCTTATAAGTTGAAAGCGTAGCGTTAGACCGTACCCTAGCAGGGCATTGAACCGCCGATGCTGCCAAATTGCTATTGCCAAAGATTCTTGGATCCCAGCCTCCCTTCAGGCTTCTGAGTATCTAAGGGCAAGAAAATCGTCAGCACTTCCCCTTGCTGCGGACGCTGCCGCACGATGAGTTTTCCGCCCAACGCCTGAAATAGATTCTTGGTCGCCGCCAAATTGAGGCTGAGGTTCCCCGTTTCAGGTTGGAACATTAGCAACTGTCCCAAAGATTTGAGGGGAGTTACCGGGCGATCGCAATGTTTCATAAACGGGTTGTCTCCATCCATATCTTTCATATCCGACTGGAATTGGAGTTTGAGTTGCGAACCCGCCAGCATTACTGAGATTTGGATGTGGCTTTCGACTGGCAGCGTTTGGGTAATGCGATCGATCAGTCCGGTCAAGACCTGATCCAGCATGGTAGGGTCGGTGACAACAAGCGGTAGCTTTTTCGGCAAGCGGACATCCAAGGAAAGATTTCGCTGGCTGGCCAGTTGTTGCCAACGGGGAACATGCCGCTGAAACAAATCGGTTAAAGAGATCGGCGCAAGTGCGGTCGGCGATGGTTTGCTGTGATCCTTCTCCAGCTCTACGGCGCGGAAAATCAAGTTGAACCGATCAATCTGCTCCGTACATTCCTGATCGATCGCACTCAACCGCTTCAACACCGTTGGGTTCAGGTCTTTACGCTTCAGCAGCAATCGGGTCAGGGTACGGATTGTAGTTAGGGGCGTCCGAACTTCATGAGCGATCGCCTGCAGCAGCTCCGCATCAAAGCTTTCCGAGTTTTGCGTCAACTCTTCAAGCGATGGTTGCACCTCCGCCTCATTGCCGTTATGACCGTTCGTCGTTGATGCAGCCTGGCCACCTAAGGATACAGTCACATCTTGAGATTGCATCAAACCCATCGCCCGCGAACCGTCAGTATGGCGATCGCCATACCGCCGCGCTCCTTCCTCTAGCTCCATCGCATCCGGTAGCAGCGCCAGCATCAATCGCCCAAACTCGGCCACCCGACGGTAATCAGGAATTTGGGGGGTATAGGGCACCACTAGCGCTTCAATCTCTTGCAGCAATGATGACTTTGCCGATGAACCTAAAAACATCAGCCGTGCCTGCAGCGCTTTCCAGGCACGCTCAATGGTTTCAGGATCAAACGAATAGAAAAATGCCGGAACCCCTTCTGCTGTCTCACCCAGCACCATCACGACTCGCAAGGTCGGAGTCATGACCCAGCAAAATTGCTCCGCCCCTAGAGGGTCGTTCGGCATGATGGGTACGGTTGAAGCCTGAGGATTGAGCGAAACGCGTGCCTGTTCCGATGTTGGCAGCAACCGAAATGGCATCCAAGTATTGTTCCACAGAGGCGTTGCGGTGAACGTCCAGTTGGCGATCGCCCCTTGTAGTTCCGGCTGTCCCAATACTGGCCCCGGCCCCGATAGAATGATTCCCTTCGACAGAGCATCAGCTGCCGTCTGGGTAGAAGATTCCTTCGCCGCTTCTAGCTCCCGGTGCAACATCACATTGAGTGCAGCGATCGCACCAGCCCACTCCCGCTCAGCACGCAAACGCTGCTGTGCTGCAGACCGTTGCGGCTGAAACAATGCCTCACCTTGCATGAGGGCTTCACTAATCGTAAGGAAAAACCACTGACTCACCTCAACCAATCCTCAGCCCATACCGTTTTGGGTGGGCGGTGTGCGGCAATACTCCATGAAGTATACCCCCCTCCCAGCAATCTCCAACCCGGCTTCAGGCTTTCTATAGCCATCTATACAACGAGGATAACGCCGACGGATTCTTCCGCCTAATCGCAATAACCGGACTCCAACCGTCGCATCGTTGTTG
>JBCBSL010000678.1:0-1997 GCA_039819145.1 Cyanobacteria bacterium J06638_22
CAGAAATCGGGAGAAGACTCTGTAGCATGGAAGCATAATCTGGCAGTGACAATGGAACCTGAGCTAACCACGAGCATGACCAACTATCACCCTGATGCCCCAGAGATGCATCCACCCGAAGAAACCTCTCCCTCATCCCCTGTGGAACCGCCCGCAGAACCCCTATCGTCTACCCCCAGTGACGCGATTACCTCAGCCCCAACACCTGCAGTGTCAAGCCCTGAACCTGATCCGTTTCCTGTCATCTCCCCTATGACTCCCGAACCCGTGGCCGCGACAGCCCCAACGGAGCTGGAGCGTGAGGAATTAGCCGATGCGCTGGTAATGGGAAATGCAAGCAGCGGGGATGAACCTGAGGTATCTCGACTGTTGCAGCGCCCAGAAGCAGTAGTGTTACTTTTCCTGCTTGTGCTGGCAACGTTGTGGGATTTGTATCTAGATTTAGCAGACGGCGACCAGAGTGGTTCCCTTTCGGGGGCACGGCTGGCCGCCCGTCTGGCGGTTAACCCCAGCACCGTGAGCCGTCGCAAGAATCAGGATGAATTCAGCACCTGGAGCCAATCGCTGGATCCAGACGGAATTGCCTGGGTTTATCAAAATGGACGGTTTATGCCGCTCGATGACAGCCTTGTGGTCAACCCATAGCAGCTCAGGACATTTGAAACAGAATCCACCCCAAATATGTGAAAGCGCGGCATCACCACGCTTTCACATATTTGGGGGTTGCAGAATCCAAGGATGATTTTTTCTGGAAGGGGGCGCAGTGCGCCCCCTTCCAGAAAAAATCATCCCCTCGATCAGCAATGCGCATATTTGGGTTTAATCGATTCGATATCCTACGGAGTCTGTATCAGCTGGACGGACGCGAGAAAGGCTTCTACCTGGGTAAAAAATTCGGGGCCTGAAACACGGGCGAGGTCGTTATGTCCGGCATCTGGAACCAGCCATAGCCGTTTGGGCTCGGGTGATGCCGCATGTAGCATCTCGCTCATGTCTGCGGGGATTTGATCGTCCTCCAGTCCATGCATGAAGAAGACAGGCATTTGCAACTGTGGCACCTTGGCAATGGAATCGAAGCGCTGGGTCAGCAGTTGATCAATCGGTAGCCAGCCAAATGAGGTGGTGCGGTTTGCCATATCTAGCATGGAGGTGAAGGAGCCTTGCACCATCAAGCCAGCGGCATCGGGTTGACGGATAGCTAAGTCGATGGCGATCGCCCCGCCCAGGGAATGACCGTAGATGAATACCTGCTCTGGTCTATAGCCCAACTCATTTACCAGAAACTCCCAGGACGCTTGAGCATCTTCGTACACCGTAGCTTCTTGGGGAAACCCACCATCGCTCATGCCATAGCCGCGATAATCGACCAGCAATACCGACAACCCCATCTGGTGAAAGCGTGCGGCATGGTTCACATTGGCTCCAATGTTTGACCCATTGCCATGCAGATAGAGCAGCGCTCCCCGTTCGCCTTGTGGGTTTCCGGTTACAGGCATCCACCAGCCATGGACGCGCTCGACACCATCCTCGACCGGGATCTCAATCCACACCTCTTCAAACGCCACATTTACATCAGCCGGTGTACTTTCCAGGGCTTCCTCAGGGAAGAAAATGAGGCGTGTCTGGCGAACGTATAGAAATGCACTCATTCCACCGTAGAGCGCAGTGGCGATCGCCAACCCCATCAAAATCCATTTCATCCTTCAGTCTTACTTCCTGTTGTAGGTTTTCCGGCCGTGATGCGGCCATTCCACCCACCATATTACTCAGCCTCACAAAAAAACTTGGAGGCGATCGCCCCCGCAAAGGTCGCCAGCTCTAGGCATTGCCCCCTCACGTGCGCGTAAATTGAGCGAATGAGGGTGTGTCAAGAAACCACTACAAATAGATGTTTGAAATCCTCGCACTGCAAGCGGACGTCCAAACATTCATCTAAGTCGGCAGGTGCAATTAAACCTAAGATCCTAAAAACCTGCGCCGCCCGCAGCGCGGGCGGC
>JBCBSL010000679.1:0-1996 GCA_039819145.1 Cyanobacteria bacterium J06638_22
ACATTTGGAGTTTTCGCGAACTATTGACCGCCAAATTGCCCGCTCATCATTCTCAAAGTACTAGCCGCTGAGCACCCTTTTTTGGGGCTATAACTGGAACAAGGTATGGAGAACGTCGCTCTCTACCCGTCTTAGTAGCTGTCGTCAGCGGGGCTTACCCGCCTATGTCATTTTCATCTAATATCTGTTGGTACTGTTCCCAGGAAATGTAAGCTGGGAAGCGGTCTTTGACTAAAGCTTGCCAGTTTTCTGGGTCACTCACAACGCGACCCGTACTGGGTTTGCCAGGCCGTTTCTGACGGGGGTCGATCTGACGTTTGCCGGTACTGGTTTGTAAGCAGGATCTAGCTATAATGCTTGCGATGCCTCCCTAGTAGAACGATGGAATGCCCCCACTGCCAAAGCCAGAAGGTGACGAAGCGCGGCTTCGATGCTCTCCAAGATGGCACGTTAATTCAACGTTATCGCTGTAAGGATTGCCGTAAGCGTTTCAATGAGCGCACGGATACCCCAATGGCTCGCTTACGGACGTCCAGTTTCGTCGTCAGCTACGCTATCAATGCTCGTACAGAAGGTATGGGTGCGCGAGCGGCTGGCCGAACCTTTGGCAAATCTCACGCGACCATTCTGCGTTGGGAACACCGTCTAGCCGACCAATCAGAGCATTGGTCACCGCCAGCCCCAGAAGGCTCGGATGTGACCGTCGAAGGCGACGAAGTCTACACGCCTGTAGGCGAGAATCTTCCCCCCTCATCAGTCGCAAGGCTGGACGATCCACTTCCTTGAACGCGAGAGTCGCTATTGGGTGACAGCCCAAGCCGGGCTGAAAAATGACCAACTTTTTGCTAGCGGGGTTCAAGCGGTCTGGGAATGGGTTGAGGGTTGTGACGGAATTCGGTGGTTTACCGATGGTGAAAGGCGCTATGGACAGGAGCTTTGGAAGGTAGCCAGCGTCTATCTCAAAGCAGGTGAGGTTCCCCCTGACTATGGGCATCGCAAAGTTTGGCGAGAGGGGGTAGAAGTGGCTATGAAAGTCAAAGGTGCTCAGGGACATCGGCAGGTGGAGTGGGTGAAGGCAGAGCATCCCTTTACCGTTATCAGTCCACTATCTGAGGTTCATGCCAATCACAACGAAGCGCAGAATGCGGTGTTGAGGAGACGATGTAGCGCCTACCGAAGGCGACAGAATCTCTACGCGAAGAACCTGTCAGGTTTGCAGCGGGTGTTGAACCTTCAACGGCTCATTCATAACTGGGTTAGACCGCATTGGGGGCTAAGTAGGCGGACAACACCAGCGATGAACATGGGATTTTGCTCGCGGCCGCTGAGTACCTTAGATCTCTTAAACAGCAGAAGTTTCAAAACTATGTCCTACTAACAGACCAGTGCCGAGTAGCTGCGACGTAGTTCTATAGGTATCAATAAACTGCCGACCACAGACTACGCAGATGCGATTCTGCTTACCCCTCTTCTTGCCATTCTTACGGATGTAAGGCGCTCTGCATTCCGAGCATTTCATCACCAATTATATCTGATTCGTACTCCAACTATGCAATGCTTACGGCTTTAGTTGCCCCATTTAGGAGTGAAACAGAACAGAATTTAATTGTTTCAATCCTAGCTGTTTCAGGATATTTAAGGTAGGGGTAGCTTTATTGAGAACATAGAAGTGGAATCCAGGAGCATCCAAAGCCATCAGCTTTTCACAGAGTTTGGTAACTACATCAGTTCCAAATGCTTTTAGGCTAACGACATCATCTTGATAGTCCAACAGTTGCTGTTTGATCCATCGAGGAATTTCTGCACCACAAATCGAGCTAAACCTTTCTAATCGCTCATAGTTAGTGATTGGCATAATTCCAGGATAAATGGGGATGTTAATGTTTTGCCGATGACAACGGTTGAGAAAGTCTTCGTAAGCATCTGGATTGTAAAAGTATTGAGTAATAGCAGCCGAAGCTCCGTCTGTAACCTTGCGTTTAAAGTTCACTAGGTC
>JBCBSL010000680.1:0-1995 GCA_039819145.1 Cyanobacteria bacterium J06638_22
CCCTACCCCTAACCCTAACCCTAACCCAAACCCTAACCCTAACCCTAACCCTTGGTTTGCTTTGTTTTGCTACGAGTATGAACTCGAGCCTTGTGAGTGTGTGGTTGTCGTGAGGGAAAAGAGAGAGTGGGGGTGGTTACCCAGGCAGGGTTACGGCCGCCTTCACCTTTTAACTCGGCTTAGGACGAGCTGGGTGTGTTTTGGTTGTAGTCGGGTTATCCTGTTGTGGCGTGTGTTAAGTACCTCTGTGTCTCACGAGCGAGGAGCGCTCGTAGAGAGCACTCCCTTGCGCGCACAGCTCGTGCACGAGCGGGGAGCGCTCGTAGAGAGCACCCCCTTGCGCGCACAGCTCGTGCTCGAACTATGCGGCTCCCCGCGGGGACACACGCGAGGGAGCGAGAGGCTCCGTAGCGCGCGGCCGCAGTGCGGGAGGGGGGTGCATGAGGCTCGCATCGGCCCGCACGAGTGCTCTCGAGCGAGGAGCGCTCGTAGAGAGCACTCCCCAGCACGCCAGGCGCGTGCGCGAAGCACGCGGCTACCCGCAGGGACCAACTCGAGGGAGCGAGAGGCTCCGTAGCGAGTGGCCGCGGTGCGGGAAGGGGGCTCACGAGGCTCACGTCGGCTCGCACGAGTGCTTTCGAGCAAGGAGTGCTCGCAGAAGGCACTCCTCAGCACGCCAGGCGCGTGCGCGAGGTACGCAGCTACCTGCAGGGACCCACTTGCGGGAGCGAAAGGCTCCGCAGCGAGCGGTCGCGGTGCGAGTAGGAGACCGACGAGGCTCGCGTCAACCCGCGCGAGTGCGAAAACTCAGCTAGAGAGGGGAGGTTTTGCACCGTCAACCCGTCGTTGAGGCTGCTAACGAGCACGCCGCCAACGTCGGGGTGATGTGACAGCTGACTGTTGTGACTGCCATCCCGTCATGCAGTTTCAAGGGCATGGCAGTCATCCCCGCGCCGAGCCCGCATCGGACGGATGGTAGGGCCTCGGCATGGGAGGTCAGTCAGCCCGATCCGGATGACCGAGATCGGGTGCACCTAACTTAACACATCGGCCAATCAGAGATAAGGAATCTGCCTCCGCCGCATGCTCCACGCCACCGCTCCGTCCGCACCGCCATTCGACGCCCATTGCCTTCGCCATACCTTCGCGTCCATGTTGGATTCCATTCATGCACGCCATACCACCATCTGTCACGTCGGAGGCTGGCAACCAGGCAAACACTCTGCAGTCTTTCGTTACATCGACCCCACCTACCCCCAACATCCGCTTTCGTACATCCTTTTCAATGGACTTCTTCCCCATACGCTCCAAGAAGCTTCCGTCTATCCTTCGGTTCTTTTGGGCCAATTGTGAGTGGATGCGAGAACCAGTCACAGTGCATTAGGTAAGATTAAAAATGGCTTATAATGCGTGTGATTGGTAGCAGCCACAGGTAGGAGAACCGTGGGCGGTTTACGCCCCGTCCACGGTTCTTATCTTATCCTGCGGCGTATCAAGATCAGCGGCGTCACCGCTGTGCTAAACGCTAGCCACACATGCCTAGTATATTAGCTTGCTACCTCACCTCCGCTCCTCCCACTTTTCCATTTATTTTGTTCCCCCCCCCCCACCACTACAATCTCTTCTTTCACGTTACGCCACCAGGGGGGCATGTCCCCTGGATGACGAGGAGGGTTTTAGACCGTGGCCGGTTTCCCTCCTTCGTTTTGCCGGCATTTGTAAGTATCACGTCATTTTGGCCAATTGTGAGTGGAGGCGAGAACCAGTCACACACTAATTTTAGCCCTACCCCTTCCCCACCCACAACCACGATTCTTTTTATTTTTGTACATTACGCCACCAGGGGGGCATGTCGTCTGGATGACGTGGAGAGTTTTAGACCTTGGCCTGTTTCCCTCCTTCGTAGTGCCTGTATTTGAAAGTATAACGTCTTTTGGCAAATTGTGAGTGGATGCGAGGACTAGTCATATGCTTATCCTAAGCCCCTAGTCCTCA
>JBCBSL010000681.1:0-1995 GCA_039819145.1 Cyanobacteria bacterium J06638_22
CACGCTGTCAAGTTATCCTTCCGTAACGGCATCGCAAGGTGGCAGTTGCCATCTCACACAGTCGGGCACTGCTCTGGGCGACGATATTTGAAAACCCTTCCCTATTGATGAACGAAGTTGAACAAGGATTCAACCCTTTGTGAGGAAATCCTGAAGGAGTTTATGAAAGAAGGCTTTTTGCAGAAGCGATCCAGCTCACGATGCAGCGGAGGATGCCGATTGATTGTTGTAGAGACTCATGGCTTTGCTAACACCATCTTTCAGGCTGAGTTCGATCGCCCCTTCCGAGAATCGCATAATCTCGGCCAATAGCTTTTGCTCATCCGGCGAAAAGCGCCCCAGCACATGGGAAACGGTATCTTTCTGCTCAGGAGATGCAGGTTTGGGGGCACCAATGCCGATGCGAAGCCGAGGAAAATTCTGCGTGCCGAGGTGGGCGATCGCCGACTTCATGCCGTTGTGCCCACCTGCCGAGCCCGACAGGCGCATCCGTAACCGCCCCACCGGCAGATCCATATCGTCGTAAACCACCAGCACCGAGGTAGGTGGCAGTTTGTAGAAATCCACCACTGCACGAATGGATTGCCCCGATCGATTCATGTAGGTGAGGGGCTTGAGCAACCGTACTTTCCGTCCTGGAAAGGCAAATCCTTCCCCAACGATGCCCTGAAACTTTCGCTGTTCTGATAGGGAGATAGACCACAATTTCGCCAGCCGATCCACTAGATCAAAGCCAACGTTGTGCCGAGTGCGATCGTATTTTTGCCCAGGATTACCCAAGCCCACAATCAGCTGTGGAATAACGCACTCCTCGCTGGCGGCATTCGCTGGGGTGTTTGATGAATGGGTTTGAGCCATGGGCTGCCCTAACCTTGTTGTGAGGATTCCACCGCATCCTCTTCCGTTGGCGTCACGACCTCAGCAGAGGCCGCTGCAGAAGAGACCTCTGCTTTTGCCTCAGATGTATCATCGGAATCGGATGGTTCTGCGGACAGTGCCTTGGGAGCTGGTGGCTCTAACTTCGCTTCCATCGTGGTGTTGACGGTTTTGCTAATTTGCTCCGCCTCTTTCTTAAACTCATCCTGAAACTCGCGGGATGCTTCCTGGAAGCCTTTTAGCGCTTTACCCAGGCTGCGGCCAATTTCCGGTAGCTTTTTGGGGCCAAAAACAAGCAGTGCTAAGACCAGGATGACCCCCATTTCGGGCAAGCCAACTCCAAAAATGTTCATTGTGCATCCTCCCTCGATCGCATCACATCCATTCTAAAAACTGGCGATCGGATCATCCCATCTACCAATTCGGTTTACCGCTTCATGTACGTTGTTTGCATTCGCCGTTTGTTGAACGAGCAATCAACTTAAACCTGCAAGAACCTAAACGGCCAATGCATCAACGCCTCCAACCAGTATAAAAGCCTGAGGAACACTCAACAGCTTCCTTTGGTGGATCGTTAGTCGTAGATCATGGGCAACTATAATTCCAACCTGCTCGCTTCAGCCTAACGGGAAGCGACGAGAAAAACCATCGGGTTTTGTTGCATCTTGGTTTATCTCGACTTCTCCAAGACGCCCACAATGCGCAAAAGCAGAAAAGCCCCATAGTCTGAGGCTTTTCCGAACAAAAATATTTAAGGTGGTTCGACAAAGTAGACGGCGATTCACCGTCAAGAAGTCAGCATCGGATTGTCAAGCAATGAATCCTAGCGACCCAGGCTCGTCCAATCGACATCGAAGCTATTGAGGATAAGCGAGGAGTTATAGATTTGCAGAATGATCAGCAAGAAAACGAAAAACAGTCCCATGAAAACGCCCATGAGAGGCGTGGTGCCCCAGCCAGGAGCCACTTTACCGTATTCAGCGTTGAGGGGGCGGAGGATGTCGCCCAGACGGGTGCGTTGTGCCATGTCTACCTGTATAAAACCTGACGAGTTAATGTTTTGCAATATTATACTAAGGTAGTCACGTTTGGTTGAAGTTCTCTTATGGACTCTGCAAC
>JBCBSL010000682.1:0-1990 GCA_039819145.1 Cyanobacteria bacterium J06638_22
TGAGTGTAAGCAAATGGGATGCCATGTTGTTTCTATTGGCGGCATCAATAACCACGTACATTTGCTCGTTAGGTTTCCTGCGAATGTAGCGATCGCCTCTCTTGTGAAGCAAATCAAGGGCAGTTCGTCTCACAGCATGACGCATCAAATCAAACCAAATTCGTTTTTCAAGTGGCAGGGAAGCTATGCTGCATTAACAGTTAATCCTCAGGAAATAGATGCTGTAGCTACCTATATCCACAGGCAAGCAGAACATCACGATCAACAAACTTGCCTGGGTTCTTGGGAATTACCGACCGGGGAGGAAATCCCGGCGATTAAAATCGCGGCTAGTCGAGCAAAGTCCGCCTACGCGGACTAAAGGCAACTCATGGTTATGAGAACCCGCGACGGCGGGTTTTGTTCTGATAGCCGCGGTTTCAACCGCCTGGTACTTACATAGTCTGGAATAACTCGTAGTTATACGAATTCAAGGTTTCTCAGGGAATTTACCGAAAATGTGGAAATGGCGATTGAAGCCACTAGCAAAGCGACAAAACGACCTTTGAATTACGACGTTCCAGAGAGAACTCTTGGGGTGTGTCACGCTTTTGATACACCGTAGTTGGAGGAGAAAAACAATGATGTTCCAAGCTTTTGGTAACGCGTTTGCGTGTAAACGGTTGATTCGGCGGGTAACGCAAATGGCGGCGACGATGGCGTTAGCTGTGAGTTTAGGGGTACCTGCATTGGCCTACCCGGCGCGAATTGTGGGAGAGACGCCAGGTTCTCAGGTGAATGTGCGATCGGCTCCGTCGGTCAATGCGCCATCGCCAAGCTATGGCTTGGTGGGCGATCGCATCGAAGTCCTGAACGACACGCGGGGCGATGATGGCTTCACCTGGTACTATGTGCGCTTTCCGGCATCGGGCGCGGAAGGGTGGATTCGAGGAGACTTTGTGCAGTCGATTAATGATTCTAATCCGCCGGTGAGATGGTCGCATACCTATATTTGCGGCGGGTACACCATCACCCTGGAAGATACAGACGGAACCTTTGCCTATCGTTCGCGGAGCAGCGATGGTAATCTCGACCTCTACAACGGCATGCGCGAGAATACGGGGTATTCTTGGCTTTACTCATTTGAAAACAGCAACACGGTATATCAAGTGGAAGATGCCTGGGCGTCGGCTCAGTTCCCTGAAGGGTTTTCGGAACTTCGCGTATTTCAGAATGGTCAGCCGATTCTGCGTCGCAGTTGCCGCAAGTAGGATTGGCGATCGCACGTTTAGGGTCTTGTTAATCCCTAGGATTTTTGCCACTTGAACCAAGCGAACCCGATTCCACTCGTTAACACAATTCCCATGACAACCCAGAGAATTGGCGTGCGGGGGGCGGAAGAAGGGGCGGACTCCGGCGCAGGAGCAGCAACGGAGGTGACGACGGGTTGTTGCTGGACGACTTGCCAGATGGTGTCGTCGAAGGCTTGTTTGGTAGCTGGGTCAAGGGAGGCGATTGCCCCTCCATCAATGGTTTCAGGATGCACGTCATACATCACAGCGAGGTAGGTTAGGGTCGCGAGATACTGGCCTTCGGCGTTGAGATGGATGCCATCTTCGTAGAGGTCAAACACGGTGTCGTAGCCCGCAATGCCACCCTGTTGCATCTGCTGGTCGAGCTGATACATTACTTCGCCAATGGGTACGAGAATGGGGTCGCGGATATCTAGGTCGGCGGCTTGGACGGCTTTGGTCAGGCGTTCAAGATAGTCGCGGGTTTCAAAGGTGTTGTCCCATTCTCCGGTGTAGCTACGCTCCCAGAGGGTGGCGTAGTCGGTATCTCCGTCGCGACGGGGCCAGCGCCCATGGATAAGCACTTGCACGTCAGGGTTTTGCTCGCGGGCTAGTTCAACATAGCGAGTGATGGCAGCGAGATCGCTATCGAGCTGGCGATCGAAGGGTTGCAGGCTAATGAAGTCCCAACTGTGCTCGCCTAGGGCTTGGGGATAGTA
>JBCBSL010000683.1:0-1983 GCA_039819145.1 Cyanobacteria bacterium J06638_22
GCGGCGCGAAGCGCCGCAAAAATAGGGGTTTTGGGTTTTGGTGCAGGATATGAGTGATGGAAACGGAGCGGTTGCTTTTGCGCGAAATGGGGCTTCAGGACATAGACGCCTTACTCATGACCTTTTCTGATGCGGAAGCCATGCGGTTTTACCCGAAACCCTTTGATCGAGAGATGATGCAAGCCTGGGTTGAATGGAACATGCAGGGTTACGCCGAACGGGGATTTGGCCTGTGGACGATTGTTCTAAAAGAGAGTGGTGAGGTGATTGGGGATTGTGGATTAGTTCCTCAACAGATAGAAGGGGTTGAAGAAGTGGAGATTGGCTACCATGTTCGTCGCGATTTGTGGGGGCAGGGCCTTGCTACAGAAGCCGCACAAGCCTGTCGGGAGTATGGATTTCATCAGCTTGGACGCGATCGCCTCATTTCCTTAATCCATCCAGCCAATATGGCGTCTCGCCGTGTAGCCGAGAAGAATGGCATGACGCTAGTCAAAGAATTTGTATGGCGCGACAAACCAACTTGTTTGTATGCCATTGAGCGGGACTGAGCTATCTGGGCAATGGCTTATACCAATTCGCTAAGAATCCACTACAGATTATTTTTTGAAAGCCGCGCAGTGCGCGGCTTTCAAAAAATAATCTGGTTTTGGTTTTCGTAGAATTGGTATTAGGGACTCACTTGGGCAGCGGCGGAATGTTTTGTGGGAAGGAGGAAATACATATCGAGCGTACCTTTGTTTTTGGCTTGGACTTTTCCTCGATGTTGGAACTCAAAGTGATCTTTGACTAAGTCGTAGGTCGCTTTAGAGATATTGATGCGTCCAGGTTCGCTACTTTGCTCCATTCGGGCGGCAGTGTTGACCGCATCGCCCCAAATGTCGTAAGCAAATTTTTTGATTCCCACAATACCCGCAACAACGCTACCTGAATGGATGCCAATGCGATGCTCGAAGTAGACCGCCTCTTTCTCTAAGCGCTGTTCTTGGTACTCCTCCATAAACTCACAGATGGCGATCGCTGCCTTCACAATATCTAACGCATGGGAATCCGAACGTTCCGGCAATCCTCCGGCTGCAATATAGGCATCCCCAACGGTCTTAATTTTTTCGAGTCCAAATTTGCTAATAATGACATCAAAATTCTTAAAACAATAATCAATTTCACTGACCAATTCCCGAGGCCCCATCTGCTCTGTGATGTTTGTGAATCCCACAAAATCGATGAACATAATCGTGACATCGGCAAAAAGTTTTGCTTCACTGCTGCCTTTTTCTTTTAACTCTTCTGCAACTTTGGTTGGAAGAATATTTAGTAATAAATCTTCAGATTTTTGTTTTTCTATGGCGAGCTCATGATTTCTTTCTTGCAAACTTTCTAGGGCACTATCTTTCGCATTTTCAAAGACAATAGCAATCCAGTACAAGATCAGCACTAGCCCCAGGTTGCAAGCTAGATAAAATATTTTCTGAATCGATGGATCGATCTGGTTTGGAAAATCGTAATCACTCTGATACAGATAGAAGAAAACAAGCTCTAATACTAGGACGACAAACAGCGAAAAGACACTGTGTTTTTTGCTCCACACCAATACTGCAACGATGGGAGTGGATGCCAGCCAGGGAAAGAGAATGGAGTGATATCCTCCTGAGTAAAAAACGGTGATGGCGATCGCAACTGAGCAAAATGAGAAATAGACAGGATAAATAATCTTAGGAGGGAATTTATATTTGTACAGCAGCAAGCTAACGATGCTGACAATAAAAAGAGGAATCTGTGATAACAGTCCCCCCGGATAGTGAATGAGATACGAGATGACGATGTAGTTAAGATTGAAATAAGCAACGATTAGCAGAACTCCAACCGTGAGCTTGGCTTTGCGCTGGCTTTCAACATCCTTGGGGATGTTGTCTGGAATAAAAAATCTGACGATTTCTTTCACGTGCTATCCAAATGCCTGGTACGCGAGAAAATACGATATGA
>JBCBSL010000684.1:0-1981 GCA_039819145.1 Cyanobacteria bacterium J06638_22
GCCCGCTGCTGTGCAGCGGGCAGAAATGATATTTGGATTCTTTAACCGGGTTTTGTGCTGCACTCAGGACTTACCCAAAAAATAGAGAGGATGGAGCGATCGCCCCATCCCCGCATCGATTCAAGTTGGTTATAAGCCGTTAGCCATCCGTTTATTCCGTTTATGCTGACGTCAGCACAGAGATTCAAGATCACAGAGATTCAAGATCAGCTGAATCTAAAATGCTCGTTCTAGGTCCAGCAATTCCTCAATGGTCATATCGGGCCTGGCCTCACCACCGAACACCGTGCCAACTTTGCCATCTTCAAAATGAGCTAATCCGATATTGTAGGCTTCATCCGGCAACGGCACATAACCAACAACCTGCACCACGTTGCGGGCATTTTGCATGTAGTACAGTACAAAATCCGTCAGCGCAGGATTTTCTTCCGCCCGCTCTTTGTTGACATAGATAAACAGAGGACGGGTAAAGGGTTGATAGGAGCCATCCATCACGGTCTCGATGGAGGGCAGAACGGGGCCGTTTCCGCTGTCAATCGCCACTGGCTTAAGCCGCGTTTGGTTTTCTTCGAAGTAGGCATAACCAAAATAGCCGAGAGCATTGGTCTCATCCTTAATGCTCAGCACCAGATCGGTGTCGTCTTCACTATCAAAGTAGTCCGTTCGGCTCTCGCCCGAATCGCCCATGACCACCTCGGTGAAGTAGTCAAACGTGCCGGAGTCTGCCCCAGGCCCATAGAGCTGTATCTCATCAGATGGCCAATCGGAGCGCACCTGGCTCCATTCTGTTATGGCTCCTTCTGCGTCAGGCCCCCACAGAGTTTGCAGCTCTTCGAGCGTGATCGAATCCGCCCAATCATTGTCGGGGTGGACCACCACGGTCAAAGCGTCGAGGGCAACGGGCAGTTCGACAAACTCAATGCCATTCTCAGCACAGATGTCAATTTCTTCTTGGTTGATGGGGCGCGAAGCATTGCTGATATCAGTTTCCCCAGCACAGAATGCACGGAAGCCAGCGCTAGAACCGGAAAAGTTGACCGCAATATCGGGAACCCCTTCGGGATCGTTGCGGTGCTCAAACAAATACTCTTTTGCGATTTCATCGGTGAGGGGGTAGACCGTGCTGGATCCATCGACCGCAATGGCTCCAACGTCGCCGGTTTTGGTAGGTGCTGTCGTTGCCGATTCATCGGATGTGGATGCGGTTGGTTCAGTCGTTGTTTGGGGTGAGCTGCATCCTACGGCCAAGACAACCACGCCGAGGGCAATGCTTCGTAGTAGCGGTGCGATCGCAGCTTTCTGCCCAACAGGCTCCACTAAGCTAGGCTTCATAAGCTATCTCCGTGCTCCAAAAACTTGCACTGTTTCACACATAAATTGCTGGCCTCTGCGGGTGAAAGGTATCCCTAAGCCACAAATACAAATCAATGCACCCCGACTTTCCGGAGTACATCGAAGACAAACATTTAAATTGACATCCTTAATCATTTTCAAATGTCAATTTTTTGTCAAGTTTTGTGGAACACATTACCCCCAAAATTTAACTAGGCTAACGATTTATAATTCCCAACAGGTAATTCGATAAAGTTTCGATCGCTTTCATTATTCGTTACATATCTTTTGATATTCATTGCAAATAAAGGTTGCCAATGCAGGCGGCAACAATTTGATGTAAAAAAAAGTGATGCAGCACAGTAGGTTTCAATTAGCAAACCATGCCTAGCTCACAAGCAATTACATCTCCCATAAGCCAGTGGACACATGCTAAAGTACAGCAAATGTCAGACAGTTTTACAGAATAAAATTACCAAGTAGCGGAGCGTTACACCAACGCTAATACTATCTCACAGAGAGCGATCGCATTGCTAGACTTAGTCGTTCCTGGGGAATAGTATGATGGTCTGTTAGAGCGTGTTTGAAAAGGTCTCTGGAGCGTAAAAAAGCTCACTCGGTATAAGCTGCAAATAACACCAACAGCACC
>JBCBSL010000685.1:0-1976 GCA_039819145.1 Cyanobacteria bacterium J06638_22
CATTGCTCTGAAAATAGATTTTCATCGTTTGGGGTGGCGCGCCAGCGCCATGAATGATTCCCGCGAATGCGGGAATCTAGAAAGGTTGAATACCGTGACTGATAAGCGTTTGATGGATGTCCATTTTCATGGGCATGACGGAACCCTAGCATCTTCCCCTGGCTACCTCATATCCAAATCCGGCTGAAGAACCCAACTATCGTTTATGGCCGCTGCGCTGCAGCGGCCATAAACGATAGTTGGGTTCTTCAGCCGTAAAGGAAATCACATTTATCCCTCGCCTTCTACATCCCAGACAAAGCCCTGGTCTTGCGCCACGCGCATAAGGTGTTTGGAGCTAGCACGGGTCGGCTGATACACTCCTGTTTCCCACTCGCTGACCGTTTTTTGGCGCACCCCTAGTTCATCCGCGAACTGCTGCTGGGTCATGCTCATATGCTGCCGCAGCGAGCGAATCAGTTCTCCATTCCACTGCACAACCCCATCCACTTGCTTCACCACATAGCGGTCGGGGGGTTTTTGGAACGTGATCGTTCCCGATTCGAGATCCAGGTGCTTCACCACATAATCAGCCCCCATCCATGCCGATGCCTGCAACGCGCCCTTGCTGCGATTGCTCCACCAGGCACGCTGACGACGAGCAGAGTCGGGCAGGCGATCGCCTAAAATTTCTTCAATCTCGGCCAATGAAAGTGTGACTTCCTGCCGTCCGCTCCGACGCAGATAGTCCGATAACGGTTGATATTTGCTCCCCCCTTTCATGGCCATTGCGCAGCTATAACCCTGCCTCATTTTTATGAATTCAAAAACTGTTTTACCTTATTCCTCCTGGTTTCCTGCATCTTTTCTGTCACAATAGTGGCACACTGCCGGGGGATACAACGCGTCTTTCGATAGTATCCATAGCAATGTGCATGGGCGTCTTCCCACACTCGCATGTGGCGCACCGTATTAAGATAGGACTCGACACTATTGCAGTTTGTTAAGGAAGAGCATCCGCCTGTGAAGCTATTTGTTTATCACACGCCAGAAGAAATTCCGACTCATACAATCCCTGATTGTGCGATCGCGGTTGATGTCCTCCGGGCAACAACGACAATGTCTACCGCGCTTGCTGCTGGGGCTGAAGCGGTTCAAGTATTCAGCGATTTAGATGAACTGAGGCGTGTCAGTGGGCAATGGCCGTCCGAAAAGCGGATTCGGGCAGGGGAACGGGGCGGCGCGACGGTCGAGGGATTTGACTTTGGCAACTCACCGCTCGGTTGTACGTCAGACGTCGTTTCCGGTCGTCGCCTATTCATCAGCACCACAAACGGAACCCGCGCCCTCAAAAGCATCGAATCGGCTCAAACCGTATTGGCAGCCGCTCTAGTTAATCGCAGCTCGGTGGTTGGGCATTTAGTGCAAAATCCCGTTGAGACCGTGTGGGTTGTTGGCTCTGGATGGGAAGGCTCCTATTCCCTCGAAGATACGGTGTGCGCTGGGGCAATCATGCAGGGTGTGGCCGAAGCTTTGGGAGAGTCGGTGACAACGCTAGCAGGCAACGATGAAGCGATCGCCGCTGTTGCCCTCTATTCCACCTGGAAAGACGACTTGGTCGGCTTACTCCGCAGCGCCAGCCATGGGCAGCGCCTCCTACGGCTCAACTGCGACGAAGATATTGTCTACTGCGCTCAGTTGGATTCACTGGATGTATTGCCCATCCAAGGTGAACCTGGCGTGTTGGCTGCTCAGGCTGTCCCGGCGATCGCCAGCAACTAGTCATTAATGTAAAAACGCGATAAGAGGCAAAAACGCGGTAAAAGTTTTGGATTCTAAAACTTTTACCGCGTTTTTGGTTTTTGTACGATGTTAAGCCTTGGAGTAATCCATGAAAAAAGTTATCCGCTTAGCCCCCAGCCCCTTGTATGTTGAGAGCAGTAGTGTTAGACCGTATCCCCTAGGCATGTGGCTGAGTCATAATCCGTGGAGAAGCC
>JBCBSL010000686.1:0-1963 GCA_039819145.1 Cyanobacteria bacterium J06638_22
CCCTTAATTAGACCAGTGAGCTGTTACGCTTTCTTTAAAGGATGGCTGCTTCTAAGCCAACCTCCTGGTTGTTTTGGGATCTCTACATCCTTTCCAACTTAGCCATAATTTAGGGACCTTAGCTGTCGGTCAGGGCTGTTTCCCTTTCCACCACGGACCTTAGCACCCGTAGTGTGTCTGCCGAGCTCATACTCCTCGGTATTCGGAGTTTGGTTAGGATCAGTAAGGCGGTAAGCCCCCATAGCCCATCCAGTGCTCTACCCCCGAGGGTAATACTCGACGCTCTACCTAAATAGATTTCGCGGAGAACCAGCTATCTCCCGGTTTGATTGGCCTTTCACCCCTAGACACAAGTCATCCCAACCTTTTTCAACAGGAACGGGTTCGGTCCTCCAGTAAGTGTTACCTTACCTTCAACCTGCTCATATCTAGATCACCGGGTTTCGGGTCTAATCCCTCTAACTAAAGCGCCCTATTCAGACTCGCTTTCGCTTCGCCTACAGCTATCACCTTAAGCTTGCTAGAGAGACTAAGTCGCTGACCCATTATACAAAAGGTACGCCGTCAGCCTTTCGGCCTCCGACTGCTTGTAAGTATCCAGTTTCAGGTCTGTTTCACTCCCCTCGTCGGGGTGCTTTTCACCTTTCCCTCACGGTACTAGTTCACTATCGGTCAGATGCGAGTACTTAGGCTTGGAGGGTGGTCCCCCCACGTTCAGACAGGATTTCACGTGTCCCGCCCTACTCGAACGGCTGCTTTTTCTACCGGTACGGGGCTGTCACCCGCTATGGCGCTCCTTTCCAGAAGCTTCCCGTTTTATTACAGCACGGCCTGGTCCGCGTTCGCTCGCCACTACTAACGGAGTCTCGGTTGATTTCCTTTCCTTCGGGTACTGAGATGTTTCAGTTCTCCGAGTTCGCCTCTTTTTCCCTATGTATTCAGGAAGAAGATACCTCATGATTAAACCTGAAATCTAAGCTCGCAACCGGATAATCTGGAAAGATTTCTCCGCATACGGGCTTATCAATTCAGGCTTAGAGGTGGGTTTCCCCATTCGGACATCTCCGGCTTAACGGGTCCTTGCACCTAACCGGAGCTTTTCGCAGCATGGCACGTCCTTCATCGCCTGCATCTGCCAAGGCATCCCCTGGATACTCTTGTCACGCTTGATCGTCAGCAAGCCCATGCGCGTCGAACGATCCGCCGTGCAAGCCCGGGGCTAACAACCTCCCAGGCAAACGGAACGCCTACGCATGAGCGTCAGACATTTGACTCTCACATCGCCCGCCAGCCGCGCATTGACAGCGCCAACCGAACGAAACGACCCTTCTTTACGATGTAAACCGCACGCCACGGGCGAACCTGTGACGGCGAAACCTTAAAACTTCCTCGAATTCCATGCGCCGAAAAATGGTGGAGCCTATCGGGATCGAACCGATGACCCTCTGCTTGCAAAGCAGATGCTCTCCCAGCTGAGCTAAGGCCCCGAAATCTCGCCTTCCCAACCCGAACGACCCGAAAATGGTGGGCCGAGGCAGACTTGAACTGCCGACCTCACGCTTATCAGGCGTGCGCTCTAACCAGCTGAGCTACCGGCCCTTAACCTGACCGACGCCAGCCGGCCCGCCGACGCGAAACGCCGACAAAGGGAGCACCCTTATCCAATCGCCGAATTGGCTGCCGCCATGCCGCCCTCAAAAAGAGCGCCGCAGGCGCATGAAATGAGAAAGAGAAACGAAGGGGGCGCGATGACCCCGCAAGTATTCGGGTCTGAGACGGCTTTTCCGTGAGAAAAGGCCGAAACGCCCATTGTTCTAAGATGTTTCGATAAAGCGGATCATCGGGCGACGCCGAAGCGCCGGGCGATGAGCGCCCTGAAGAAACAATCCTTAGAAAGGAGGTGATCCAGCCGCAGGTTCCCCTACGGCTACCTTGTTACGACTTCACCCCAGTCGCTGACCCT
>JBCBSL010000687.1:0-1959 GCA_039819145.1 Cyanobacteria bacterium J06638_22
GTCTCGATTTGCTATCCTATTCCCAGACCGTTTTCCTCTCTAAATTTAACGGCTTACACAAAAATATAAACACTCTCGATCGCCCACCGCTTAGGGGCCCCCAATTTTTGCCTTTATCCGGCCTAAGCCGGCCCCTCCCACAGGAGTCGTGTGTCTCAACGACGAAAACAGGGGGGAAACGGTCGGTTTTAACCCTATTTATAGTACTCTTGCTCCCTATTGCATATCAGGGGGCTGACAGACTGCTCCATGAAACGTGAGGGTAGGCTTTCATGACACACTCATGAATAATCCAGGTTAGTACTATCACGCTGAGCTATATATTCGTGAAGGAACAGGGGTATGAAGCAAACACTCGGGTTTTACCAGTCTACGCTGCTGCCGGTAACGGCAAACCCTCGATTTCCTGGGGGTTTTGAATTTTTCGGTAGTTTATGGGATTGACTCCTTTGAGGGCAACCGCCCTAAAATCCTCAACTCGCATATCGAGATAATGGGCGAGACGTCCTGCTGTTCGTTGGGGCTTTCGGTCCCAAGGCCCCATGGCTAATGGCTCACACACGGAGGCAATGGCTTTGAGCACATAGCCCACTAAGAGGGCTAGCGCAATGCGCCTCTTGATCGCATGTTCAGTCCAGGCTCTAGGCATCTCCATTGCAGCAGTATCCTGGGCGACAAAGAAATTGGTTTCAACGGGGGCACGATGTCCGTAACTCTTCCAGATCTGGCCCGTGCTTAACTCTCGTGCGCCGGTCCCAATCAGCAGCGGTTTGTCATACTCCGGATCATCAATGCGAACTACATCCAGGATCGTGTGAGCATCCTCCTCAAAGTGAAGGTGGTTCCAGCGTCTGACTCGAAACACACCCGTGGGCAGTTGAATATTAATCTCTTGGTCAGGGTCGACTTCAGGATGCTCAGCGCCAGGATGCAATACTGCGCCATGAATGGGGGGACGTCCAGCACCGGGCTTGGGAGGACGAGGGGCAGGAGCACATCGTAGTTTGCTATTGATGCGAAGACGCCCTAATAAGGCATCGGTGTCGGTGGCCTGGCTAAACTGTTCCTTGGTCGCAATCCCAGCATCGACCACCAGCAGTCGTTTCCCTTGAGCCTCAGGCAAATCGGCAAACACTTTGGCCACCGCCTCTTTACTCTTGAGGCCAAAACGGACCCGACGCACCATCCCTACGCGCACTCCCGCAATCATCACGACAGTGGTGACAATCGCAATAATGTTCGCCTTGACCGCTTTTCCGGCTCGATGGTCATAGCCTTTGCCCAATAGGTCCATCCCGGCTTGGGCTCGCCAACGGGCAATGGTGGAACTATCAATCGCATTGACTTCGCGTTGCTCAGGGCCGATGCGGACGGGCTCTACAGGCAATGTTGCCATACACCAGTCAAACGCTCGCTCCAACAGTTCATCAATGGAGACTTTGCCCCGTTCCATTGAACGCTCCACCCGGTGCCATCCCCACTTGAGCGAGCAGACCAACGGAAACACCGCACGGGCTAAACTTCCCTTCGTGTGGACCAGCCGTCCCGTCATCATCACGATCAAGACCACACCGATACTGTGGGCTGTCCCCGCAGGCAACACTTGGATGAGATAGTTGACCACTGCTCCACAGAGTTGGAGAGGGTTGGCTGAAGATTTCGAAGAGGTAGAAGGAGATTGTTTCATCTCCTGAGGCTCCAGCAAAAGGACTCCTATGTCCACTCAAAGTGGTAAAACCCGAGAAACAGGCAGACGGTTGATTTCGACCCTTTTCAGCCTGGGAACTGCAACGATTGTGGGCGTGCTAGAAAATGGAAGCGCGATCGCCTGGCAACCAGACACAGGGAACTGGCAACCTGTGTCGTCTCGACGGGAAGACTACGGCAAAATAAAAGTCGTGTGGCTACAGGGCACTCCCTATGAAATGGGCTATCAACACGGCACTCTCCTGCGTGATG
>JBCBSL010000688.1:0-1950 GCA_039819145.1 Cyanobacteria bacterium J06638_22
GCCCTGCAATTATTTGAGAAGCTGAACCCGAATGAGGTGTTTATGGAGGCGATACCTCCAAAGCACGTCGGATTTACTGTCGTGGATCGCTATCGCGGGAATAGCGGGTTTCTTGCCAGACATTGCCAACCCCTTTGATGATGCCGCGCCCAATCAACCCAATGCTCCGTCCCAGCACCTCTGTCAGCACGTAGACCAGGGCGCTACCAACAACCGAGAAAGAGGCTCGAAGGCGGGGGGCGATCGCGTCTCGCGTTTCCAACACCAGCGTCACTGCGTAGGGAATTCCATTCAGGTCTTCCAGCTCATCCCGGCGGGGGGCGTAGATGGATCGCACCTGAATACCACGGGGCTGGAATGTGAGGAGTTGATGGCGGCTTTCAAAAATATCACGGGGGGTGCCAAAGTAGCGGCGCATGCGGTAGTGCCAGGACAAATCGTTGCGGAACCGCTCAACCTCGCGAGTTGACATGAGACGGCGATCGTAAAAGCTCTGTTTAATGTCTTCCACATCGGCGAACTGATTGAGCAACGGCTGAACCACCGCATTGGCCAATTGCAAAACACTATGCCCGAGCAAAAATTCTGCTCGTAGTAAGGATTCTGGGTTACCCGCCGGATAAGCGTTGCCATTAATCATCAGTGGTGTTTGAAACAAAAGATGCGACAGCAATGTTTCAAAGTAAGGCATGGGGCGAAGTAGCGTTGCATCTACTAGGGGTGCATCCGAGAGCAGCATATCCACCAACGACACTTCAGTTCCTCGAATAACCAGCGTGGAATATCGGCCAAAGAAGTCTTCTGTGGCGGTTTCCCATAGATCGAGTAAGAGCTGGGATTGCATGCCCTCCAACTGCTCAGCGGTAATTTGAGATTGGCGCAAGTCTTCCAGTAAGCTCTCCAGTTTCCGCAAAATCAGCCCAAACAGCTCCTGCTTGCGAGACGATTGCAAGATGTCTGTTTCTATCGGAACACCTGTCAGGTTCGCCACGCTGCTCTGAATGTTTGAGAGCACAGCATCTACGAGGATTGATTGCAGACTCAAGGCTGAGATACGTGTTTCCAGGGGGGCGATCGCCGGGACGGGTTCCAATTCGCTCGCATTGGTCGAAGCGGATGTCGGGGCAATAGCTTGTGATCGCACCTGGCTCTCGCGTTCCGCGCGCGCACTCGCACTAGGCGAGGTATCTGGAATCTGTTGTGTAGCGGAATCATCTTTTTCCCAATCCGACAAGGCTGGCGTTGCCAATAATTGCTGCACTAACCACCGAGCCGCTCTTACTTCCCGTCGCCGCCCTTCAAGAATCAAGCGCTCTAGCTGAGTCAGCCGTCCGTCGTATAACTGCTGAGATAGGTCGGCGATCGCGCCCTCCATGCGCTGCACTCCAGTGAGTCGCAGGTTGCGTCGTAGTTGACTCAGAACTCCGGGTCGTCCACCCGCCGCCGCGATGGAAGCGGTGCGCCCAATCCATACATTTTGTCCGATAGCCACCCGCCGGATCGTTGCCACTAGAGCATCGGGATGGCTGTTCCGCAGCCAAAAGCCGTTTGCCCCTACCCGTTGTGCGGCTGCTACCAGAATCGGTTCAGCGGATAGACTCAAGATCAAAATAGGGAGTTGAGGGAATTGCGATCGCACCCGTTCGCATACTTGCCATTCCGACGTTGCCCCAGATTGTGACGTTACGGGCGAAAGCCCTAAGATAGCTAGGACGCGATCGCCATTCTCGCGGTTGGGGCTGTCGGGTAAATGCTCATTTAGACAGGCGATCGCCTCTGATAATCGACATTCTGCTACCACCTCAATATCCGTAAGCGGCTCTAGCCACAGCGCCAACGCTGAACGATATGCCGAGTCATCCTCAATCAAAACCAGTCGTAAGGTCACGGGCAAGCAGGGAAGAAGCTAAAAGAGCAGAATCAGACCGTATCAGATACTCTTTCGATAAT
>JBCBSL010000689.1:0-1940 GCA_039819145.1 Cyanobacteria bacterium J06638_22
CTAACCTCCCAGCTGCACCCGACCCCGGAACAATCACCTACGTCGGTGGTCGTCCTGACCCCGCTGATGCTGACTGTGGCAACGGCGCAGCTCTGGTTGGCCAGTAAGTTATCGGCGTTAATCGCTTAAGAGAACAACAGGATTTTATCCATGTTGCTCAGCATCCACAACCCAGCGGTTGTGGATGCTTTGTTTTAGTCAACGGTATGGCCTCACGCATTAAGGCTTGGGCAAAAATGAGGTTCTGGAGAATATACTTTGACTGCGCGGCAGTGCGCAGTTTTCAAGAAATGTTCAGCTTATTCAAGCGCGTAGTGCTATATAGTCGTAGCCTTTTGGGGCAAACTATCTAGGAGATCTGCCCTTCGGCTCGATGATGGCTTTTCTCATTCCTGGGGTCAGAGCAACCTCCTTGTTAGTTTATAGACACACCGTTTCGTCCTGAGAGCAGATCCAACATGCTGCATTTCTTTTGGCTTGGGTACGCAATGCGCGAGCATAGCCTCGACGTTTACGAGTTTGCCAACCTAGAAATTGCCAAATGGGCAGAATATTATCTGAGCCAGCATATTGCGTTTAACCAAACCCATTGCCAAAGTGGCAGAGTCACCGAAAATCCGAACGATATTTTGCTGGGTCACCTGACCTGGGATGGGTTAGCCCACGGGTTGGGGCAGGTTCATGGCGGCCTCATGCATGACTGGGTACGCGATAATGCCCTGACCGCTGGCGCAGCGGCTCATCCTAATACCTACATCTTGACGCCCTGGGTTCCCGACTGGCCCGATATCTGGACCGCGAATATGCCGTTTCTAGAGGCGCAGTTGATGGCCGCCTCCAAAATTTTCGCGCTCTGTGGGGAAATTTGGATTAAACGCACCCATGAGTCTTCTGCCGACACGATCCAAACCCGCGTCAAGGACAAGCTGGTTCATTGCAATATGGGGGTTGCCGTACAGAATTTTCGCTATGTTAAAACATCGTTCAATCCTGTGGGTGAACGCCAAATTCTCCATATCAGCAATCTATCGACCTACAAAGGCTTCGACCTTACCTGCAAAAGTGTCGATGGATTGGATACATTGCTGCATGTCGCGACGCGAACCCTTCCGAATACCAATCCAGGACTTGTTGAGTATCGGATTGATGACGAAACCTATGTCTTCAATTTCATCGGTGGCGTCGACAATAACGATCCAGCATTCCAGGAATGGGCGGTCACCAACTGCGATTTTTACATCCACACAGCCGATGCCGATGCTCAAGCCACGACTATCCTTGAGAGCTGTGCACGAGGCATCGTTCCCCTTGTAACCCCTGAAAGTGGATTGGTCAGTCCTCATGCAATTTATCTAACCCATGATCCAAAGGAAAATCACGCCATTATCCAGCGTGCCCTGGAAATGCCGGAAGAGGAGCTAATGAACCGGAGTCGTGCAATACGCGATCAGGTAATTCGGGAGAACAACTGGAAAGATATTTACGATACGGTGTGGAATACGATCCAGGCCGATATTGAAGACCGGAAATGCAAAACAGGTTGAGCGATCGCCCCCGGTATTCACATCTCGCCATATTCCAGCTTGATTTGCGACAGTCTTGGGAATACTTGAATAGATAAAAGCCAGGAATCATGCTACCTTACCCTGGCTCCATCACGATTCATCGGTGATCTTGATTCGCCATTGATCTATCGAAAAAAATGTGTCTAAAAATGTTGAGAAATGGATAGGAAACCCCCATGAGAAAAACAGACCTGCATCAATCTACCCTCACCAACGTGACGCGCAAAGTTGTGGATCAGCGATTGTATATCGATCGCCAAAAGCTCCTAGAAGTAGAAGCCCAAATTCGCCTAATGCGCCACATCGAGCGGTATGCATTGCTGCGCCAATTTGCTGAAGGGGTGGTTTGCGATGCAGCCTGTGGATGTGGTTATG
>JBCBSL010000690.1:0-1939 GCA_039819145.1 Cyanobacteria bacterium J06638_22
GATTCAAGCCCCTGATAAGCAAGCCTTAACCGCCTGAAGTCAGTTGCCGAAGACAACATAAACTTTTGGCTGCCCAGACAGTGAAACAGAATTGAAAATGAGACAGAATCTTCTCACAGAAATCTGCCAGGATGATTTTGGCAGGAACGTTCAGGGTTAATTTGGCTGCTTTATGCAACGGATAGTGGACAAGGGAGGAGACTGGCAGAAGTCTATCAGCGGACAGTGGCAGCCTCCGGCGATCGCCCTTTTGAGCGGAATTGCCATGGCGGGGGCGATCGCCCCACTCAACCTATGGATGTTGGGTTGGCTAGCATTAGCGCCCCTATGGCTGATTTTGCGCCAATCCCCCAGGCAGCTATCGCAGCGATTCAAAGTATTAGCTGGCGCTGCCTGGGCTATCGGGTACAACGGAGTGGCGATCGCCTGGATTCTCGATCTGCATCCTCTGACGTGGCTGGGCATTCCCTGGTTGGGCAGCGTGGCGATTACCCTGTTCGCTTGGGCCTCCATTGTGGTCTGGAGCATTTTGCGGCTCCTCACCTGGGTTTGGCTCACGGGTTGGATCTTCGGCTGGGTGAGTTCCCCAGATGAAGGGATTGAAGCAGTTCTACGGCGAGTGCTGGGTGCGACGGCTCTTTGGTGTGCGGTAGAGGTGGCCTGGAGCCACACCCCGTTGGATTGGACGCCCCTAGCCTTTACCCAAAGCCCAGGCAACCTCTGGGTGCTGCATCTGGGGCAGCTATCGGGGCCACAAACGGTATCGGCAGTGCTGGTGGCAGTTAACTTGCTACTGGCAGAAGGGTGGCGACAGCGATCGCACCTGCGGCGGTATCTCTGGATGGGGGCATTGGGCGTTGTGGCGATCGCCCATCTCCTTGGGTTGTGGCTCTATCTTCAACCCGTCACCCCGGCACCGGGTAGCGAACTACGCATCGGCATCATCCAGGGCAACATCCCCACCCGCATCAAGTTGTTTGACGAAGGCATCCGTCAGTCACTAGACGCCTATACCCAGGGCTACCTCACCCTAGTTGACCAAGGAGCAGACGCTATTCTCACGCCAGAGGGCAGTTTCCCCTGGTTTTGGGTCAATACCCCCCGCATGGCCGACCATCCCTTTTACCAGGCGCTAAGGCAGCGCAACGTGCCTGCTTGGGTTGGCACCCTTGGCCGCGCGGAAACGGGCGGAACGACCCAAAGTCTATTCAGCTTTGGGCCGTCAGGCGAAATTGTTGGTCGCTATGACAAAGCGAAACTGGTGCCATTAGGGGAATATCTACCGCTAGAGGCACTCATCAGCCGCGTGTTGCCTCGACTCTCAACTTCCGCAGGCTCCCTACAGCCGGGTGCTTCCAATCAAGTGGTCGAGACACCCTTTGGTCGGGCGATCGCAGCAATTTGCTATGACTCGGCTTTCCCCTATATTTTCCGAAACCAAGCAGCGGCGGGGGGCGCGTTTATCATCACGGCGTCCAACAACGACCCCTATAAAAAAGCCATGATGCAACAGCACCATGCCCAGGACGTGATGCGGGCAATCGAAACCCAGCGCTTCGCTGTCCGCGCCACCAACACCGGATTTTCTGGAGTGGTAGATCCCCATGGACATACGCTGTGGACGTCGGGCTTCCAAACCTACGAGACCCACCTGGCCACCATCAACCGCCTACAATCACAAACCCCCTATGTTCGCTGGGGCAACCTGCTAACGCCGAGCCTGGTGGCGATCGCGCTTCTGTGGAAACTCCGCAACCGACGGACAGCTAACCCTAACTGAAGGTAAGCGCAAGCTAGCTGGGAGCACCGTTGAACGAACTCAGCTCGCGATCGCCGACCCTCACCCGACCCGCCTTACTCATCCAGGCTTTTTCTTATCGAAAGCATTGATTTTAGGACTTACACGCTAAGGGATCAGCCAAAAAATAAAATCCCAGAG
>JBCBSL010000691.1:0-1918 GCA_039819145.1 Cyanobacteria bacterium J06638_22
GGAAGTGATCGCTTTGTCTTTGGGCTGGAATCCAATGGCTTTGGCACAGACCGTATCACCGATTTCAATGACCCGGAGAACGATCAGTTAGACCTCTCTGCATTCAGCTTTGCTAACGGGTGTGGCAAATTTTTCGGGAGGTCAAGCGGCGGATCGGAGCTTTGACTGCCAGTAGGCGTCCCAGTTTCCGCTTTGCTCGAGAGCTTCTATGGCCATGATACTCTCGGCATTGTCGCCATCCCAGCGTTTGCCGACTCCCTTAATCCTTTGGGTGGTGGCCTTGCACATCGATTCGGTTGGACCGCTTCCGATCTGGCGTCCTTTCTGTTGAAACTTGGGATACTTGATCATTTCCTCGCGCTCGGTGACGTAGTTGTACAACGCCTCAGCGGCTTTCTTGGTTTCTTTGCCAGGTACGCTCTTTTTCCACAGTTCGATCTTCTCACACAAGTTTTGGTAGCCTTGGTGCTTGGCGGTGTGCAACAAGTCGCTGGCCCACACGTTGCCAGGAGCCTCGTTGTCTTTGGGGTCTTCTTCTCCAAAGACACAGCGACGCGCCTGGTGAACGTTCTCGGCGAGGTGGTAAAAGTCTAATCCCACGTCGTCGAGGGGTAGACTCTGACGCTTGATTTGGTTGCGAATCCAATCCGAACCGTCGATGACTGCCACTTTGTCATCAGCCTTGGACAAGGCTACTCGTGCGGCATCCCGACGCATAATTCGCCCCGCTTCTTGGCAGTCTTTGTGAGTCACTGAGACCAGTCGGTGCTCGGCTGGGTCGTCGTAAAAGGTAACGATCTTGAACTCTTTGTAAGGTCCATCGGCCCCCAACTTGGCTCTGGGCAATGGCTTACGTTTCTTGCCACAACGACGACGTTTTGCCTTGATGTTTTTGCGTCGGTTCTGTTTCTCCTGCTCGGTGACGTGCGGCACCATGACCCCATCCGAACCCAAGTAGATGCGGGATTGCTCTGTGGGCACGCCTTGGCTATCCAGTGCGACACAGTCCTGGGCCGTCCAGTTGATCGGTAATTCGCCAGCTTGAGCCGCGGCCTGGACGGCTTTGCCTTCGGATTCAACGATTTGGCGGAGAAACTCCCCCGAGAGAGGGATCTGGGCGGCTCGTGCAACGTTTTGAGCCGCCTTGTCGAAGTTGCTGCACGCGCCGTTGAGCCGACAAGCCATCTCCCGCACCCCCAGACTGAGGGTGTCTTCGGCCCGATCCAGCCAGCTATCCAAGGGGTAGCAACTGCCAATGCCACTTTGGGCGTAGCGGCGGCGTGAAAGGGTAATGCGACCGTTGACGGTGAGGATCGTGTGCTGCTCCGGCCCCTTGTTCTGCAGAGGTTTTCCGGTCGTCGGATTCGCTGGAGGGGGAAAAAGCCGCTTGCGCGGCGTCGGTGCGGAGCTGCACAGCGGTTTGATAAGTAAGCTGGCTCGCTTTCGCCAGGAGATCACGAACCTGTTCCTCGCTGGCATTGATGACAGCTCCTGCAGGAGCGTCATTGACGGCGGTGGCAACATCTTGGCAAAGTTGCTCGAAAGAGCCACGCAGTTGTTCGGCAAGTTCCTCGGCGGAAAGAGTGGGTTCAGTAGACATCAGAGGATCCCGGGAAGGAAAAAGAGCTTCAAAGGGTGCTCAGGATAGTTTACCCGATTTTCACCCAAACGGCTCCCGAAAGATTTGCCACACCCTTTTTCTGTAAACCCGTGGGTAGCAATAGTTCGCAAAAGTAAATACGCTCCCCGTTCGTAACCGAAAAGCGGAAAAATCTCTCGGGTTGTGACAGGTATTTTTTTTCTTTAAATGCTTTGTGGTATATGTTTGCGACGATTAGCCAGAAGAGCGAGGCCAAGAAGAGCTGGAAAAAAGTGATGTCTCAGCGGAAGTGGATAGCGTGAAGAAAACTCTCACTTC
>JBCBSL010000692.1:0-1913 GCA_039819145.1 Cyanobacteria bacterium J06638_22
CGCCACAAACCCGTAATTCCCTTACTCTCGCCTCTTACAATAGAGCAAAAGGTTTCTCCTTCACGTAGCGATTGCCCCGAAATCATGCATGTTCTCTCAGTTCCAACCTGGATCATCCATATCTCTAGCGTTGTGGAGTGGATACTGGCGATTTGGCTGATCTGGATCTACAGCGAAGTGAGCCAGAATCGAGCATGGCGCGCCCTCTCCTTTGGAATGCTACCCGCTCTAGTGAGTGCCATGTGTGCTTGCACCTGGCACTTTTTCGACAATGCCCCGGATTTGGCCTGGCTCGTCACGGTTCAGGCGGCGATGACGGTCGTGGGCAATGTCACCCTCTGTTTTGCAGCATGGTGGATCTGGCGATCGCCCACGGCTGAAACGGATTAGCCTACGATTCTGGCCGTTGCGCCAGGGCTGTGCCTTGCGCTTCGAGATCAACGGGTTTCTGCAAGACGGGAATCTGAATAATAAAGTTTGCACCTCCATCAGGGCTGGATTTGCAGTACAGCCTGCCTCCATGCTTTTCAGCAATGATTTGATGGCTGATTGACATCCCCATACCCGTTCCCTTGCCCACACTTTTCGTGGTGAAGAAAGGGTCAAAGATCTTGTCCTGAACCCCCTCGGGGAGACCTGGCCCATTGTCGGAAATCTCAATCTGCACCCATCGAGGATCCCGTTGGGAGGTTGCGATCGTAATCCTCGCAGGCTGCATTTCGGAATTCCGCGCCAAGTGTCTGGCGTTGGCGTCCTCTAATGCATCAATCGCGTTCGCCAAAATATTCATCCAAACCTGGTTGAGCGGGCCAGGATAGCACTGTACCAAGGGAAGTTGACCATAGTCTTTGATCACCTCAATGGCCGCACGACGATGATGGGCTTTGAGGCGGTGCTGCAAAATGAGTAAGGTACTGTCAATGCCCTCATGCAGATCGACTGCCTTGCAATCCACTTCGTCAACACGGGCGAAGTTGCGTAGAGACAACACAATTTGCCGAATGCGATCGGTTCCCAACTTCATGGAAGTCAAAATTTTCAGCAGATCCTCTTGAAGGAACTCCAGATCAATGTCCTCTGCTTTTGCTTCAATCTCGGAGATGGGGTCGGGATAATGGTGTTGGAACAGCTTTACGAAGTTGACGAGGTCCGTCACATAACCGTTCAAATACGTGATGTTGCCGTGGATGAAATTAATGGGGTTATTAATCTCGTGCGCAACCCCAGCCACTAAGCTGCCCAACGCAGACATCTTCTCGCTTTGTACCAATCGACTTTGCGACTCTCTTAGTTCTTTATTGCTACGCAGGAGAGATTGTTGAGCTTGCTTGCGATGGTGAATTTCCCTGGCGAGCTCATCAACCTTTTGGTTGAGCAATCCAAAGTTGCCCTCAATGCTTGAGCGGGGTTGGAGGCGCAGTAGATTGCTGGCGGGTGTGTTTGCGCTGGCAGGTTGCAGAACCGCTCCTTCTGTCCGGCAAAACGTGACACCATCCGGTTGGCGAAACGTCAACGCGCCAGGGATGAGCTGTCGGTTGCTAGCACAGGATTGCAGATAGCTGAGAACCGCATCGGGGGGTTCGGTAACGAGTTCTGTTAACGATTGCCCGATTAGTTCTTGACGCCTACAGGCCAGGAACTTAGCCATCGGTCGATTCACAGCTAAGATCTCTCCCAAAGCTGTCACCATGACTAAGGGTTCTGGCAAAACCCTTGCAACCTCTAAGAACTGTTCTGGCGTCATCGTGACTACGCTCTGAAATACTCTCTGCCGTCCGCGTCCTCAGCTTCCTCGGTATCTTGCAGGTAGACGACTACTTTACAGCCACTCGCCCCTTCCGCAATGGTCTCCTGAAGCTCGACCTTGGCATAGCCCAAATTGTCTGCGGCAATGGATCCAAACACATTGGACG
>JBCBSL010000693.1:0-1906 GCA_039819145.1 Cyanobacteria bacterium J06638_22
TGTTTGAAAAGGTCTCTGGAGCGTAAAAAAGCTCACTCGGTATAAGCTGCAAATAACACCAACAGCACCGAGAGAGCTTTTTTACGCTCCAGAGACCTTTTCAAACACGCTCTTAGAGTTGTTTGAGAGATGAAAGTTAATCCCACTGATCCTATAGATCTTGCTCCCTCCATATCTGCGTTCATCCGCGTTCATCTGCGTTCCATTTTTTCCCTCCCCTGAATCCACGCCAGCAAATAACAATTCTTCTAGTTTTCCCTTGTTACACTCAGATTCAGAGACTCAAACGCTACTTTCTCCTGACTCATGGCAACTTCCCGACGTATTCTCGATATTCTTCGTACTGGCCAACCCGGCGAAACCGTTACCGTCAAGGGGTGGGTGCGTACAAAGCGTGACCAAAAAGAGTTCAGCTTTGTGGAGGTCAATGATGGCTCCTCCATGGCGGGGTTGCAGGCGGTTGTCAAGGCTGATCTGCCCGATGGAGCAGAGACATTGAAGCGGGCAAATACGGGCGCATCGGTGGAACTGTCGGGGACCTTGGTGGAGTCGCCAGCGAAGGGGCAGCGGATTGAGTTGAAGGCCGAAAGCATTACAGTGTTTGGTGAGGCCGATGCTGAAACCTATCCCTTGCAGAAGAAGCGCCATTCCTTCGAGTTTTTGCGAGATATTGCCCATTTGCGATCGCGCACCAACACCCTCGGTGCGGTCTTTCGAGTGCGGAATGTTTGTGCCAATGCGGTTCACCAGTTTTTCCAAGAGCGGGGTTTTCTCTGGGTACATACGCCGCTGATTACCGCTAGCGATTGTGAAGGCGCTGGGGAACTGTTCACCGTGACGGGGCTGGATCTTGAAAAGCCACCCCGCACCGAAGACGGCACAGTGGACTTCAGCCAGGATTTTTTTGGCAAACGTGCCTACCTCACCGTGAGTGGGCAACTGGAAGCGGAAATCATGGCCATGGCTTTTACGGATGTCTATACCTTTGGCCCCACTTTCCGTGCTGAAAACTCCAACACCTCCCGACACCTGGCCGAGTTCTGGATGATTGAGCCTGAGATGGCCTTCTGCGACCTCAACGGCAACATGGATTTGGCGGAGGCGTTTCTCAAATATGTCTTCCAGGCGGTATTAGAGCAGTGCCCCGAAGACATGGAATTCTTCAACAAGCGTATCGACAAGACGGTGCTAGAAACAGCGCAATCCATCATCGACAATGAGTTCGAGCGCATCACTTACACCGAGGCTGTCAAAATTCTCGAAAAAACCGATAAGTCCTTTGAGTTTCCGGTCTCTTGGGGCATGGACCTGCAATCGGAGCACGAGCGATATCTAGCGGAGGAGCATTTCAAAAAGCCGCTGATTGTAACGGACTATCCCGCTGATATCAAAGCTTTCTACATGCGCATGAACGATGATGGCAAAACCGTGCGGGCGATGGATGTGCTGGCTCCCCGCATTGGCGAAATCATCGGCGGCTCCCAACGGGAAGAGCGCGAGGACGTGCTCGAGCGTCGTATTGAAGCAGTCGGATTACCCAAGGAGTCTCTTTGGTGGTACCTGGAGCTGCGGAAGTACGGCACCGTGGAGCATGCGGGTTTCGGTCTAGGCTTCGAGCGCCTGATCCAATTCATGACGGGCATGCAGAATATCCGCGATGTTATTCCCTTCCCCCGCACTCCCCAAAATGCGGAGTTTTAGTTCGTATTCAGTTTCTCTGTGCCCCAAAGATACGGCGCGCATCATTAATCTGAAGCACTTGCTCAATCCGGTGTATGAAGGTGGCTCTGGAATGGGCGATCGCCTACGACCAAGCACCAACGCCTTCCGTGAGCGGACACCTGGGGGTGGATCAGTGCCGTGAAGCAAATCCAGTTCAATAGCCATATAGACCAATCACCGTTTA
>JBCBSL010000694.1:0-1888 GCA_039819145.1 Cyanobacteria bacterium J06638_22
GTGGCGCGAGCATCGCCCGCGCCACTCAAATTAAGAATTCTTGGGTCTTTTGCAAGGTTCTATTTTTTCCTGTAAGTAGATAGGCAGAAATAAACTCACTTCAAAACCTGAGGAGCGCTCCTCCGGGATGCTCCTCAGGTTTTTGGATTTTTAGTTTGATAACGCCAAGCTACTTACTGAGTAGCAGCTCGATTCTTGCCGTTAGAAAATTGGCAACCACACTTCAAAGGCTGTGCCCCTCGCTGGGGAAACTGGCGGTTCTGTTGAGGCAGGTATCGTGGGCGATCGCAGCGTGAGAGAGCCGCCATGCTTAGCCGTTACAATCTGGTAGCTCAGTGCCAGGCTAGTTTCCTGGGTCGTCCGCTGTTGCACCGAAAACGAATGACGAATTTGTGCATATTCTTCTGGCGAGAGAGCCAACCCATCATCTTCAATCGTGACAACAACCCACCGTTGGGTCGATGGCTCATTCGTCAGGGTACTGCCCGAATCTAGCCGCGTGCTAACGGTGATGCAGGGTTGCGCCTCTAGATTTGCCGATTCGACGGGCTCCCATTGAGATTGTAAAGCGGGGTTAAGGAGTGTCTCGGCCGAACGGGTCAGCAAGTTAATAAACACCTGACTTAGCTGGCCAACAAAGCAAGAAACTGGAGGAATGGGCTCATATTGACGCAAAATGCAGATGCGTCCCGTGAGGTGGTGCTCGAACAAAAGCAGTAGGCTATCCAGGCAGCTATGGAGATCAGCGGGTTTGGGATAAACCTCGTCGATATGGCAGAAGTTTTGTAGGCTAACGGCGAGGGTTTTGAGGCGATTGGCTCCCGATTGAACGCTCTGTAGGATATGCGGGATATCTTGAGTCAGATAGTCGAGTTCCAGGCTTTTTTCCAGTTGGACGATCTCTTCTGGTTTCTCACCCCAGTGGGACTGGTAGGCCGCCAGCAATTCCATCACCTGGCCATAGTACTTAGATAGATGCACCACATTCCCCCAAATGAACCCAACCGGGTCAAGGATTTCGTGGGTGACACCATCCACCAACCCTCCCAAGGCGGCCATCTTCTCATTCTGGATCATCTGCAGTTGCATCCGTTCATAGCGAACTTGGGTTTGGATACCACGAATCTGCCAGTCGGCAAGATAGAGTTCGTGGATATCGAGGAGGCAGAGCGTACCATCAGAATGTTCCACCAGAAGAGGTTCCTGTCGTTGATCGGCTGAGCGTCGCAATGCCTGCATCGCCGCCCTCAGGATTGAGGTGGAGGCGGGCAGGCGCATGGCTGAGTATCGAGCATAGGTGTGCAACATCCAGAGGGATTGCGTCAAAAACAAGTCCGTTCCCTGAGGATGCAGGAGAAACTCTAGAAATCGCTGCCGCGAAATAATACCAATGGTGTCACCCCCATCCTGCAGGATCACCCCTGGCAAGTCGGAATAACGCTGAAAGATCTGCTCGAGTTCATACCCCAGGTGCGTAGGAGCGATCGCCAATCGGTGTAGTGGCAAATCAGACAGAACAGATTCTGGATCCAGCCCATTGGGAGATGCCTCAAACCGTTCAGGTTGGGGCAATGTTGCATGAGAAGAATACATTGTACGTCTATGTATTTTGCGGAAAGGGAGAATTAGCTGTGTGAAGCAAACCCTCTAGACTGGGTGGTGCTTGCCTCAAAGGGCATTAAGGTCAACTGCAACGACAAGTTGCCCCAAAGCCCTATACCAAGGCGAGCAGTTTTCGCCTCTAGTGCTAGTTTGCCCACCTGTGTCCTCATTCCTTTGGTTCAGCGCAAAAAGTTATTTCAGGTTTACTGCCACAGCCCTTAGGGATCAGCCAGAAAATAAAATCCCCAAAATCCCAGAGAGAGGGGCGGGCTAAGCCCGCCGCCCC
>JBCBSL010000695.1:0-1865 GCA_039819145.1 Cyanobacteria bacterium J06638_22
GGTGGGCTTAGCCTGCCGCCCCTCTCTCTGGGATTTTGGGGATTTTATTTTCACGCAAGTCCCTAAGGCTATAACGGCAAATGGTCAAAAAAATAGAACCCGACTCTCCAGCGGAGAATGAGGTTCTATCAATCGAATGCAGATGGGCAAAAGCGCCGGGAAGGGGAAAGGCGAAACGTGACGAGCAGAAAAGTGGACTGGAATATTCCAACGGCTTCGCTGATCACGCTTCACTCCCGTATCCCTCTCACGAGACAGCTTTGAGTGAGTTGCTCGTCAGAGGCTCGTGTGAGGGATATTACGGCGATCGCAATAGGGCGATCGCAAGGTTCATACGGCCTAAAGCGATCAGCGCAGATGTTGGCACACCTGCACTGACTTGCCATGGAGCGTTAGCTCATCGTAGAGCTGCTGCGATCGTAGTTTTTACTGAAGGTAGGATGGGGCTTGCCTTGGATGCTAGCCCAGTAGTCATTCGTGTCATCAATGCCGATTTCGTGGGCAACCCGCCCGAGCATAGATTGTTGACGGTTCTTAATCGCGTGGTGATGATGGGACATCAGCGCGCGGGCTTGATCATGCGTAGACATAAAAGCGATACCTCTTTTGATATCTGAGTTGATAAACGGAATAAGAGCGGCAAAGCAAATCAGACCTGTCTTATGGTTCAACTATAACAGAAAATTCTGTATATATGGCTACAAAATAGAGGTTTGTTTTGTCTGGAGTGAGGAAATTTAATCTTTCGACCAAGAAATTGGCCAAGGAATGTTGCGCAATAGCTTTCTGTTCGTGGGTGCTGTTGACCAATTGCTGTCATTCCCCTTGCTTTGGGTTTCACCAACAGAGTAAGCTCAGCGTCAAATCAGTTTTAGATCTGCGGTAACGCTCGAGGGTTTGGGAGGTTCTGAGGTGGCAGTGCAAGAAAAGACGGTAACCGTTGGCAAGTTGACCTGGTTTTATCGGGAGGCCGAGCCGCTCAATCCACGCGAGAAACCTCCGGTGCTGCTGCTGCATGGTTTGCCTGCGCAGAGCTACAGTTGGCGCGATGTGATGAATACGCTGGCAGAAAATGGCTTTCGGGCGATCGCCCCTGATTGGCTGGGCTTTGGCTACTCCGATAAGCCCGATCGTCGTGACTTTGACTACACGCCAGAGGCCTATGTCACGGCACTGGGAGAGTTTTTGGATGCATTGCAGATCACGTCAGTATCTCTGGCTGCCCAAGGCTTTGTCGGCTCTGCCGGGGTGCAATATGCCCTGCGCCATCCCGATCGCGTTGATCGGCTCGCCATTCTCAATGCTCCGATTAGCAAAATGGCTAAGTTGCCCTGGAAGATGAAACAACTGGGGATGCCGCTTATGGGGCAAATGATGACACAGGATCCGCTGTTGGTGGATCGCACCCTGGAAGGCGGTGGTGGCTATCGTGTGGAAGACAAGGACTTGGATGTATATCGCCGTCCCTTCCTCAAAAGCTCCGATGCAGGGCGATCACTTTTCACTATTGTGCAAAACCTCAAAATCCCGGCAGTGACGGCCGAAATCGAGGCCGGACTCGCACAGTGGGAACATCCGCTGATGCTGGCTTGGGGCGATCGCGATCCCTGGCTTCCCATTGCCAATGCCGAAGCCCTGGCCACTAGCCTTTCCGGTGCCGAACTGGTTCGCCTGGAAGAAACGGGTCATTATCCCCAAGAAGATTGGCATGAGAAGGTCAGCGATGCACTCAATCGCTTTTTGCGACAGCAGAATTAGCTCGAACCTACGCATTTTGTTGAGGGTGTGGGAGGCCACACCCTCAATAAATATCAAATCTGGTTGAAGACCCCAACTATCGTTTTTGGCCGCTGCAAAGCAGCGGC
>JBCBSL010000696.1:0-1859 GCA_039819145.1 Cyanobacteria bacterium J06638_22
ATGGGCTACGAAGCTAAAGCGAAATGGCAGGGCTGGGATGAAGTGCAAGCCCTATTGCCTCAAGCAGAAATTCAGGATCTCATCCTGGAGCTGCGATCGCTCACAATGGGTGTTGGCTTTTTTGAATGGCAGTTCGATCACCTACAGGAAGTGCCTGGAAAGATCGCAGAGCGATTATTAGCCAGGGCTGGTAACAGCGAAAGTTGATGACGTAACGCTCAAAGACCTTGCTCAATTAACCTCAAGGGGAAGCAGATCCAGTTTGGGTCTGCTTTTTTATGTATCGATAGGCAAAGAGGAGCATAGGTTGAACGCTTGTTCTGAACGGGTCAACGCTGACAAGGCAACTGCCATAAATCGGCGAGTCGCGAAACCAACGCTCACAAGCGTGGAAACGCCTTAGCGGCGAATACTACATTGATTTGTAGCCGAGAAAGGAAAGGGGGAGTTGAGAGTTTCCTCCCCTCCCACAACAGGGTTGGAGAACGATTTGGAGCACCCAGTAGGGACAGAAATCTGACCATTGGCCAGACGTGGCAGGATAGCTCCAAACCCAGTACTGATGAGGGCGATCGCCACGCCCAAAATGACCCCTCGCATTACGTTAGATGGCTGAGTCGGCGTCACCAAAGGGGGGCCAGGACTCTGTGGATACCCTGTATCGGATTGTTCCCAAATGACAGAACCATCTGGAAAAACCGCAACGGGTGTTGAATCGTATTGGGGAGGGGCAGACTGACGATCGCCAGACGTTCGGTAATAGGATGTCATAGCGCTTTCTGGGGTAAATGATGCAACCAGTATCCGTTGTTCCTCGGGTTTTACGCGTGATGGGATAGGTACCTCCTCAGTGATCTTCCGGAGGATTTTGCGTGACGCCGGAACCGACATTGGGTGATGCGGTGCGGGAGCGGCTGTGAGCCGAATCACACTCCCTTCCCACAGGTTTTCACAACACTAGAGGCGGCAAGGGTTGTGGCGATCGCCCAAGCCACTCCCCGAAGCGACGCAATCAGCGCTAAAGTAAGGGGTGAGGTGATAAACTGCCCCAAAATTTTTTGTAATTATTTCCGGAATTCTACTGACTCAGCAAGAAGCTTTCATTCTTTTTGGTTTCTGTTTTTGCAAATCCACGCTTTTAGAAAAGGTTGGACTCCGCTATGCCGCGATCGCAACGCAACGACAACTTCATCGACAAGTCCTTTACGGTGATGGCAGACATTATTCTGAAAGCGCTGCCAACAAACCGCAAAGCGAAAGAAGCCTTCGCCTACTACCGGGACGGCATGTCGGCTCAAGCGGATGGGGAATATGCGGAAGCAATGGCCAACTATGAAGAAGCACTGACGCTGGAAGAGGATCCCAACGATCGCAGCTACATCCTTTACAACATGGGGCTGATTCATGCTAGCAACGGCGAACATGAAAATGCCCTAGCACGCTACAACGAAGCGCTGGAACTGAACCCTCGTATGCCCCAGGCGCTAAATAACATCGCCGTTATTTATCACTACTTTGGCGAACAGGCGCAGGAAGCCGGCAAAACCGACGAAGCCAATGCCCATTTTGACCAAGCATCGGAATACTGGCAGCGAGCCATTCGTCTGGCTCCCAATAATTACATTGAGGCGCAAAACTGGCTGAAGACCACGGGGCGTTCCAAAGCCGACGTGTTCTTCTAACGTTCCGTACCACCTCTCTTAATTCAATTTTGCATACGTACAGGGCAAACCCTCAATCCCGCTCAAACCCTTGATTTTGGGTGGCGCGGGCGGTGCCCGCGCCACCCAAAATCAAGGGTTTGCGTTTTTTCTATACGTAGCAACTTTGCATAGCATTTGGATGGTAATCAATGATTG
>JBCBSL010000697.1:0-1848 GCA_039819145.1 Cyanobacteria bacterium J06638_22
ACCGCCCTGGAAACGGTCAGGACGCTGCGGGAGATGACTCCCTTGAGCGATCGCGACACATGACTGAATAGGTGGTGGTCGATTGGATTGTACTTGCCGCAGTACGAATGAAAGTGAGCCACTCGGATCAACATCCGCAACTGACGCGACAGTTGCCACAGCTTCTGACGAAACAATCCGACTCGACAACCGTTGCTGCCACCGGCGTCGATGTTTTTCGTAACCGTTCACGGGTCGGTGCAAAAAAGATGAAAATCGCTCTGGACTTGGGGAGCTGTTTTCGGCCCCAATGCTCTTATGAGCAGGATACCTCCCAAACTCGATGCCGAAATGACTCCCGCTGTCAGGGTAGCGTTCTTGGCGTTGCTCGATCGCATTGATGAATTGGAAGCCAAGATTCAAAAACTCACGCCTGAGAACTCTTCGGTCCCACCCAGCACGGTTCACCCCCATGCCAAGCCGAAGCGAAAGCCGATCGGCAAGAAACGAAAGCAGGGCGGCCAGAAAGGACACAAGCGGCACCTTCGTGAGTTGATCGCCAGCGAACAGTGTGACTCGATTACCGAGTGTTTTCCGCAGGCCTGCCGTCGCTGCGATGGCCAACTGGATGCCGACTCCAACCAGCCGGATCGCCATCAGGTTTGGGATCTGCCGCCGATCCAACCCATTGTCGATGAGTACAGGCTTCACCGGGGCCACTGCCCATGCTGCGGCATCACCACCCGCGCTGCATTGCCAGCGGGTGTGCCCACGGGACAGTGCGGTCCTCGTTTGGCGGCTTTCACCGGATTGCTGATGGGACATTTCCGCCAGAGCAAGCGTCGTGCGTCGATGTTCCTGGGCGACCTGTTGAACATTCCCTGTAGCCCCGCCTGGACCGTCAAAATACAGAATCTCCTCAGCGGTGCCATTGCCACACCTTACGAGCAACTTCGCGGGCAACTCGAAAAACAGCCGCAGTTGTTTGTTGATGAATCGCCGACCAAAGAGAAGGCGAGCAAAGCCTGGCTGTGGGGCGCGGTCGCTGAGACGTTTGCCGTCTTTGGCATCTTCGCGAATCGTTCACGAGAGTCGCTTGTCGCGTTGGTGGGGGACTACTCGGGAGTGATCCTCAACTGCGATCGAGCCAAAATGTATCTCGATGGCAAGCGACTTCAATGGTGTTGGGCTCATCTGAAACGTGACTTCCAGAAATTGATCGATTCACCCAATGGTAAGGTGAAACGACTGGGGCATGACTTGATGCGTCAGCAGCGACAACTATTCGAGTCTTGGCGGCAATACAAGGCTGGCAAGATCAAGTGGTCCACATTTCAATCTTACGTGCTTCCGATCCGTGAAGAGGTTCGATGCTTGCTGCTGCGCGGTCTCTTTAGCGGCAACGATCAACTGCACGGCTTTTGCCGTGAACTCTATGATCGCCGGGAACACCTCTGGACGTTCACACGAGTCAAGGGAATTGAGCCGACCAACAACACAGCCGAACGAGCACTCCGACCAGCAGTGATCCACCGCAAACTGAGCTTCGGCACACAGAGCGCTGCCGGCAGTCGCTATCTGGAACGCATCCTGACGGTATCGGAAACATGCCGCCTTCAAAATCGAAACGCCTATGAATATCTAATCAACGCGATGCAAGCGAAATTCGCCCGTCACAGTGCTCCATCGCTTCTGCCAGCAGAGTAAACCATTGCACCGACCCGTGAACCGTTACCCGAAGGGCTCCTCACCTATGGGCAAAGTCGCAGCATCTTCGACTTGAATTCGCTTCAGAAACCCGAGATTTCCGTCTGTTGAAATGAAGTACTCATGTAGAAAAGAACGGATGTACTTCTTGAGCCATTCGCG
>JBCBSL010000698.1:0-1845 GCA_039819145.1 Cyanobacteria bacterium J06638_22
TTTTGCCAAGTTCCTTAAGGACGCCATCTCCTCTTACAATCGTTTTCGTTGCCCCTAAATCAAGAATTGATTGTGCTTTTGAGGCGCTGGTTATGGCAATAACCTCAGCCCCTCTGACTTTAGCTAATTGCACAACAGCAGAGCCAACACCCCCTGAGGCACCTGTGACTAAAATGCGATCGCCTTGTCCCACATGGGCTCTAGTCAAAAGGTTTTCAGCTGTCGAATATGAACAGGGAAAAGAGGCAAGATCGATATCGCTATATTCAATGTCACTGACATAAGAAAGAAGAAAAGGATGTAAAGCCTGATAATAATAGGCTATAGCGTTTTAACACCCTTGTTACCCTACTATGTCAAATCGAAGTGAAATACTCAAGCGTCGCCTGTTCGATAGTCTGGGTCGGCCTTGGCAAGCGATCCTACCCGAGTCGAAAATAGACGCGATTCTGAAGGCAGAAGATATCCGTTATCGAAAACGGCTATACACTCCCATCGTGACGATCTGGGCGATGATCCATCAAGTCCTCAGTAGCGACAAAAGTTTGAGTCATACGGTCAAATGGGTGCGCAAATGGCTAGTGGTTGAGGGTGACTCAGAGGCTCCCTCGTCCGATACCGGAGCCTATAGTAAAGCTCGCAGCCGATTGCCAGAGGGGGTATGGGAGCAACTCGTACTGGAAAGTGGAAAGGAATTGGACAAAACGGTTGCCCCGGAGCAGTTGTGGTGTGATCGAGTGGTGAAGGTGTTCGATGGCAGTACCCTGCTGATGAGTGACACTCCCGCCAATCAGAAGGAGTATCCACAACATGGCAATCAACAAAAGGGGTGCGGGTTTGGGATGGCGCGTATCGTGGTGTTTTTTCCCTGCTGACGGGGGTAGTGCGTCTGGCCTGCATTGCATCGAAGACCACCAGTGAAACCGAGATGAGTCGGTCTCTCTATAAGGACTTAGACCCCGATGATGTGGCGATGGCGGACCAACTGCACGGCAGTTACGTGGATTTAGCGCTGATTGTGCAACAGAAGGCAGATGGGATGATCCGCAAACACCATGCGCGACAGACCGATTTTCGCACGGGAAAAAAGAATGGCATTGGTGACCATCAAGTGGAGTGGACTAAACCCACTCGATGTCCCAAACATATGCCTCAAGAGGAGTTTGACGCACTACCTCAGACCTTGCAAGTCCGTGAAGTGTCTCTACGGTTGACCCGCAAGGGATGGCGGGACCAGTGCATTATTGTCGTGACCACCTTACTCGATGCCGAAACCTACAGTGCCCAAGCCTTGACCGAGTTGTATGGGTGTCGATGGTATGCGGCTGAAGTGAGTTTGCGCCATTTGAAAACCACCTTGAAGATGGAGATGCTCACCGCTAAGACCCCTGCGATGGTGCGTAAAGAGTTTTGGGCCCATCTATTGGCCTACAACCTGATCCGCACCATCATGGAGCAGGCGGCTCCCCAAGCCGATTATCAACGCGCCCAGCTCTCGTTTCAGACCACCCGCCAAGGATTGATGGCGATTTTGACTGAACTAGGGTCTGATGAGCAAAGGGTGCGAATGCGAGTGTACGCTGATTTGCTCGATGAAACGGCAACGACGTTAGTCCCCCACAGACCCAATCGATATGAACCCAGAGTCGTCAAGCGCAGACCCAAACCCTTTCCTCGGATGAAGCAACCGCGTGCTGTTCTAAAAGCTAAGCTGGCAGCTTGATTCATCTTAAGTCAGTGACATTGGTCCGATGGATAGCGCTCCAAAATACTCGGGCTCCACATAGATATAGGAGCAGTTTTCTAAAACAGCTTTTGAGGCATCGCCACACAGCACAATTTTGG
>JBCBSL010000699.1:0-1843 GCA_039819145.1 Cyanobacteria bacterium J06638_22
CCTTGACATGCCCGGTGTGGTCTCGAGAGATCGAGTCCTTCATTTAGGTGGCCGGTGCACAGGTGCTGCATGGCTGTCGTCAGCTCGTGTCGTGAGATGTTGGGTTAAGTCCCGCAACGAGCGCAACCCTCATCCTTAGTTGCCATCAGGTCTGGCTGGGCACTCTAAGGAAACTGCCGGTGGCAAGCCGGAGGAAGGTGGGGATGACGTCAAGTCCTCATGGCCCTTACGGGTAGGGCTACACACGTGCTACAATGGCAGTGACAATGGGATAATCCCCAAAAACTGTCTCAGTTCGGATTGTCGTCTGCAACTCGACGGCATGAAGTTGGAATCGCTAGTAATCGTGGATCAGCATGCCACGGTGAATACGTTCCCGGGCCTTGTACACACCGCCCGTCACACCATGGGAGTTGGTTCTACCCGAAGGTGGTGCGCTAACCAGCAATGGAGGCAGCCAACCACGGTAGGCTCAGCGACTGGGGTGAAGTCGTAACAAGGTAGCCGTAGGGGAACCTGCGGCTGGATCACCTCCTTTCTAAGGAAGACCAGATTGAAGCGCGGCGTCACGCCAAGCTTATCCGGTCCTCACTAGAACAAACTGGGGTTCTCAAGCCCCATTCAGCGGGACCTCGCTGCCTTCGTTTCTCTTTCTTTGATGACGCGCCCAGCAAGGCGCCGCGCTTCCGATCCGCTCGTGACCATGCTACGTCGCGGGCCTGTGTCGTGGCCAGGTATCTGGTCGCCGGACGGGCCTGTAGCTCAGTTGGTTAGAGCGCACCCCTGATAAGGGTGAGGTCGGTAGTTCGAATCTACCCAGGCCCACCAAAGTCTTTTGCTGTGCAAAAGACGTTTCTGCGGCAGGCGTTTTGCTTGCAAAATGCCGAGAGCAGGCAGTGGTGTGCGGGAGCGCCTCGCAAGTTGCTGTGCAACTTACTGCGTGCTCAACGTTGATTTTGCTTTGCAAAATCAACTTGGGGCCATAGCTCAGCTGGGAGAGCACCTGCTTTGCAAGCAGGGGGTCGTCGGTTCGATCCCGACTGGCTCCACCACGTCTTTCGTGTTGGTCCTGCGGTGACCAGTTCCATAGCGTCATTGAAAGAACATCTGTTTCCGCTTGCACGCGTCAGCGTGCTGGCAGGGATATCTCGACATCGTAAAGAAGGAATGTGTCCGGCCGCGATCTTGTCACCAGCGTGATCGCCCGCATGACGCATATGTTTTGACCCTCGGGTCAGATCGTATGGGCATGTCAGTCCGCCGGATATGTTCTTGCAAACTGGTCTTTCTGTCAGTGTCCGATTGCTTGTCCTCGCCGAGAGGGTGGGCGCGAAAGTCGTTGTCTCTTTATCTCCGAGACGGCGATTGGGTGGGCATTGATAATGAGAGTGATCAAGTGTCTTAAGAGCATTCAGTGGATGCCTTGGCGCTGAGAGGCGATGAAGGACGTGGTACGCTGCGATAAGCCGTGGGGAGGTGCGAACAACCGTTGATCCATGGATTTCCGAATGGGGAAACCCGGCCGCAAGGCCACCCGAAAGGGAGCTAACCTGGGGAACTGAAACATCTAAGTACCCAGAGGAAAGGACATCAACCGAGACTCCGTTAGTAGCGGCGAGCGAACGCGGACCAGGCCAGTGCCATGCTGGTGATAACCAGAACCTTCTGGAAAGTTGGGCCTTAGTGGGTGATAGCCCCGTATGGGTAAAGAACAGCATGGACTTGAGTAAGGCGGGACACGTGAAATCCTGTCTGAACGTGGGGGGACCACCCTCCAAGCCTAAGTACTCCTCAGCGACCGATAGTGAACCAGTACCGTGAGGGAAAGGTGAAAAGCACCCCG
>JBCBSL010000700.1:0-1840 GCA_039819145.1 Cyanobacteria bacterium J06638_22
GGCTCCCCTTCGCCCATTTTGGGAGAAGGGGCTGGGGGATGAGGGCTAAACGGATAACTTTTTTCATGGATTACTCTTAGGCGTTTTCTGGGAAAGAACATGCCCCCTGGATTCCCGCGTACGCGGGAATCCAGGGAGGTTGAATGGCCATGACCGATAGGCTTGAAATGGATGCCCATTTTCATGGGCATGACGGAGCGCTCCTATTAGCGTCTTTTGCAGAAACCACCTCATTGTTTGAAAGCGTGGCTCGAGCCGCGTTTTCAAACAATAAATAACTGGTTTCAATTTATTCGCGAGCTTACGCCATCACCATACCGCCATCCACATTCATCACCTGCCCAGTGATATAAGCAGCAGCAGGATCAGCTGCGAGGAAACGGACAAGTCCTGCCACATCTTCGGGTTGCCCAAATTTGCCCAGGGGGATGAGTTTAAGGATGTCATCAGCTTTGACACCATGGGTCATATCTGTCGTGATAAAGCCAGGGGCGACAGCGTTGGCAGTAATGCCACGGGGGGCAACTTCCTTGGCGATCGCCTTGGTAAAGCCAATCACCCCGGCCTTGGCAGCGCTGTAGTTGGCTTGTCCGGCATTGCCCATTTCACCCACAACGGAGCTGATGTTAATGATGCGTCCCGATCGCTGCTTCAGCATAATCTTGCTCACAGCGCGGGTACAGAGGAAGACCCCGGTGAGGTTGAGGTCGATCACCGCTTGCCAGTCCTCTGGCTTCATCCGCAGGAGCAACGTATCGCGGGTAATGCCAGCATTATTCACCAGCACATCAATCTGCCCCCATTTGTCCATCACAGCCGCGACCATAACATCCACATCGCCCGCTTGGGAGACATCGGCTTTGAGGGCGATCGCCTCGCCACCCATCTCGGCAATATCATTCACCACTGCTTCGGCCGCCTCCGCGGAGCGGGCATAGTTCACCGCCACCTTTGCTCCCACCGCTGCAAGAGCCAGGGCGATCGCCTTCCCAATTCCGCGCGAGGCTCCAGTGACCAGAGCGGTTTTGCCTTCCAGTGAAGCGGGTGCTGGAGCTGTCATAGATAACCCTCGCCGAAATAGATACCATTCAACCGTGCAATGATTGCAGCCCCACCTATGCCAAACACCTCTGGCAAGGGATCGGAAACTGACCATTAGACATCCTACGGCATTTTGGGGATTGTAAAATCCAAGGATATTTTTTTCTCAGAAGAAGCGGATTACGCCCCTTCTGAGAAAAAATTATTCCCGCAATCAGCACAACTGCATTTGGGAGGGGTCTTGACAGAGCATCCTGCTACAATCCACGAAACGTTTTCCCACCTATACCTGGACGGTATTCCGTCCCTTTGTTCTCTGCCACGATCGCAACAGCTCACATTAATATAGCGATATAACCATGGAGCGCTAAAGTTGTCTGCGCGCGCTTCTACCAACTCTCCACACGAGGTTATTATGGCAACGACGCAAGCCTTCACAAACTTCGACGAATTAATCGCGAATTCTGAATTGCCCACCCTGGTAGATTTCTACGCCCCCTGGTGTGGCCCTTGTCAACTCATGGCCAAGATCCTGCAAGAGGTCAACAGCGAACTCAAATCCCAACTACGAATCGTCAAGATCAATACGGACAATTACCCAGCCATTGCATCCCGCTATCAGGTGCATGCCCTACCCACCTTGGTTCTCTTCAAAGATGGGCAACCTGTCGATCGCATTGAAGGTGCTATGCCGACCCATCAGTTGGTTGAGCATCTGCGATCGCATCTCTAAAAGTCTTATATCAAATCCGGTTAAATAGCCGTAAAACCCAAATATCGTTTGTGGCCGCTGCAAAGC
>JBCBSL010000701.1:0-1828 GCA_039819145.1 Cyanobacteria bacterium J06638_22
AGTGCTTGGATGGACAAAGGGCAAAAAAAGAAGGGTGATCGCCCTTCTTTCGTGGTGTTGATTTGTGTGTTCTGTTGACGAAATTTTACCCTTTGTCCATCCAAGCACTGATCTGAGATCAAATGGCTTATAGAAAAGCCTTGGGAAAGCTAAAACCTCCGACCCCATCTTGATAGCTGAGGCTAAAGCAACCCTTCAGGTATCTGCAGCACGGAATCACCCATCAGTGGAGTTGGAATTGGGCTAAAACGATTCTGCGATCGCTAACGCTCCCTGCGATCGCTCAACATCAAACGTTTAAAGCGCGGGAAAATTGGTCTTCGTAGGCTGCGAACATCGGTAAAAAGAAGACTCAATAGAGGCTTATCATCAGTACCGCTATGCTCTCCTTATTTTGTGCTTCATGATGGATGACCCTAATCGCATTGCTCAGGAATCCTCTCGCATTCTGGAGCGCCTAGCTGCTACACCGTTTGAAAATTGCTACCCACTCAGTCGAAGATTCAGCGAACTCCCAAAACGGGCTGGCATCTACGCAATTACCCATCGTGACCAGAGATTTCTCTATGTTGGTAAAACAACCAATATTCAGATGCGCCTTCGTGGAGGACACAAAGCGCTGGCCTGGGCCTTCATTGATCGCCTGAATCCTGACGATGTGCGAGTTGCTAGTGTTGTCGTCCCTTACTCACTCAATCGGCTACTATTGCAGATAGAGCAGCGCATTCTGATTCGCACCCGTCCCCCCTATCACGATCGCATTGCCTCGGAGGATCCCTGATGTCTGCGCCAAACTATCCTAAGACAAGCCGTCTGCTGTCCTCCTTCCCGCAAAAGGTTCAGGAGAGCATACATGCGTATAGTGAAGCAGCCGGTGTCTCTCCTCAAACGGTCATTGAATACGCCATTATTCACTTTCTGGATATTGAAGAGCAGCTTCCAGTCGATTATCGACAGCACTATGGCGAGAGCAAAACGGCTCTGGGGGGACTCCCTGTGTTTTTGCGCGATCACATTGAAGCTTACGCGCAACGCGATCCTGATATGCCGCCTGAGTTTGTCGTCGAACTGGCCTTAGTCTTTCTCCATGATCCAGATGCCGCGACGTTTGAGGAATGGTATCCCGGCGTCTTGCGGGAAGGGGTTGAGCGGTTACAGGCTTACCGCAACAGACAGCCCGTAGCAGCAGCATGACAGGCATTACCTAGTGAGCGGCACCTGATGAGGAACGAGAACCCCCAAAGTAGATTGTATGGGTTCTGCCGGGTGGACTGGAATCAGTGGCGATCGCCCCTTAGCGAGTTAAGTTCCTAGCAATTGGAGACAGGAATGAGCATTAGGGAAGGGGATCCTGCTACGAATCTGACGCGAATTCATTCATGTGCAAATTTCAAGAAATTGCTTTATTTATAATTTGCACATGAATGAATTTGACTGGGGGATTAGCGATCATGCTAGCCGAGATAGGCATGATCTTGGAGGACGATGGCCTTTCTATCCAACGCGAGAGTTTGTGGGCGATCGCTTTTATTGGTGGGGTCAGGGCGATCGCTCTCTCCCAACGGCTAACAGCAAAAGCCAGCGGCGGCAGATAACCTTATCAACCTTACTAGCGGATCTTGTCCGGCCGCTGCGCTGACGTGTGTACGCCCGGCACGGGCGTGAACTAATGGGGTGAAAGTCCCCTGTCGGAGAACCAACATCCAAATGATCCAACAGATCCGAGTGATGCTAACGACTAGCTTAAGGCAAGGGCAAACCCGCGAGGGAATGTCTGAAGGAAGCCAGCGGCAAACCTACGAGCCGACGAACAGAAACATCATAGAAG
>JBCBSL010000702.1:0-1814 GCA_039819145.1 Cyanobacteria bacterium J06638_22
ACAACAACGTCTAGCCAGGAATCTTTCATACCCCACATTTTGTTATCAACTTCGAGTTTAGGCAATAGACCTCTTGCACGAATCTAAGTAGTCACCTGAGCAAGCTGGCAGTTGTAAATCGAAGCAATCAGATTGAACCTCAACCCAAATCGCCGCCTTCGATTGCGATAGCGCTCTGACAAGATGCGAAAGACTTTCAATCGGCGGATCACATGCTCTACCTTGATGCGCAGTTTGGCTAGCTCCCGGTTGTAAGCCCGCTGCGTCTGAGTCAATTTTCCCCCCCGTGGCTTCTTACAGGGGATAAAGCTCTGCCTGTGGAGCTTGGCAATCCCCTGGTATCCCTTGTCGGCTAGTAACGCCAGCTGCTCACCGAGGTGTAATTTCGAGCGTTTGTATAAGCCAAAGTCGTTTTCGTGACCCTTGCCATACACCGTGTGCAGCACCTGCAAGGTCGTCAGGTCTATGACCAACTGCACCATCAAGGTGTGCTTGCGTTTCTTGCCACTGAAGTAGGCCTTTTGGTTTTTTTCGGGCGTTCAATCGGTGACTCACTCACATCGACAACAATCACCTCCGGGGCGAGGTCAGTTTCGCCGCTCAGGCTTTTGTTTCCTGGCAATTGACTGTAGCCGCAAGCGGCAAGAGCAGTCTCTACTCGGCTGATAGTGCGGCAGACTGTGGCTTCAGAGGTCTGCCAACTGACCGCCAGATGAAAGAACGTGCGATATTCTCGCCAGTATTCCAGGGTCATCAGCAGTTGGTCCTCAACGCTAAAACCAGGCTGACCCCCACGCTGACCGACGTTAGGAAGCGTCGGGGCAATCGCTTGGCTCATGTTGGCGAAGGTCTCGGGACTGACCCCGCAGTAGCGACGGAAGTCGCTGGGAGTGAGTTGGCAAATCCGTTCGTACGTCATCGCGGTCAGAATCAGGGGCTTTCATGACTCTCAGACAGACACCCCTGACAAGTCAAGATATTCGTGCAAGAGATCTAAAGGTGAAAAGTCGATTAATCGTCACCAAGAAGATGCTCTGGATTTTATGCAAGCAGTCGTACCCTTGCAAATGCAAGAAGACTTCAGCCAGAGATGGAACGCTAAGACGAAATTAGAGGTTTCTAACTCTTCAGGCGCTTGCTTCAAGGTTGATGAACGAGAAATAGCCCTTTTGCAGCAGCAAGACCCTGAAGGTGACGGAACCGCCTGGTATCAGGTAGAAGACAAGCAAACCTATTATTTACTCTTCTCTGAGCCCAAAGGCGATGCTTTCTTGGTTGTGTTAAGTGAAGAGATTAGCCCGCAACACCAAAATACTTGGTTCGTTGCCCAGGAACACGTCAAGATCTCAAACGTGTAGCGCCTGGATCGCGTAGGGGCATTGCAGTGCCCCTACAAATCGAACCTATACAGACAGGCTTTGGTAGTAACCCCATGGCAGGAGGGAGGGTTGACGAGTCTAAGATTCAGGGACGCCGTTTTTGATTTCTCAACTGTAATAATTTACCGAAAACAGCCGATAATGTAGCGGTCGATAATCCCAGCATCAAAACACCGCTAATCGATTCCAATGCTCCCAACATACGCCAGGGTGCCTCCATCACAATGTCTCCATAGCCCAGGGTGGCAAAGTTGACGGCGGAGTGATAGAACGCATCGGAGTAACTCTCAAACTGTCCAACCAGGACGAACACAGTTGCCCAAAGCCCCACCTGCAAAAGGGAGTTCACTAGAAGGAAAAATAGCGTAATGCTGAGGACGATGAATCCTCCTACTACAGTCTCTTCCTCTCGAACTCGCTGCTTCAGCTTGAATC
>JBCBSL010000703.1:0-1752 GCA_039819145.1 Cyanobacteria bacterium J06638_22
TATACGAGGAAATTTCTAAATCTATTTTTTACATTCATCGTATACATGCCGATTTCATGTGCCTGAAACCCACTCTTCTGAAGGAATTGAGGCTGGTTAAAGACAGAGTAAAGTAACAAAAAAATCCTCACATACACTTCACTGTTTTGTGGATCTTTCACCACTGCGAAAGTGGTATTTTCAAAATATGAGACTATGTCTCTCTCATTCCATCGAGTTATTTGCTTGGTTTTGTAAAGCGTGATCTACAGAAACGATCAACTTAAATAAAGCTACTCGAATCCTCGAGTTTTGGGCGTTTTATCTTTGATCTCTTATCAGGTAAACCTGGTCATAGATGCATGGCGAGCTACGTCAGTCGTTGAACGTCGTTTTTCTGTTCTGGTATTCCTCTCAATCACACGTTTCTCAGGGTCTTCAGGAGGCTAAAGCTCAAACTCTTTTTCCGGTCTTCGTTGCCCGTGAAAGCTAGAACACATTTTGATTGCTCCGCGTTCTAGATGCCCTGATTCGAGCCTCGATTTTACGATTTGTCTGACGCTGCTTGTTCGTTGCTCGGCTTGTGCTGTAACCGTCTATGCCAGATGTTTCTATTTCCCCCCGGTGGCAACGATTCTCTGTCCTTGTCCGACATCATCCAACCTCTTAGTATTGGCAGACCATGAACTCTAAACCCGTCAAACGACAATCCTCATCCTCCGAAACGCCTGATGTTGGCGTTTATGAATGTGAGGTGCACATGAAGTTTCGCCTGATTGAGGAGAAGCAGGTCGTCGGCGATCGCGACCATCTCCTGGAAACTCTGCTGGATGCGGTTTCCTGCGGCACAGACGAATACTTGGATGATTTGCAGGTTCAGGTTACGGCTGAAGAACTCTCGGAAATCGACGCGTCGCCTAGGATGCGTCGACAAATTATTCGTCTCCGCAACTCTCGCGACACCCTGTAGGAGTGGTCGTATGGCCAAGGTATTGGTTCCAACCAAGGCCGCGCTATACATGACATGTCACACTACATCAGGTAACGACGACGATGTGTTTGGTGCTCTACACCCTGGATTTTCTAATCCTTGGGTAAGAGTTAAAGCCAGATGTAGTGTGGCTTCGTGGGTAGTCCAGCAGATCTTTCTCAGAAAGTGTTGACAGATAACATTTGATTTCGTTACCTTAATGAAAGTCTGAGTTACGCCCCCATCGTCTAGAGGCCTAGGACACCTCCCTTTCACGGAGGCGACGGGGATTCGAATTCCCCTGGGGGTACTCCAGAAATAAGCGTATTGACGCTATCCTTCATCTCCACTGCACGTCGTATGCAGTGGAGATAGTTTTTTATACAGACAGGCCTTATGCATAGGGCTAAGAAAACCCCTTGCCTGCTGTTTTCCTAGGCGGCTGGACGCCCTATATCTCTCATCCCATTGGAGACTCGCGCAATCTTGCCTAAAGGCATTGATATTGTGGGCACGCTGTTCACATAGGCGATCGCCGTTCTGGTCATTGCATCTCCAATCCAAATGAGAAAAACCGTTAAGACCTATGCATTTGCGACGAAAAAATCATCAAACGACGTAAGTCCTCACCGTTTGTCTTTTCTGTGAGCTGCTTGCTCTGAAAGCAGCTCACAGAATATATATTGGGGTTTTACTGCTCGGACTCGCCATTAGACAGTTAGGATACTGGATTAAATAGAAAGCCATCTTTTTTGAGAGAAGCGCGGCGCAGCCGCGCTTCTCTAAAAAAAGATGGCAGGTTA
>JBCBSL010000704.1:0-1749 GCA_039819145.1 Cyanobacteria bacterium J06638_22
ACTGGCGATCCAGGGACGAATAGACGGCGCATTGCACGACTCAGTGGCGAACTAGGCCACGCACCAGACGACCCACACGCTCCAGTCTAGCTTGTATAAAAGCACATGGTCTATGATTTGAGATCTATTTGCGGTTTTTTGTGCGTCACACAAGGACCTACTCTACGCCCAACGTGATTTTAGCCTGAGGGCTATTGTAGTTAATGATGTCTGAAGTTGGAAGGACCACCAAGGGCACCAAGGGCTCCAAGGGCACCAAGGGCACCAAAGGCACCAAGGGCACCAAAGGCACCAAGGGCATCAAAGGCAGCAAGGGCCACTTGGGAGGCAAAAGGAAGAGGACCAACGACAATGATGACACAGACGTCCCATCTTCCTCTCCACCTGATGACTTCTCTGATGATTCATCTTCATCTTCTGGTGAATCCTACTATGATTCTGATGTTGCAGTCACCAAGAAGAAAAAGTCCTTGGGTAACAAGACCAGACAAGGAAAACAGAGAAAACAGGCCATGAGACAAGAGGAGCAGGGGGAAGACGAGGAAGATGAGGACGATGACGGCAGTACACACAGCCAACCCCGACCTCCATCAGCTGGACGAGCATCTGGACCCTGCGCCCGAAGCGATCCTGTCATCTTGGGAGACCAGCTGGAGTCCGACCTGGCTGAGTGGTACAGGGGCCAGCCGGAGTGTTACGAGCGCACACATCCCAGGCACTGCGACAAGAAACATATCAACGGCCTGATAAAAGACAAGGCGGACGAGGTAGGCCTAACCTTCGAGCGTCTTTCCCAGTGGCTGAAGGGTCAGCGGGACAGGGTCAATCGTGCAGCAAAAGCCCTGGCGAAGAGGTCCGGCGACGAGGCCAAACTTGTGGAAGAGGTCCTCAGCAAGAGACAACAGCAGATCTGGGCCAATTTCAGTTGGCTGCGGGACCACATCCCCAGGTCGAAGAGACCCACTAAAGTTACAGGACTGCAGCTTGAAAACCACAGTACAGCTGCAGCACCATCTTCGTCAGCCATGCCGGACATTTGGCCAGGAAGGACAGGGAATTTCCAGGAGGGCTTGTTCCACCCCCAACAGTGAAGTCCCCACACTGCAGTCTGCTCCATCTTCTGGCAGTCAGGTTGAGGTAAATATGATGTACAGTAATTTGAGGTATTTTTGTACATTTCCCTTTTGCAGTATTTATTATACTAAGCCAGTTGTGCAATGTGAATTATTACTGATTATCCTTTTCCTTTCTATTGCAGCTCTTCAACATGGCAAAGAGCTTCTGCAGCACGCTGGAGGACCGACAGAAGGCCAAAAAGCAGGAAGACCCCCAGCGGAGGGCGATGGCAGAAACCCTGTTCCAGGAGTCCTCGTCCCTGTCAGACAAGCGTTTCCGCCGGATGCAGCTGGACATCTACCAGTTAATCCTCAAGTACAAGCAGGAGCAGATAACAGAAGATGAGGCTGCTGCAACATCGTCGTCTGATAGCAGTCCTTCACCTGCCTCCATTGGACGACCTTCGCATGTCTTCGCCCCCCTTGCTCCTGCTGCCCCCCCCATGCTTCATCCTCGTCCAGCTGCTCCTCCCCTCCTTCGTCTCCCTCCAGCTGCTCCCCCTGTCGTGACTGCCCCCCTGCTCCAGCTGCTCCCCCATCCATGAGTGGAATTCACACCGACAGTCCTGGTGCATGGAGTAACTACCTGGCCTCACCTTATCTGGATATGCCCCCCCCCTACCCCAACTGGACC
>JBCBSL010000705.1:0-1738 GCA_039819145.1 Cyanobacteria bacterium J06638_22
CCGTTGAGTTGGAATTTAATCAAGTTCAAAAGCAGAGCTAGTTTTCGATGGCAAAGAAGAAGGTTGTAGCAATTATCAAGTTGGCGATCGATGCTGGGAAAGCAAACCCAGCACCGCCCATTGGTCCGGCTTTGGGTCAGCATGGTGTGAACATCATGGCGTTTTGCAAAGAGTACAACGCCAAAACATCCGATCAAGCGGGGATGGTCGTTCCGGTCGAAATCTCCGTTTACGAAGATCGAAGCTTTACATTTGTTCTCAAGACACCACCTGCATCGGTCTTGATTCGCAAAGCAGCAGGGGTGAACAAAGGGTCAGGGGAGCCAAACAAACAAAAGGTTGGTTCCATTAGCGAAGCCCAACTACGGGAAATCGCTGAAAAGAAAATGCCTGACTTGAATGCGAACGATGTAGAAGCCGCTATGCGTATTGTTGAGGGCACTGCTCGCAACATGGGCGTTACCATCAATCGTTAGTTGTTTGTCTGTCCGTGATTTGCCTATGCTCAAGATCAGCAAATCCTTGCTTTGAGCGTAGCCATTATATAAGTGTGTAAACCAATGCTGGGGGAGAGGTTGATCTTCGTTTGCACCCCAAAGGAGCTAAATTTATGTCAACGAAAGTGTCGCGTCGCTTGCAGGCGCTCCGTGAGAAGGTCGAAGACCGAGCTTACGAGCCTCTAGAAGCCCTGAACCTACTGAAGGAAACTGCAACAGCGAAGTTTCCTGAGTCTGCCGAGGCTCATATCCGTCTGGGTATCGATCCGAAGTACACCGACCAACAATTGCGTACAACGGTTGTGCTACCCAAGGGAACAGGGCAAGATAAGCGCGTTGCCGTTATCGCTCGGGGGGAAAAGGTCACTGAAGCCAGCAACAATGGTGCCGATCTCTCGGGTTCAGAAGAATTGATTGATGAAATCCAAAAAGGCATGATGGATTTCGACGTGCTGATTGCAACCCCAGATATGATGCCCCAGGTTGCAAAGCTCGGTCGCTTATTGGGGCCACGAGGCTTGATGCCTTCTCCCAAGGGCGGAACGGTGACCTTCGATTTGGCTAAGGCGATCGACGAGTTTAAGGCAGGTAAGCTAGAATTCCGCGCCGATCGCACAGGGATTGTCCATGTTATGTTTGGTAAGTCTACATTCGCTCCAGACGATCTGCTGGTGAATCTGAAGGCCTTACAAGACACTATTGACCGCAATCGCCCCAGTGGTGCTAAGGGTCGGTACTGGCGATCGCTCTTCGTTTCAGCCACCATGGGTCCAGCGATCGAAGTCGACATTCCGGCTCTGCGCGATATGAAGGTGACTGATGCTGCTGCATAGCCTTTCTTCGCGGATACTCTTGCACAGCGAATACTCGACTGTTTAGTTCTGTAGGTTTGACTCCGAGACTCTTTTCCAAGAATTGAATATAGCGGCCAGAGACAGCGGGTGCTTCATGCTTAATATCCCGCCGAGGTTGAGTACTGTTCTTCCGAATCGCATTGGACTTTGTGCGATTCGCCAAGACATCCTCACAAGCCTGGCAATTTTGTCAGGCTTTTTTGGTGTGTTATATCAACCCAGCTTTCCATATACCCAACTTAAGGAGGTGAGACAACGATGGGTAGAACCCTGGAAAATAAAAAGGAAATCGTCGCAGGTCTGAAGCAGGATCTCAGCGAAGCGCAAATGGCGATCGCTCTTCGTTTCAGCCACCATGGGTCCAGCGATCGAAGTCGACATTCCGGC
>JBCBSL010000706.1:0-1728 GCA_039819145.1 Cyanobacteria bacterium J06638_22
GCCTTTACATTCCGTTCCATTTACGTCTAGCCTCGTAGAGATCCAGCAAGAAATCGTCAATCCTGAGAGTCGCAGCGTGAGCTTCCAATTCTTATCTAATCCCTTTGGAGCACCCAATAGTCTTGCTGCCCTGGTTATGCTGGCTTGGGTACCATTCATTCTTTATTTATTTTCCAGATTTAATCCGCGTCAGGCGATCGTCGTTTGCTTCATTACATCCTGGCTCTTTTTGCCTGAAGTCTTCTTACCCCTGCCCAGCCTGCCAGACTACAGTAAAATCTCCGCCACATCCTATGGTGTTTTGCTGGCTGCTATCCTCTTCGACTCAGGCCGACTTACATCCTTTCGCCTTGGGTGGTTAGATATTCCATTCATTGTCTGGTGTTTTGTCTGTCCTGTGATGACATCCCTCTCGAATGGGTTAGGACTTTACGACGGGGTAGCTGGCGCGTTGGACAAAAGCGTGACCTGGCTATTGCCCTATTTTTTAGGGCGCATTTATTTGGGTAATTTGGCAGGCTTACGACAACTTGCGATCGGCATTTTCGTTGGTGGACTGGTTTACGTTCCGCTGAGCCTATACGAAATTCGCATGAGTCCCCAGCTTCATGCCCGCATTTATGGAGCCCATGCTCACTACGACTTCGCACAGACTATGCGATATGGCGGCTTCCGCCCATCGGTCTTCATGCAGCATGGTCTTGCACTAGGAGCCTGGCTTATGGCAGCTTCATTGATTGGCATTTGGCTATGGCGGACAGACGTCATCAAGAAAATTCAGAAGTTCAAGGTTCATTGGTTACTGGCCATATTGCTCGTTACGTTTGTTCTGGCCAAGTCCACCGGCGCTTATGGTCTTCTGATCATCGGTCTGGGACTTATCCTCGCCAGTCTGACCATGCGCACGGCTCTGCCAATGTTCCTCTGCATTGGGTTGATTTTTGTTTATCTCTACATCAACGCTGAAACGGAATCCTACTTTACGGATCAGCTCATAGAAGTTCTCTCGAATGTCTTCCCACCAGATCGGGTTTCATCGTTAGAGTTCCGCTTTAATAATGAGGAGCTGATGGTTGACCATGCCCGCGATCGCATTGTTTGGGGGTGGGGTGGCTATGATAGAGCGCGGGTTGTCAATCCTGAAACGGGAAATCTGACCATCCAAGACAGCCTCTGGATCATCGCCTTTGGGGTACATGGGACAGTCGGGTTATTGAGCTTGTTTTCGGCGCTACTGCTGCCTCTAGTAGCATTCTTCACGCGCTACCCTGCCAGGTTGTGGACCCGCAAGGATGTAGCTCCAGCCGTTGGAGTAGCGGTTGTTGTTTTGCTGTATGTCGTTGACTCGTTGCTCAATGCGATGATTAACCCGATATACATCTTGGCCTGTGGGGCGATCGCTGGTGTTGCGATGAAGGATATAGAACGGGTCAAAACGCCGCGAAGGCGACTTCTTCGACCGCCAGCACCCGCATTGGAGGAAACTGCTTACGCTGCTAGTTCAACCGGAGGCGCGCAAGTTGAAGCAGGTGTCAAATAGAATGGCACTTTTATAGCAGATTCTGCCGGAACGACACCAGTCTCAGTTTCTATGAAAACCAGATATAGCGCTATGCGCGTTAATTAAGTACGGTTGTGTGTGGGCGCGACGTATGTGATTAGCGTGGATGTACGGGAATCAGTAACCCCAGCCTGAATATCCAGTTTTTAAGGTGGAACTAGCCCCCC
>JBCBSL010000707.1:0-1716 GCA_039819145.1 Cyanobacteria bacterium J06638_22
CCCGCTACAAAATGGCCATCTTGACGACTTTTGCGGTGTTTATCGCTGTAAACCTGTTCAATCCCATCCTGTTACCGCTGTTGAATCAGTTTTTACCGCGTTTGCTAGCGTCTTTAGTGGTGACCTATCTGGTGGTGCTGCTCCTGACCTACGGCGTAATGCCTCGGTTGACCAAGCTATTTCGGCGCTGGCTCTATCCGTAGGGCCATTGCCCCCAAGTCCTGAAGTAGAGGTTAGTGAATGCACGTTAGCCCTTAAGTCAGGCGTTCTGGCTTAAATGACCAATATTGCCCCGTGGGGTAAAGAAGGCCGAGCTGTCAGAATGATTTTTCAAAGCGTGAATGCGGATACCTGACGGCGATATTATGGCAGTCCGTAGTTTAATCGGGTTGCTCTCAATGTCTGAAACCTTTATCTGATAGGCGTTTCAATTCCGAATTTCGACTTCAGCATTCCGAATTCTGCTATGGATGCTGCCGCGATCGCACTAGAGCCATCGCCCGAGACCTATTAAGAGAAGCCCCTTTGCCTTGGAGTGAACGGGGTGTTTAAGCGTGCATAAAGATTAGAGCGTCCCCAAATCAGGGGCGTAATAATGGGCTCAGCATTGAGGGGGGCTCAAGCATGCAGGAGCAATTCAAGCAGCGGCAACCAAAGCGAAGGATCAGCCATTGGTGGGTGATGGGAGCGATCGCCACGCCAGTCTTTCTCGGGATGGTTGGGGGACTGTGGCTAATTTCCGAGCGCAGGCTTCAGCTAGATGATGGTCGCCTATCCGACAACGAAAGGGCATCCCTTGCGCAAACCCATCGTGAACCTCTCATCAGCGATCTTGGAACGATGGCAGCGGTTGTCAGTGGTGTCTTTCTGTTGCTCAAGTGTCGCATGGCCAAAAGCAATGTCGCGATCGCCGATCTCAGTGGGGCCGATTTTGGTAGGGCTGACCTGAATGGGGCTGACTTTTGTGGGGTTGACCTCAACGGGGCTGATTTTCACGATGCCAACCTCAGCAATGCCAACCTCAGCGAAGCTGATCTCAGTGGGGCCAATCTCAATGGTGCCAACCTCAACTGTGCTGACCTCAGTGGGGCTAACCTCAGTGGGGGCAACCTCATCAATGCTGACCTGAATGGTGCTAACCTCAGTGATGCTAATCTCAGATATGCCAACCTCAGTGGGGCTGACTTCAGGTATGCCAACCTTCGGGGTGCTAACCTCAACTGTGCTGACCTGAGCGATGCCAACCTCAACTGTGTCTTAATTGGGAATGCCAACCTCAGCGATGCTAACCTTAGCGGGGCCTTACTCTTTTTTGTGAATTCACGGGAAGTTCTGAACCTTGAACCCCTTCAACTCAAGGCCAAACCTTCGCCTTTTTTATGTAATGTTGCTCTACCTGCTTATTCTCAGCAGCCAGCTGTGAATCCCAATCGTGACTGCGATCACATGCCTCAACTGCTGAGTACTCGCTACGATATTTCCCTCGAAGAGGCTCAAGGAATCGTTGATGAAGCTCGCCAGCATCAATGGGATTAGCCCAACTGTTTCGTTGCGGTTCTGAGGTTGCTAAATAATCGCTAGACGCTTACTTGACATCCTCAATCCCATGCCGCACTGAATGTGTAACGGTCGTTCTTTTTGGGGGCCTGAATTAATGGGCCCACAAAGAAATGCGGTGAAGGTTGAGGGTGTGAAGTAAGCGGATAGCGATTATTT
>JBCBSL010000708.1:0-1677 GCA_039819145.1 Cyanobacteria bacterium J06638_22
CAAATGTCTTTGGGCTTAGAGTTGTTCACAAGTGTATCAAGGGGTGCATTAGTTCATTATGGCCTATGGAGACGGCGTATTCAGCGGTAACTCGCTAGCTAGAGCGTTGAGGCTTCGACGGTGGGCTTAGCCGAACCGCGACGTTAGAAACTTAAGCATCAGCAGTAACTACTCAGGCTTAAAAAAATCTCTATTTTTTAGCGGGTATCCTCAACAATAGGTACCCTATATTTTAGAGAGGCATCTGCTGACAAGAATGAGTAAACCAACGTCACCCCTAAAGCTTAGCGACACTGAAATCCGTACCATCTACGCCCAAGGCGAAGAGGCGGTCGTGGAGTTGGTGAAACAATTGGTCAGTCGCCTCAACCAATTAGACTCTCGCGTCAAGGAACTCGAAGGTCAGCGGCGTAAAACGAGCCGAAACAGTAGTAAACCGCCCTCCTCTGATGGCTTTGGCAAACGAACCAAAAGCTTGCGGCGCAAAAGTGACCAGTCCTCCGGAGGACAACTAGGTCACAAGGGCCATACGCTAGAATGGCGCGAGGAAGTGGATAACATTAACGTTCATCGGGTCGAGACGTGTTTCGAGTGTGGGGCGTCCTTAACCGGCACACCAGTTGACGAGGTCGTTGCCCGTCAAGTGTTTGATATTCCCCCGATTGAACTGCAGGTCACGGAGCATCAAATCGAGGTGAAATGCTGTCCCCAGTGTGGTCAATCCAATCAAGGGCAATGTCCTCCTGAGGCTATGAATGTCGTGCAGTACGGTCCTCGACTCAAAGCGATGATGGTGTATTTGACGGAGGGGCAGTTGTTACCCTCTCATCGTGTCTGTGAACTGCTCAGTGATCTGATGAATGTGTCGCTGTCAGAAGGGACCCTCTACACCACCAAAGACCAGTGTTTTTGGCATCTAGAACCGATTGAAGCGGATATCCACCACGCGATTGTCACCAGTGAGGTGGTTCACTTTGACGAAACGAGTCTGCGAGTCAATCAACAACTCTGGTGGTTGCATGTCGCCTGCACCGATGGATTGACCTATTACATGGTACATCCAAGGCGAGGGCAAGTGGCGATGAATGAGATGGCTATTCTGCCGGAGTTTGAAGGCAACGCGGTTCATGACGGCTGGAGCAGCTATCACCACTATGAGTGCCAGCATTTTCTATGTAATGCCCATCATCTCCGGGAGTTGCAGTACATTCTGGAGCAGTATGGTCAGTGGTGGGCTTTCCACTTGAGTCTGCTGTTAGTGAGCATTCACACTCAAGTGAACACGGCCAAAGCGCAGGGAAAGGAGGGCTTATCCACTCAAGAGCTGACGGCTTTTGACACTCGCTATGAGGCGATTTTGGCTCAGGGATTTGCGCAGAACCCCATGCCTCCACCGTCTGAGGACACCCCGAAGAAACGAGGACGCCCCAAACGCTCTGCCCCTCGTAATTTACTGGAGCGCTTGCGCCAGCAGAAATCATCGGTGCTTGGCTTTATGTATGATTTCGCCATTCCCTTTGATAACAATCAAGCCGAGCGGGATCTGCGGATGATGAAACTCAAGCAGAAAATTTCGGGGTGCTTTCGCTCCGAAGACGGGGCCAGACAGTTTTGTCGGATTCGGGGGTATTTGGCAACCGTGCGAAAGCAGGGGCACAATCTCTTCGATGCCCTGGT
>JBCBSL010000709.1:0-1661 GCA_039819145.1 Cyanobacteria bacterium J06638_22
AGTTGTTTTTGTGAGAGCCGCGCGCCGCGCGGCTCTCACAAAAACAACCCGGTTTTAAGCGCTTGAAAAGCGCTGTATCTCTCTTCTACATGTGAATAACTCAAATGTAACTGAATCCGCTGGCAGGCTATCTCATCGAACCTTGGTTCAACGGAAGAATTTCTAGGGGGCTTCCTCGGCGGTACCGATCCGCTGGTCAGCTTCCTTTTTGAACCATGCCACCACCTGTGGAATCGTCAGCGACTCGATAGGCGTGTCAAATTCCTGAGACATGGCTCGTAGCGGACGCATCGACGCGATCACCAGTTGCAAGAAAAAGCCTTTGAAGTTTCCATCAAACCCCTTTTCCGTCGTGAGGTTTGGATCTCGGCTGATCCAGTTGCCGATTTGTTGGGCATTGAGGTCTTCAATCGCTATTCCTTCTTCGGCAGAAACTTGCTTGAGCGATCGCATGGCATACACCGCCACCCGCGCAGAGAAGCGATCGCGGGCGGGCAGCATCGATTTGTCTATTTCCAGGCATTCTTCCTGGGTCAAAAATTCTGGTGTTGCGGATTCGGTATCCATCCCCTTCACTCTCCGATTAATGGTTCTCGCATCAGCGCTTCCCTGGCCACACTTTACTGTATGGATGAGACTTCCATAGATAGGCGATCGCAATAGATGGACGACCACACGTTCCAAACTGGCACCCTACCGGATTTCTAGCAAATCTGCTGACAAGGGTGGAGAATCAATTGGAAGAATTGGAGGAATTGGACTGAATCAAGTATCCACAACGGTGTTCGCCACTGGCCAGCCAATGGGTGCGCTCGACTTTGCAGTCGTGGAGCGCCATTTGAAACATTTCGAGTTCATGGCCGCACACACTGGGAAAGGATTCGGCAATTTGGGAAATGGCGCAGTTGTACTCCGTGATGATGAAGGCAGGCGTGACCAGCGTTTTGGGTTCCTCTGGCTCGACCCGATGCCACTCTGCCATGTAGCCTTCAGCACGGCGCAGCTCGACCAAGTGAGCCACCCGATCTTCTAAGGCGGCAGATCCAAGGCGATCGCGGTATTCCAATGCCTTCCGCTGCCACTGCTTCTTCAAGATTGTTTTCATTTGCTCCTTGCCGACGGTTTCGGCCAGGGTGTCGAGGAGCGAGAGAGCAAAATCGTCGTACTGGTCAGGGAGGCGATCGCGCCCTTTCTTGCTCAGTTGATAGACGTAGTTGGGACGCCCCATCCCAGTTTGCACCGCCTCGTGTTCGACCAATCCCTCTTCTGTCAAGTCTTTGAGGTGTCGACGCACCGCTTGGGGGCTGATTTCAAAATGCTCGGCAACCTCTTGAGAGCTTGCCTGTCCCCGTTTCGCGAGATAATGCAGGATATCCTGCTTTGTGGAAGGATGCTGGGTCGCTGTCATTGTTATTACCAGAGGCGTATCTTCAAGCCGACAAAAGCAAAGAATGAACGAATCACCTGTAAAAGAACCCGCAGGTTCTTGTTAGGATCCCGTCTTTGGGGTGAAACGATCAGACAAGCAACTTCCGAAGTGATAGCGGAAAAACTTAACTCAAATTATCACTTTGACAACAGTCTTGTTGCTAAAGTACCCTACAATTGAGTTAAGCAACAAGCAGGTTGTTTTAATTATAGAATCTTGAATGACCGATTTG
>JBCBSL010000710.1:0-1658 GCA_039819145.1 Cyanobacteria bacterium J06638_22
CATGTTCACGGATATCAATGCCCTTTGCCATACGGGCAACGATGTAACCTGTCGGTATGGATCCCAGCAAGTAAGCTGCTACCAGAATCAAACTGCCGACAACCCAAGCCATGCGCCGCATCTCCAAGAACGCCACCCTTTAGTGTAGCGGCAGCTTTGTCCCCCTTATCAAGTGTGGGCAAACTTTTTATAAATGCCTGTCGTTGCAGAGCATACAGAAAGGATTTGGCTCTACGGAAATGAGTATGCTGTTGTAGCAACTACTATACCGAGCTGTTATGGTGCCTTTACTCACTGAGTTATTAGGTTTGCCAGGAATTGATGTGGAGTCTTACAAAGAGGTGGAAGAGGGTCTGATTCTTGATGTTGAAGCCCATCGCCCCTCGGTAGAGTGCCCTCGTTGTGGCACGCTGAGCCAGCATCGGCACCAAAATCATTGGCATCTAGTCCGGGATCTGCCCCTCAGTCACTATCGAAAGACCTGGTTGCGCGTCAACCGCCGCCAGTTTAAGTGTGCGGTGTGCGGCAAACCTTTCAGCGAGGACTTCGAATTTATGGGGACTCGGCGCAGCTACACCGACCGTTACGCCGAGCGAGTGGTGCAGCAGGTGATCCATAGTGATAGCGCTAATGTTGCCGTTCATCAGGGATTGAGCGAAGACATCGTGTGGTCAATGGTGGAGTATATGGGCGCAAAAAAGTCGCGATTGACGTGAGTGGGTTACGTCGTTTAGGCATCGATGAAATCGCCTTACGCAAAGGGCACAAAGACTTTGTGGTGGTTTTGAGTGATCTCGATACGCACACCCTGATGGGCCTGGCACCGGCCCGCACCCATGCCGCCATCAAGACGGTGCTCTTCGAGTGGGGCGCTGAGGTATTGGCGCACATCGAAGAAGTCAGCATCGACTTATCGGGCAACTATCGAGGCTTAGTGCGTCAACTGATGCCCCAGGCCGAGATTGTCGCTGACCGCTTTCACGTGATGAAGTTGGTCAATGACGAACTAAACCAGGCACGTAATGCCTTTCGGCACAGCCCTGATGAGTTACCGGAAGGTGTTTCCCCTGAAGCCGCTCAAGCGGCACTTAAAAACAGCAAGTATGCCTTACTGAAGCCGGAAGAGACCCTGACGGACAAGCAACACGAGAAGCTCGCTGAGGTCAAAGCGATTGCGCCTAAGCTCGCTTCGATGCATGAATCCAAGGAAGCCTTCCGAGCCTGGTTTAAGGCGGAGAACGAGAGTGAAGCTTTGTTCGGTTTGTTGGATTGGATGGCAACGGCGCAGAGTCTTTACCCAAACTCGGTGGCGACTATCAGGCGCTGGTTTGGAGAGATTCTGCAATACTTTGAGCACAGAACGACCAGTGGCGTTGTTGAGGGCATCAACAATCGTTTGAAGCTGATCAAACGTTCCGGCTACGGGTTCAGAAATTTCGAGCGATTCAAATTACGCTGTCTGATTAGCTGGCATTTTCCTACTGTAGCTGCATAGTCAACCCGGTAGAGCCGCGGATTTTTCCTGTAAGGGTTTTGAACGGTGAGAGGCGATTTATATCGATTTTGGATTTTGGGCGGTTGTTCGTTGTTCGTTGATGGTTCATGGTTTGTAGTTATTAGTGGTTGGTAGATTTGGGGCGAGGCATTTGGAGCGTAGA
>JBCBSL010000711.1:0-1643 GCA_039819145.1 Cyanobacteria bacterium J06638_22
GCTCTACGATCTCTGCGCCGACGGCGCAGGTTTTTAGGGCTTTAAGTTTAATGGTACTTACCGACTTGTCAAGAAATTAACAAACTGCACATGTGTAAACGCTGAACAAGTTTGATGCCCGCTCGCCAGAGATGCTCGCATTGCTTCTAGGTCCACCGAACTGCTTCTAAAAGCGAGAGCCAGGCTGCTGCAAAAAATCAATCTCTTCCGATGTCGATTGTCGCCCCAAAATGATATTGCGATGGGGAAAACGCCCAAACCGTTGAATCACGTCTCGATGCCGTAGGGCATAGTCGTAGGCATCTGCCAAGTCGGTATCTTCTTCCTTCAAGGTTTCGACCAACGCCACGCTGCGATGCTGATCTTCAAGGGTTTCACTATGTTCCAGTGGTAGATACATAAACAAGCGTTGCACTGGCTTGAGTGCTTGGTCAAAGCCACGCTCGATTGCATGTTTGGCGATCGCCAATGCCTTCTCATCCGTGGCAAAAGCACGGGGCATATCGCGAAACATATTGCGGGGAAACTGATCGAGAATAAGCAGCAGAGCCAGGCAGGACTCAGGTTCGGTAGCCCAACTATCCAACTCACTCGTTGCCGCCTGCGCATAGAGGGGCATAAACTCTCGTCGGATAGTTTCATCGGTTTCTTCACTTTTGCTGAACCACAGCTTGCGCTGTTGGGTATAGGAACTTTTCGGGTTGGTGGGATCACCAAACCAAAAGTTGAGAACCGATTGAACAGGGGTGATGAGCACTACGGAGTCTGCATGGTAGATGATGGCGTGGGCTCGGGAGCCGCATTCGTTTCTTGCAGTCGTTGTTGACGCTGTAGTAGGAAGTCATCTGCTGCATTGCGGATGTTGTTGCGACGATCTTCTTCAATTTCTTGAGCCGAGCGATCGTTGCTGAAGTTGGATTGGTGGATCAGGTCAAGGGGACTGTTAATCGTTTGCCCCCCCGAGAAGTTCTCCCGTGAACCGGCTTCTCTGTTCTCAAGGCCAGGGTCAGCAGCGTCCTGAGCTGGGGCGGGTTGCTGAAGGAGAGCGATCGCCGACAGCACAAGGGTCGCACCACCAGCCCACGTTGCCAACTTGGATGCTTGCGCCATGACTGTCCTCCAGGGTTTGCTACGAAGTTTCAGAAACACGATTTGACGAATCACTAACTAAAATGCCACAACCACCGCTGATTAGCGCGATCAATTTAGGCTAAATGAGAAACAAGGTTTATCGAATGTTGGATTTAGGGGTTGAGTGTATTCATAGACTCATGAATGCAGCGATCGCCCCTCCAAACAAGATTTGACGCGTCTGTTCAAAAAAAGTTGCACTGACCCATCTCACCCAATCGAACGTAGTCACTTGGTGCTGAGGACAAGGAGCGCCATACAACTAACTGCTCGTCATCAAGCAAAGTTGCGGCTGAGAAGCGATCGGATGCCAACCAGGGCGATCGCATCAAACCCTACCAGCAACAACAAAGCTGCACCCATCGACACATCGGCAAAAGGCGTTTGCATCACAATGCTGCTCAATGCCCAATCGCTGTGCAAATAAACGTAGCGAATGGGTTCAATGGCATAGCTTAGAGGATTGAGACTCGCAACCACCTGCAACCAGCGGGGCATAAAGCTTAGAGGAG
>JBCBSL010000712.1:0-1641 GCA_039819145.1 Cyanobacteria bacterium J06638_22
AGTCTTTGCCCAAGGCGGGCCTGCAACTGCTAGAGCCCATCATGAAGGTCGATGTGTTTACCCCGGATGACTACATGGGTGACGTCATTGGTGATCTCAACCGTCGTCGTGGCATGATCCTCGGTCAAGATACAGGCCCCACTGGCGTTCGTATCAAGGCTGAAGCGCCTCTGAGCGAGATGTTTGGCTACATTGGCGATCTGCGTACCATGACCTCGGGGCGCGGTCAGTTCTCAATGACCTTCTCTCACTATTCACCCTGTCCTAACAATGTGGCAGAAGTGGTGATCAAAGAGGCCAAAGAGCGCGCGGCTGCTTAACCACTGACAATCCATAGTTTTGATAACTGTGGAATAGCGCCTGCCAAGGGGCGAGAACAGTAACCGTTCTCGCCCCTTGGCGTTTTGGGGCTGAGGATAGGTTGAGTGATTTGGACTATTTCTACCTTTGCGACTACCCAACTCAAAAGGACTTGGCTCAATAGCTGTTTCTGGGAGGTTGCACGGCATTGGTCTCACGCGTTAGCGTGAAATCAATATCAGCCCACCCATAGCCTCCGATGTTAACGCTTTCGAGACTTATCGATGACAACAAGTGCTACGAAACGGTCCGCCAACTGCGATGGCCTGGCGGCGTCTGTTGCGTTGAATGTGGGTCTGGGTCGGTCACGAAACGGGGTAAACATCAGAGCCATCCGGCTCGGCAGCGATACGTCTGTGGCGACTGTGGACGTCAGTTCGATGACTTAACCGACAGCCTCTTTGCGGGTCGCCATCAGCCCTTGCAAACCTGGGTTGCCTGTCTGTATCTGATGGGCCTCAATCTCTCGAATCAACAGATTGCTCAAGAGCTGAGCTTGCACAAAGATGATGTGCATCAGATGACGAGCGAACTGCGCCAAGCCGTGGCGGATCAACGGCCAGAAGTCCAGCTATCAGGCACGGTAGAGTTCGATGAGGTCTATGTCACCGCCGGCCACAAAGGACACCCTGAGCAGGTTAAAAAAAAGGCCGCCAAGGGCGGCGGCGCAAGCTCAAAGGGGTTCGGGGCAGGGGTACGCTTGAAAAAGAGAAGCCGCCGATCTTCGGTATGATTCAGCGCGGCGGTGAAGTCGTGATTAGAATGTTAGCCAATGTTCAGCAAAAGACCATCCAGCCGATTATTCAGGCAACGGTGAGGGCTGGAACGCTGATCTACACTGACGAGTACGACATTTATGCCCGACTGGAGGCCTGGGGCTACCCGCATAAAAGTGTTTGTCACAGCGCTGGCGAATACGCTCGGGACGAAGACGACGATGGCTTTTGCGAAGTCCATGTCAACACCATGGAAGGATTTTGGTCACTGTTGCGCTCTTGGCTCAGGCCCCATCGTGGGATCTCGTAAGAGAAGCTGCCGCTCTATCTTGGCTTCTTCGAGTTCGTTCATAATGCTAGGAAAAGAGGCAAAGCCTTGCTGGATAGCCTATTGAACACGCTGCTTGGCTAGCTCCTTGAAACACCGATTGAGCCAAAGCTCATTGGAACTCAGGTGCATTAGACATGAAAATCTTGCTCACGGGTTTTGAGCCCAATGACGATGGTTTGAACGCATCCGAAATCGTGGTGCGATCGCTCAAAGATGACCCGCCGCCTCTGCTAC
>JBCBSL010000713.1:0-1638 GCA_039819145.1 Cyanobacteria bacterium J06638_22
CGATTGTTACTTCACTACCTCAAGTTCGAGGATGTTCCCGTCCCTGCCAGGTTCATCCCTTAATTCAGCAACGCCAGGAAATGGTCTTTCCCAAAGCAGCGCTACACTTCTTCGCCCATCAAATCACGCATAGCCTGAATGAGCGAATTGCCGCCCAGGATGTAGGACGCATTGGGATGATCCTGAAACACACGGGTGTTGCCAACCAGCAGCGCAACGCCAAGCGTCGTTTGCAAAATGCCGAGGGAAATTCGGCGCTTTCGACGTTTCTTTGGCTTACGGCTCATCTCTCGGGACACTTCCAGCTGCTCCAACAAGGTCGCCTGCATTTGTGAGAACTGTTGGATCAGCACCTGGGTATCGGTCGGTAGGGCTTTGAGAGACTCTGACGACGCACTGTCAGCTGATTTCGGAGGTGTATCAATGGCTGGATCAACCTGCATTTTGCGATATTCCCCCATCAACAGCTCCCATTCCCGGCTGGAAGGCATGAGGGGTAAAAGGCTGCGGCGTTCGCTTTCGACGAGCGATCGCGCTGGATTCACTAGCTCGGCCTGGAGTTGACCAAACGCTTCTGGGGATAAGGCTCTGGCCTTGTCGATTAGGCGGTTGAGTTCGGTGGCAACCTCGGGATGTTGCAGCAGCGCGATGAGTTGCTGACTGAGGTGCTTGACTTGGACTTGGCGATCGCCCAAATCCTCGCCCCCATTCCGCAGCCGAATCATAGCCTTCTCCCACTGCTTCAAGGTTTCCAGCGTTACGCGTAAGTTCGCTTCCATAGCTTCCACAACCCGCATGGCTCACAAATTATCGCCGCAGTTCTGACCCAGATTGGCACCCAGCATCACCAGCCTATCCTTTGCCTCGGCATTTCAGGCTCCCATATAGCAATCCCAAATGAAGTATGAACAGTGTGCGGCCTCAGGCCGCACACTGTTCATACTTCATTTCACAAATCACTTGAGATAGCTATAGGACCACCAGAATGCAAGATGGGCGATCGCCCCGCCAACGGGACAACCCTCAAGGTATGCTGAGGGGGACGATTTGCAGTATGACATCGCGGTATGCCGCAAAAAATACTATTTGTTTGTCTGGGCAACATTTGCCGATCGCCCTCTGCCGAAAATGTAATGAACCGCCTAATCGACGAGCGCAACTTGCAGGGCAAAATCCTCTGCGACTCTGCGGGCATTGGTGCATGGCATGTCGGCAATCCACCGGATCGCCGGATGGCTGCTGCCGCCCACCAAAAGCTGGGTATGGAGCTCAAGGGTTCCGCACGCCAATTTCAACCCAGCGATTTGGATGATTTTGATTTGATCTTGGCGATGGATCGCGAGAACTACAGCGATATTATGCGCCGGGACAAAGACGGGCGCTATGGCCACAAGGTCAAAATGATGTGCGACTACTGCAACACCTACTCCGATGATGAAGTCCCCGACCCCTACTATGGCGATTCCGAAGGCTTCAACTATGTCCTGGATTTGTTGATGGATGCTTGCTCTGGTCTAATCGATAAGATGGAAACCCAGCAAGACCTGTAGGAATAGGAATCCTGTAATATCAAATCCGGTTGAAGAACCCAACTATCGTTTGCGCCCGCTGCAACGCAGCGGGCGCAAACGATAGTTG
>JBCBSL010000714.1:0-1636 GCA_039819145.1 Cyanobacteria bacterium J06638_22
CTTTCGTCCGCCATTGGAAAGGTTCGCAAAACTAGCTTGTTGGATGTGGTTCTTCACTCCTGCGCTGGAGTTCTTCAGCGAGCACTTGTTAGGGGCCAAGAGGTTGCTGGCATCCTGTCCGTAGCGACTGTAGCTGTAGGTGCTCCGACCTACATCGCAGGCCTGCTCTCCAGCAGCCTTGCCATTAAGTTCAAATCCCACTTGGTTCCTGGAATCCTCAGTCCACTCCTTGGCACTGCAAGCATCTGGGAAATATTTAGTAGCATACTTGCAACATTTGTTGATGGGAGACTTATCCTGAAGCCCAGCTTTGCTCCGAAAACCAGAAGACTTGATTGGGTCCTTTCCATTATTAGGGGCCAATACAATACACATCGTCGTCTGGTCATTGTTGTCATCGGCAAATCTGCCTCGCCTCCAAGACTGCTCTCCAGTTGTCCTCATACCCAATATCCAATTTCTACTGGTAATGCCCTGGCCTTTACCGGTTGTCCTGGCATCTCCGGCTGTCTTCATACCAGCATCCTTGCCACGGCTGTCCATATTACTTGGAAGCTCACAACTAGGAATTCCGCCCTGAGAATCAGAGGGGCTGTAAGTGTCCATAGTGTCAACAAATGAAGCCCGAGAGACAACATTTTGGTCAGGCTGCAAATCCGTTGTCCGACGGTTACCTCCTTGCGGTGAAGAATCGTTCGCCCCCGCCTCTCCATTTTCTTCCAAAAATGGACCTTCATCATTGGGGATCTCAGGTTGTGGTGAATGCATGGAAATAAGTGCCTGTAGCTTAAGTAAGCCTGCATTAATCTCGGCAGACGGATCCTGGCTCTGGTCCTTAGCAATGTCAGGTAAGGGAATTAGATCTGGCACTGATACAGCTGGTGGATCAATTACAGTTGTCCTTGGAAGCATCTCCGTGCTCCTGGTTTCATGATGATTGGCACCAGACAGCAAGTTAATCCTAGACATCTCATCACTACAGGAAGTCTCAGTGTTTCCCGTATCTGGACACGCATCCGTCACAGTCGGGCCCTTACCAACTGTGTCCATACCACTAGCAGCACTACTGGCAATTGCTTCATGCTCACCACTCCCTTTCTCCGAAGGGGACACGTACTCTCGGTCTGGACCATCAACAACTGGAAGTGGCTCCGCTTCTGCACCCGGGTCCTCCAAATCCTCCTTCCAGCTCCCCACCGGGTTTTCCAATTCCTGGACGTCCATCTCGGTACCGATAGCTTTCTGCAACTCAACCATCTTGACATCACCACGAACCTTTATCGGAGCGCTTACTTCCTTGCCAATGGAAGACTGCCTCTCTGCAAATCTGCCATCCCTCCGCTGCACCAGTTTCAGGAATTCTCTCCGCTCCTCTTCTCGAAATTCATGCATTTCCTTCTGCAAAGCCCTAATAATGTCCATACCAGCAATCAGCAGCTCATCCATCTTTGAAAACGCCGATTGGCCGTCTACCCCCTCCTCCGAGGGAGTTGCGACCGAAGCCACTGGATCCTTGTCAACCGGCTCCGCGGTTACACGCTGTGGTGAGTTTATATCATCAGCAGCACCCTTGACATCTACAAGCTCTCCAACTTCCGGTAATTTTACAGCAGCCGCCCCTCCAACACCACTAATT
>JBCBSL010000715.1:0-1635 GCA_039819145.1 Cyanobacteria bacterium J06638_22
GCCCGCTGCAACGCAGCGGGCGCAAACAATAGTTGGGGCTTCATCACTCGCTTGACTCGCTTGATAGGCTTTTTAACCTCACCACTCGATGAGCCTTGAGGGCTACGCCCTTCACCGTCCTTCTTCCAGGGCTTACGCGGTCCACCATTCTGACGTCTCGGTCTGGGTGGCCCACCTGGCCCACTCCGTCGTTTCTTGTTTTTCTTCGGTGGAACCATAGCAATCCTGGTGCCATCCTGAACCACCAGACGGTTGCCTTCACGCTGAACATGGAGTTCCCAGAAGTAGCCCACTGTCTTGCCTTCGAGCTTACCATCCAAAATCAGCTTGAACGCTTTGGGGGGTTTTCCTTCTTTTCTAGGCGATTGTTGAATCCGCACGACCAAGTTGTCGTCTTCTTCGGCATAGAACAAAATTTCGCCCCGGATGGAGAAGTAGCCATCGGTTGATTCAGCGATCGCTCCACCCGCCTTTTCAAAGGCCTCTTCAGAGGCCTCTTCTGCAATCGTTGTGGTGGCCTCTGCAATCGATGCAGCAGCGGCAGGACTAGCATCACCCTCGTCTACTAAAGAGTCTTCGGCGGGTGTCGTTTCGGCCGCAGGCGTCTCAGCCACTTCAGCCGCAGGCGTCTCAGCCACTTCAGCCGCAGGTGCCTCAGTCACTTCGGTCGTAGGTATGTCAGGCGCTTCGACCGTAGGTGTCTCAGGCGCTTCGTCAGCAGGAGCTTCGTCAGCATCGGAGGTTGGCGCATCGGCGACCTCAGCTGGTTCAGCTGGTTCAGTGGAGGTATCTTCGGCGATCGCATCCCCCTCTTCTTCCACCAATGCCGTATCATCTGACACCACAGCCTCTGGAGACGTTTCGCTTTCGCTGTCTACCGGAGGTTCTGTCGTTTCGTCAGACGGCAATGCCGCGCTCTCGATGTCCTTGGATACTGTATCTGTGTCCCCATTTCCATCGGGTTGCGACAGGTTTTCAGGCTCCCAGATCCCCATAATTTGCAAATGGAGATCATATTGTTTCTCTCGAGTGCGGGGATACACGACCCAGAGGTGCGATTTCTCAAGATCGATATGCTTTTTCACGAGGCTCATCACCCGGCCTAACAGCACCGAATCGATAATGGTGCCGTCCTCTGTATGAAGATCACCTTTGGTGAATTGCTCTTCGGAAGGAGTATATTTCCCATAGACTAAACCAATGGCACGGTATTGCATTGGTTCGCTAGCAGGCGGAATGGGATGCTGGCGGGAATCGGTGTCGTCTAAAACCGGATCCGTTGAAGCAGGATCGAGTGCACCGACAGCAGGCTCGGGCACGGTGGGAGGAGGTGATGACATCCCTTCAGACGGGTTGGGTACGGCGGAGGAGTCCATTGCAAAATTCGAGGCTGAAAGCTTATCCATTATCGGTCTCTTTTACAGAAGCAACCCAGAATCTTCGATAAAGAGTTCTGAGGTATCAGGATAACCAGGCGAAATAACAGAGCACACAACCAAGTCCGAAACAATCTAACTGCATAGGAGTCTATATGACAAATGCCTAACAGAGAATTATAACCCTGGTTTATCCCTCGTCATTAGCCAGCACGAGACCATGTTCAAGTAAACACTAGGTTAGCATCCACATTGAACC
>JBCBSL010000716.1:0-1619 GCA_039819145.1 Cyanobacteria bacterium J06638_22
CCCCCAGTTTGGCTAAGGGGCGATCGGAACAACCCGACTCTGGCTCTGGAATCCCACCGTTTGAGCAGCTCTCGGCGGGTAAGCAAGCCAAGATCGATGCGGAGGTCAAGGTACTTCACGACCTGCTGGAGCGGGGAGATATGAATGCCGTTCTGCAACAACTGATAGACTCTGATGCACTGGAGGATTCCTCGGTCGCCCCTCCAATAGACACATCTGTTTCCCTGCCACTGCCTCATCTAACCGAGGCACAATCAGATGAATCCAACCCACCATCTAGTCCATCATTTGAGCAGCTCTCAGCGAATGCCCGAGCCAAAATCGATCGGGAAGCCAAAACACTTCACGACCTACTAGAGCGGGGGGAGGTGAATGCCGCTCTGCAAAAGCTAGCAGCACCGGAACCGCCAGAGGACTCGTCTGCTGCAGTGCCTCCCCCAAAACCATCGGATAAACCGACGAACAATAACGGGGGAGTCTCAGCACCCGATCGCCCCCTGCCCGAGGAACCACCCTCTGCGCCGCCGCCGCCACCATCGCCAGCAGCACCACCAGAACCCGTAAATCCATCGCCTGCTCCGTCATCCAACGATCATGGCGAAGGGTCCTTTGTTCCAGGGTATGTCCCCCCCCCGCCCCATACATCGACCCCTAATGATGATTTGGCATCCGATCGCAACATTGAGTACACCGCACTGCAAGGATTGTTGCAGGATGGCATGTGGCGGGAAGCGGATCACGAGACCTTGCGGGTCATGTTACTGGCCACCAATCGTACCAAAGATGGATGGCTCAGCCCAGAGGCACTGGCCGAATTCCCCTGTCTCGATTTGCAAACCATCAGCAACCTATGGGAGAAGTACAGCCAGGGTCACTTCGGCTTCATTGCCCAAGAACGGATTTATGACCAGTTCCGTGAGATCAAGATGAGTAGCAGCGATCGCCGTCTGATTGAAGTGACCCTACGGCTGAAGTGGATGTGGAAGGCCGCGAATTTCTACCCAATGTTCCGCCAGTACAAAGATTTGGACTTTAGTTTGGATACCGCCATTACGGGACACTTACCAGCCATGTGGTTCTGGAAACTATCTCCACTAGCAGCATTTCGGACAGGAACGGTGGGTAACAGCCGGAGCTTTGGTGGCACAGACATCAAAATGCTCTCGAATTTGATGCGCCGCCTGCGTGAATGCAATATTCAATAACAGCCGCTCTACTTGCCTCAATTAGGAGGACGCAGGTTTTGCGCAAGGCTAGCGCGTGTTTGGATGCTCTGTAAGCCCGAAATGGATAGCGATCGCACTGAAGGATGGAGTAGCATCCCCTTACGACAACACGCTATAACTAGTCGGTGAAGGGGATTCTACCCCCTTTCTCAATCCAATCTTTTACATTGCTTGCCCATCGCTATGACTAGCTACCTGCCCCTGCTCTACGGTCTCTGCTTTGTGCTGACCTTTATTTTTGCCAGCTTCGTGGAATATTGGCTGCATCGCCTAATGCACAAGGTTCCCGAAAAGTGTGAGTTCCATGTCGAGCACCATCGAGAAGGCACGGGGCAAGGCGTATTTAAGGAATTTTTGGAGTATTTCAAGGTCGTTATTCCACTGCCGCTCATC
>JBCBSL010000717.1:0-1617 GCA_039819145.1 Cyanobacteria bacterium J06638_22
TCTCAAAATTGGTTAGTGTCATGAATTTTTCGCCACAATTTGCGGTCATGTTTGGCATGGTCTCGCTCGATGACAAGGAAAAAGACGGTTAAACAGCTCGTTTCATTTGGGGTAATTGCTCAACTGAATAGCCAATCAGACTGAGTTGAAGTAAGGGCACGAGAAATAGCATCAAAGGCGGATATCCCCTGACGCATTGCGGTATTGACCAGCGTTCTCACATGAGCAAATAACTCAGCGCCCCAATCGGAGCGAAAGCCATGAGTCACTTTGCGAAAGACAACGCTCCATCGCAACGCTTGCTCACTAGAATTATTAGTCGGTGGAATCGTCTCATCATCGAAGAACAGAAATAGATGCTCCTGGATGTTTCGATAACGCTTGAGTAATCGCTTCCCCTCCTCCACCCTTGGCTCCACGTTTAATATTTCTCTTAGAGCGCCTCTCACTCGAGAGCGATATTGCTTAAGCGTTGAGTCTGCCAGCTTCTCTCGTCGTCGGTGTAGGGCAATGGCCTTCAAGAATAGACGCTTCATGCGGGGAGCAAACCGTTCATCACCGGCATCAATGGCATACTGGCAATCCCTTAATTGATGCGCCAGGCACACTTGCCAGTGTTCAGCCGGATTCGCCTTCTGGCTACTGAATAAATCAGATACCCATACCTGAGGTCGATGCCCATCCATGACCTCGCTGATGACCGCTTTCCCTCGAGTGGGTCGAATCACGTGCACGCACACCTGCTCATTTTGAAAGACCCATTCCCATTGGTTTTGCCCCTTCACCCGAGCACTAGTTTCATCACTGCATACCATTCGACTCCGGCGTAGTCGCTCTATGACCGCATTCACTGGAGTTTTTAAGCATTCATGAACAGCTTTGAGTAGGTTCGCGATTGCTCCCTCTGAAATCTTTAAGCCATACATCTCATCCATCAGTTGGCTCATTCGCTGGTAGCTCACGCTGTGGCGATAGCGCAGATAGGTCACGATGCTGGCAATCGTTGAACCAAAGGGCGACCCTGGCTCTAATCCAACTGGCACTGGCGCCTCATAGGATGTCTGACAATGAGGGCATTCGCCTCCGTAGCGCTCCACTCGAGTCACCACTGGTTTGATGACCGGCAGTTCAATGCGCTCATAGATTCCCCGAAGCTGTTGAATTGATGGGGTGAGCGCTGCTCTACACTGAGGGCATACCTTTGCGTGGGCCACTACCACTTGATCTGGCTGTGGTGTTAGTTCCCGACCACCGCCTGTGCGCCCAACACTCCCTTCTCGTCGCTCCGATGACTGGTTTTTGCTCTGCTGATTTGCCTTAAATCCTTTGGCTGGTGGCAAGCTCGAGTTACTCGATGTTTTTCGCACCCTCTTCTGCTTTGTTTTTTTAACCTCGGCTCGTAGTTCTTGCAGTTCTTTCCATAATGCTTCTATCAGAGCATCCTTCGCGTCTGGGCTTAGGCTATCGAGCGGCGGTAATTCTCTCATCACAAAAGACTACCACTCTCTCCTATTCTTTCGCTTTGGCCTACCCAGTTGAGCAATTACGAAATGAGCAATTGAGGCCCGCGACGCGGGCCTCAATTGCTCATTTCTTTGTTATGAATCTGCGAAGTTT
>JBCBSL010000718.1:0-1615 GCA_039819145.1 Cyanobacteria bacterium J06638_22
CGAAGGGTGAACAGGCTTCGACAAGCTCAGCCTGAGCGGCATTTCATAAACTAACAAAGCCATACTGAGAATTGCTGACGACCTTCAAGGTGTCTTGCTGCAAATCGACAAATTGCTTGACAATGCGATGATGCGGGCCAGTGGTATCGCGCCTACGGCAACGAAAACTGGGAGTTCGACGATAGCGGCCTGATGCGCCGCCGCGAAGCTAGCATCAACGATCGCCCGATTCAGGTGGGCGATCGCCGATTCCATTGGCCAGCTCCCGGCTCTCGCCCGCAGGAACATCCAGGTCTAATCAATTCGCCAGAATAGTCCTGCTTTCTCTGCTGCGAAAAACCCCGCTGTCACCGATTCTCAGGTCTTTAAACCTTCATCGTTTGCGATAGCGGGGTTCGTTTTTACTCGCAGTTTGAGCAGTAGAATTTCAGCTCAAGGGCCTTGCACTCGTGGTTAGAGCCCCTCTAGGCGCTTCTGCCACTCTTCGTCGATCTTGTCCTTTTGCTCGATTTCCTGCTCCGTCAGATCGCGCTCCGTCGTGTAAGCCAGGTCTTTCTCGGTAACCAGAGTGCGGGTGGCAAACTCGCTGGCAAAGGTGAGTTTTTTCTGCAACTCGTCATCCGCCTGGTTTAGGGCAACAGCCCGCTCCTGGCGTTGTTCATTGCGGGCTTCCACCTTTTGGTTGCGCCACTGCACCCAGAAATAGCGCGCTAGAGGAACACCGAGGAAGGCAACCGCATAGGCGAGCAAGAAACCGAAGATGCCACTGGTAAAGCCGACTAGGCCACCGAGCTCGGCGATCGCCGCATCCCGCAAGAGCGAACCCAGTGCCAAGGCTCCAACGAAGTTGACAGCACCTAGGGCGATCGCCCCCATCAGTTGCCCGGAGCTAGCCTCACTAAACCGCCAAGGCAACTCCTTCAGGTAGGCGGCCACGCTGCGTGCACCATGCTCCTTTGCCATTACCTGCAACTCTGGGAAGCGGTAGACCAACTGCCCCTCTGGGCTGACCTCGGGCCGTCCGTTGAAGCGCGTCAGCACGGGCAACATGTAGTCTTCCAGTTCCTGGCTCGTCGATCCACCCAGGTCATCTAGGTAGGGTGCGACTTGCTCGGCAACGACTGTACCACCGTTGTTGCGAATGACCGTCGCGACGGTTTGCCAACGACGTTCCTCCAGATCAGCATTGGGGTTTCCATCCCCAAACAGGAAAGAGAAGATGGCTTCCAAAAAGCTCATCTTTGGTTCTTCCCCAAAGCGGGTTTGGGTTTGACGGTAGTAGCGCCGCTGACTGGGGGGTTGGAATGCGTAAAACCAGTTGGGGCCAATCCAAAAGGTGGGCACAAAAATACGATTGCCACCCATGCTGCCACCAAACCCGCCACTGCGGTTGTTGTTATCGCGGCTTTGGGAATTAATGGCAATGAAAATTGCCACAATCGTCAGCAGAATCAGAACAATCGACGCAATCAATACAATCCCAAAGGAAATTCGAATGATGTAGAACAAAACTCCCCAGACCTTGTTCCACCATTCCTGCAAGCGCAACCGAAAGTACTTGCTCTGCAAAATACCCTGCATCCCACGGGGGAACGCATAGGCCAGTTCCCCCTCG
>JBCBSL010000719.1:0-1615 GCA_039819145.1 Cyanobacteria bacterium J06638_22
GCCATGGCCGGTCCTCGCCATTCAGCCTGCCCGTGTAGCTGTGCACAGCAATGATGACTGGGATGATTCCGTTGCGGCGAAACTGCCCCACGCGGCGCGCCACAGCGCGATGGTAGGGTAAGAAATAGTTGCGGATGCGTCTCCCGACCTCGTTGCGGCTAAGGTACCGATTGCCCGGGATGACGCATCGATCACTCACCAAAGGAATCGAGGTTTCGATGTAAGGGCGGCGATTGGGGTCAATCACCAGCCGCGAGACGTGGTTGATTATGGCTGGGGCGCCGAGCCCTCTGGCAAGGTTACGGGTGACATCAGCTGCACCGATGTCCCAACCAATATGGAGTGCTGTCAGTTCGTCGCTGACACCCAAATCACCCACGGCATCCGGCAGCACGCGCCCGCCATGATCGCAGACAATGAGGACAGGCGCCTCGCTCTCTGAATTAAAGTTCTCGATAAATCCCGTCACACTGCGCCCGAAAAATCGCTCTCTTGGCACAATGATTGCCGGATCAGGCACTTAGAACCAAGCACTAAACGTAGCAAAGAAATAAAGTGAATGCTCAATAGTAGAGGAAAAGCCATTAATTGGCAGCTGGTTAGCTAATCCTATTGCGATCGCCTATCAACCAGTGCTCGCTGGCCCAAATGAGTGATGCTGTGACATACGGGCTTTCCAACAGGGCTGAATTATTCTCCAAGCTGCGTTAGGGGTTCACTCATTAATCGAGTGCAAGATATTTGTGTCGTTAAGTTTGAAGGCCGGAGCTTCCATGAACGGATCGAGACGAGGTTTTTGCGCGCGATTGGCGCTCGTGCCGTTTGCCTTGAGCCCTGGTTGGATGGCCATGGGAGGCATTTTGACTGTTCCGGCCATAGCCGCCCGTGCCGAGAGTAAGCCATTTCAGGCCGATCACATTCTTGTGGTGAAGAGTGAGCGGCGGCTGTACCTGATGCGCGAGGGCGAGGTACAGCGCAGTTTTCGTGTGGCCTTGGGGCGTACACCGCGTGGTCACAAGGTTTATGAGGGCGATGGTCGAACTCCTGAAGGGCTTTATTATTTGAACGCCCGCAATAACCAGAGCCGATTCCATCGAAGCTTGCGTATTTCCTATCCCAATGTTGTTGATCGCAAACGGGCATACGAACTAGGGCGAAGCCCGGGTGGTCAAATCATGATCCATGGTGTGCCGGACGAACTCGCCCATTGGGGCCCAGATCACTATTTATTCAATTGGACCCAAGGGTGCATAGCGGTCACCAATAGCGAGATCGAGATGATTTGGGACAGTGTCGATATCGGCACCCCCATCGAGATCAAGCCCTGAATGTTAGCCATGTGCGCGGTAATCAGACAGCGTTGTGCTAGGGCCAACCATGTTTGAATTGACGTATGTTGGCCACAGTTGCGTTCCCACCCTTGTCGGCGGCACAACAATGACCCTTCAAGTTGTTTGTAACGTGTCTATAATTTGACGCACTTCAATCTCCGGGCCCTGAAACATCACGTTGCCAGCCGGGCTTGAAGGAAGAGCAGGACCTCTTCCTGCGTCACGTTAATATGCCCACTTGGAGGGGAAAAGAGATGAGACGTTTTGTTGGTTTGACTTCAAGC
>JBCBSL010000720.1:0-1614 GCA_039819145.1 Cyanobacteria bacterium J06638_22
GCACCAAACCCCTGCTCTAAAAAGACTTGGCGCGCAACGTCCAAGATCTTTTCATTGCTGATGGTGGGACGCCGAGGCATGGAAGTTAATAATAAGTGAGTGGTTACTTATTAATGTACTTAGGATATTGTCCGATCGTCAAGGGGTGGCAGAAAAATCGGTGAGCGGGTGAGTATAACCTTCTCCTAAGCGCTCTTACCAGGATTTTATGATCGAGTCCGTTTTCAAGAGAGGCCTCTTAACGTTTCGTAGGCTGTACGGGCGATCGCTTCTAGTACTATGCGTATCTGCTCACTGCTGATTGAGGGGATGATTTTTTCTGAGAAGGGTCGCACCGCGACCCTTCTCAGAAAAAATCATCCTTGGATTCTGCAACCCCGACTATGCGTACCTGAGTCAGGTATGATGTGCTGTGTTTTGATGCATTTTGATGTCAGGTCATGGGGCAGGGTTCTGGAGTCGTCATTCGTCCGATACGGGATGACGAGCGATCGCAGGTGCAAGCGATGATGCACCGCTCTTTTCCGCTAGTCGAGCGATACTTTTTTGGATGGACGCCCCATGTTCTGATTGCGGAGCAGGCGGGGCAATTGCTCGGGGCGATCGTGCTAAAGCTATTTACGCTTCCCCGTCGGCGTAAAGTAGGTTCCATTAGCTGGGTGTTTACAGCCCTGGAAGCACGGGGGTTAGGAGTGGGACAGCGCCTCGTTGAGGCCGGATTCGATTTCTTTGAGCGCGAAGGCTGCGATGAAATTCTGGTCAGTGTAGAAGGGTTCAATACCAGTTCTAGCAAGCTGTTTGCTACGCGGGGATTTGGTATCTTGTCGCCCGGGGCGCAGTTTCGACGCTATGGGTTGGCTACTGTTGCGGTGTGGACGGAGCTTGTTCATCACTTGGAGGCGGGCTATTTCCTGTGGGCACGACCTGCGCCTACCAAAGCGGATAACCCAAGTTTGCAGTGGTGGGGTGCGATCGCCGCCAATTCTGCGATTGGATTCTTGGCGCTGTGGCGAATGGGTATGACTGGGGCGATCGCTCCAGCAATGGGATTTGCCATTCCGCTCGTTCTGGTGATGCTATTTGGTGTGCGTTACCTAGGAATGAAGTTAGCAGCACAGAGGCAAGGGCTTGCGGTGCGGTTTCGAGCCTGGGAAGCGGGATTCCCGCTCAGTGCCGTCATCGCCCTTGCGTTTGGAGCACTATACCCAATCCCTGGTAGTGTGTATCCCATAACCCATCAATGGCGCTATCGCGAGTGGCTCCCCAAGCTGGGGCAAATGGCTTTGGCCGGAACGTTGCCAGTCCTATTGCTTGTAGCCGCAGCCTCGGCGCTAGTGCAAGTGAGTGACGTACCACTTTGGTTGATGACAGGGCTAGAAGCCACACTTTGGCTGGGGAAACCCTTGATCGTCTTTGACATTGTTCTGCCCTTTTTCCCGTTTGCTAGCTTCAACGGGCGACGGTTGTGGGATTGGAACAAAGTCGTTTGGGGATTGATGGCTGCGGCAGCTATTGGAGTCGTGTTTGTTTGAGGAATGACTTAGGCGATTTCTCGGAAAGGATATACCCGCTGGCTTCGGCTACGCTCAGCCAGCTCGTTGTTGCGTGTCCTGA
>JBCBSL010000721.1:0-1603 GCA_039819145.1 Cyanobacteria bacterium J06638_22
TCGCATGGCTCAGCCTCTTGAATGCTAAGGGTCTCTCATGATAACTGGTACCTTATCTGTGAGCGCCTCCCTAAGTATCGCGTGGTTGTTGAGGAAGCGATTTATCAAACCGAAGGGCAAGATTCTGTGTTGGTGGGTGTTCCGGAGGTAAGGGTGCAGCAGGCAAAACGGGTGATAGCAGAACCCACACAAGGTTCAGGCAATGGCTTGACGGTCGGACAACCCATCGTCATCGATTTGCCGATGCCGGACGTCGTGCGGCAGGGGTATCTCGAAATCCAAGACGTGGCAACGGGTGAAGTGATAACGGTTATAGAGGTGTTATCTCCAACGAATAAGCGCCCTGGAGAAGGCCGACGAACCTATGAGGCAAAACGTCAAACGATTTTAGCCAGTGCGACGAATTTAATAGAGATTGACTTGCTGCGACAATGGCCACCCATTGTGTGTTTGCCTGAGGAAATGAGGACGCATTATCGGATTTTAGTCAGTGCGCGTGCAAATTGCCCGCAAGCGAGTTTGTATGCCTTCAATATGCAGGAGCCAATTCCCGCGTTTCCATTACCCCTCCAGGAAGGAGAGTCGGAGCCGATTGTCCATTTGCAAGGCTTGATTGGTGAGATCTATGACCAGTCGGGATACGACTTGGTGATCGATTACCGCGAAGACCCGATCCCGCCTCTGGCGCAGGAGGATGCGGTCTGGTTGGCAGAGTGGATGCAGCAACGAGGATTGTGATAGGGAGGGCGATCGCTCCTTAATAACTCGCTCCCTTAACGCCCAGCCCATAGATACTCTGCATCGGTGTTGCTGAGTCTAGGTATGAAAGCCGTGCGGTATGAATCGAAACTTCGTTTCGATTCATACCGCTTTTCAGTAACGCCCTGCATCTGGTGCTGGGTTACGCTAGGCTCAATATCGATTGCTATCGCACCATTTACTAAGCAATCTAGTTTGAGCCGTATGACGTGCTGAATCGTCCGAGGCTTTTGTAAATTCAAAGGAAGAATCAATGAAATATCGACAGCTTGGTGATAGCGACCTGACCGTTTCAGAAATTGCTCTGGGTTCCTGGTTGACCTACAGTGGTGGCGTCGAGCGACAGCAGGCCGAAGCCTGTGTGCACAAGGCATTTGACGTAGGTATCAACTTTATTGATACCGCCAATGTCTATGGACGTGGGGCGGCGGAGTCATTTTTAGGCGATCTGTTGCAGGGTATCGATCGCAGCTCCTATGTGCTGGCTACGAAAGTCTTCTTTCCCATGTCGCCCACAGATCGGGGGCTTTCCTCAGCACAAATCCACAAACAGCTCGATGCGTCTCTCCAACGTCTGCGCACGGATTATGTCGATCTCTATCAATGCCACCGCTATGATGTTGAGACGCCGCTGGAAGAAACAATGGCGGCTCTAACGGATGTGGTGCGGCAGGGGAAAGCCCGTTATATCGGCTTTAGCGAATGGAACCCAGACCAAATTCGTGCGGCTCTGAGTTTGCCCGATGTCGAAAAGTTTGTGTCTAGCCAGGGCGTTGTTGCATGAAAGGAGCATGGATTCGGTAATGGACTAAGGTTTAAGTACCATCAAAAACCCTTGCATCCA
>JBCBSL010000722.1:0-1603 GCA_039819145.1 Cyanobacteria bacterium J06638_22
CCGGGAGCCATCCCCGAGCCTGATGCGACCGCTACAAAATACTTTTCCTCTGCCTAGTGTGACAAAAGAGCGATATTCCTACAGTGGGTGGGTGGGTTGATAACAATTCTTTGAGCTAGCGCTAAGTAGATCGGCATGATGAAAACCCAGACCCTAAAACCTGTACCGCCCGCGCTGCGGGCGGTACAGGTTTTAGGGTTCTAGGTTTAATTACACCTGTCAACTTACCGATAGTTCTTTCCACAACCATCGGCGTAGGTTGATTTCTGATACTGAAGGGATTTACTTGTAGTTGAGTGATAGGAAAACCCGAGTTTTTCTCGATACTGAACCAGGACTCTAGGATAACGGACACTATGGTTGATGCGATGTATGACTGGGAAAGAGAAGAAATGGAACGGGAAGCGATCGCCTTCTGGCCTCCGGATTATTTGGATGAGTTTGGCAGCTTGCTCAATCATGTCGCCATCCTAGAAGTGCGCGGCGATCGCCAGTCCTGGGTTTGGGGGGATCAGGTTCAGCCCTATCGGGAAGCTGTGCAATCGGTGTCTGACCTGAAAACCGAGTGGTTTGACTTTTCAGAGGCAGCTGTCCGCGTTGGCAAAGCCAAGGATCTGGCGCCAGAGCAGGCCGAACAATGGATGGCTGCGCTTCAAGTTTTCTGCCCCTGGAAAAAAGGCCCGTTCGAGCTGTTTGGTGTGCCCATCGATGCGGAATGGCGATCGGATTTGAAGTGGGAGCGGATTTTGCCCCATATCCAACCTCTCGCGCAGCGCAAAGTGGCTGATATCGGCTGCCACAATGGCTACTTCATGTTTCGGATGATTCACGAGAATCCTGAGCTGGTGATTGGGTTTGAGCCAGTGGCCAAGCATTTCTGGAATTTTCAGCTGATTCAAAATCTAGTCAGGCAGCCCAATCTGTACTTTGAACTGCTGGGGGTAGAGCAGATTGATTTGTATCCCAATGTGTTCGACACCATTTTTTGTTTGGGCATCCTCTACCACCATGCCGACCCCATTGGTTTGCTGCACAAACTCAAAGAAGCCTTAGCCCCCGGCGGTGAACTGGTCATTGATTGCCAGGGAATCCCAGGGGAAGAGGCGATCACCCTCACCCCTCGCAAGCGCTACGCCCAGGCCAGAGGCATCTGGTTTTTGCCCACCCAATCCTGCCTCGAAAATTGGATGGCACGGGCAGGGTTTACCGACATTCAGTGCTTCTATGCCGAGCCCCTTTCCCTGACGGAACAGCGACGAACCCCCTGGGCCAATATCGACAGCCTCAAAGAATTTCTCGACCCCCAGGACTTCACACGCACTATCGAAGGCTACCCTGCCCCCTGGCGTTACTATGTCCGGGCTAGCAAATAAGGAACCTTCTATGATTTCTTAAAAACCCCGCACTGCCGAGCTTTCAAGAAATGATTGGGTTTTATCTGAGCGCGTAGCGCTATATCAAATCCGATTAAATAGCCGTAAAACCCAACTATCGTTTGCGTCCGCTGCTTTGGCAGCGGACGCAAACGATAGTTGGGTTCTTAAACCGGATTTGATATAGCGCTACGCGCACAGATAAAACCCAATCATTTCTTGAAAGCTCG
>JBCBSL010000723.1:0-1594 GCA_039819145.1 Cyanobacteria bacterium J06638_22
AATTCGCATGGCTCAGCCTCTTGAATGCTAAGGGTCTCTCATGATAACTGGTACCTTATCTGTGAGCGCCTCCCTAAATACTCTCCTCGACCCGATTGCGTGTCCTGAGCGCAGTCGAAGGACAAAGGCTTAAAAGGTAACGTCTTTCCCAGAATTCTCCGGAAACGTTGTCAGTTGTATCAAATCCGGTTGAAGAGCCCACATATTGTTTGCGCCCGCTGCAACGGGCGCAAACAATATGTGGGTTTTACGGCTAGCTAATTGGACTTGATAGTATGGGCGATCGCCTCAACCACCGGCTCAAATCACTGAGAGAAGCATTCGACGGGTGCGGAATAGGCTGCTCTTGGAGATATTGGATTTCTCTGACCTGTCGGTATGACTATGAGCGGACGAAGAACCGTTGGGAAGACTCTCAGGAGTAAGTGGGGAATGATCCGTTGTCGCGGCCCACAGATAAGCGTCCTCTAAATTGGTGTCATGCAAGTTGGCACGGCTCAAGTCGGCGGCATTCAGGTTTGTTTCGGTCAATCGCGCAGCATCTAGGTTTGTATGCGTTAAATTACAACCACTCAAATCAGCTCGACTGAGGTCAGCTTGAGACAGATCAGCCCAGGCCAAGTTTGCTGCGTGAAGGTGAGTGTTATGCAGCGTCGCAAGTCGCATGTGGGCGTGGTTGAGGTTTGCCGCCGCGAGGTTGGCATGGGAAAAGTCGGCTCCACTTAACTTAGCTTCGCTGAGGTTGACCCCATCCAAATCGGTGTACCGCAGATTTGTGCCGTTGAGATAAGCATGGGAAAGCTTGACGCCCAGCATTTGGGTGCGGGTGAAAACGGCACCACTCAGCCGTGCGCCACAAAGATTTGCCCAATTGAGATTGGCATCGGTCAGGTTTGCCGATCGCAAGTTAATGTTGTGTAGATTTGCGCCGCAGAGGTTAACGCCAGTGAGGTCGGCCTGACGGAGGTTGACCCCCCGCAGAACGGCACCACTGATTTTGGCATCGGTGAGATTAGCATGAACGAGATATACCCCCGTTAGCGTTGCCTTGGTGAGGGTGGCACCGTTGAGATTGGCATGACCCAAGCGTGCATAGCTGAGATCCGCGCTGTAGAGAAATGCGCCTTCCAGGTTAACATCGGTCAAATTGGAACGGCTCAAGGTCGTGCCATCAAGATTGGCATAGGCGAGGTTTGCGCCACACAGATTAATACTGTTAAGGTTTTCCCCTGCTAGGTTTGCGCCCGAAAAGTTGCGCTCTCCCCTCTGATAACGAGACATTAGCTCCTGGCTATTCATACAGAGGCCTCTCTAGAGGGTGGTATTGAGATGATGGGGCAAGCCTGATTGAGGTTGCGGCCATCGGTAATTGGGGCATAGAAATCCGCAAAATGAAAGGCTCTGTCTTTAGCTTGCCTGACCCGCCCCTATTCGTGCGAAGCCTGCAATATTTCTACACCGGATAGGGCTTATACCAATCCATTCGTGCAGATATTGCGATCGCTACTCACAACATCTGAACCCCGGAGGATAAAACGGGGTTGCAGAATCCAAGTATGATTTTTTTCGAGACGCGGCGTGGATACGCCGCTTC
>JBCBSL010000724.1:0-1584 GCA_039819145.1 Cyanobacteria bacterium J06638_22
GACGCGGCGTGGATACGCCGCGTCTCGAAAAAAATCATCCCCTTAGCCAGCAGTACCCAAAAAATAATTTGTTCTAATCTAGATGTGTAAGGCGATAGCGGAGGAACATTATGGTTCAGCTAGGAAATCAGCGGATCGCTGGCCTCGGATTCGTGATGGGATTGGCGATCGCCGGATGTACGCCAACCACCCCGACCGACACGCCCGGTGAGGTTTCTAGCGCTCAAAGCGAAGTGACTCAAACAACGCCAATGACTCAGTCTGATGACCCATTCACCGAGGTAACGGCGGTTGAAACCTACTCTCAAGATGGGAGCAGCTATACCTTTAGCGTTACCCTCGAAAGCCCAGATACAGGGTGCGAGCAATATGCCAACTGGTGGGAAGTTTTGACTGTAGAAGGTGAATTACTCTATCGCCGCATTTTGGTTCATAGCCATGTGGAAGAGCAACCGTTTACGCGATCCGGTGGTCCGGTCACCATTGAGCCAGACGAAACCGTCATTGTCCGAGGGCATATGGATCCCGCTGGCTACGGCACTCAAGCGATGCAGGGCACCATCAACGATGGCTTTGAAGTAACGGCTCTCACCCCCGACTTTGCCGTCGATCTAGCTGCAGCCGAACCGCAACCTGCTGGGTGTGAATATTGAGATGGCGGGGTGCTTCAGGCCTATCGTGCTCACCATAGGTGTTTGCCCACATACATGGTTGATGCGCAAAGGTGTTTTGATGTTGCATGCCCTTTGCGGATATGAACTGCATCATAACGGTTTCCTCAGAGCTACGGATGCGGGTTCTAGTGGAAGGGCTTCCGCTGCTCCTTCCAAGAACGTGACCCCAGTGTGAGTAGTTGCAACCAACCGCATATCTGCATTGGGTTCGATCGCCATCACCCGAATGCCCTGGTTTGCCAACAATCGAGCGCCAATGCCTGTTCCTGCTCCAACATCTGCTGCTACAAGCTGTGCCGGAGCCCTAAGCCCCGCCAAAATCGCGTCAATAGCTACAGGGGGATGAACCGGACGATAGGTTTCATAATCCTCGCTATGCCCAAAAAAATACGCCAGCGAGTCGGTAGTTGCATCCGAGGCTGAGGAGAAATCAAAGCCCATGATTTGCACCGGATTTCAAGGGATAGAACGCAGCCTGTTTGACGAATTAAAATGCTTAAAACCTTCTATCTCCCGTCGGTTGATGTTGAGAGAAACGAAACTCAACACGATCGCTAAAACTCTTAGTGAAGTCGGGTTTAAACGAGACACGCATCACACGAGTCGAAAGATGAATGGATAGCGATAGGGTTTGTTGAGTCGGGTTGTGCAGTTGACAATGGCGATAATCGGCAGAATGTAGTCTGCAATGATGAGCAATATCAGAACAGGTAGAAGGAGAAAGCCAATTATCAAAAAGAATGAAAGGATAATAAAGACATAGTAAAGAACAAAGCTAATGTGAAAGTTGATAGCTTCTTTGGCATTTTCGATGGTAATTTCATCCTCTGAAATACAGATGACAATAATAGGAATTATTAGTGGAATAATGAGCCAGTTCAAAAAAGTCGACAAATGACATAGTGTCGAC
>JBCBSL010000725.1:0-1577 GCA_039819145.1 Cyanobacteria bacterium J06638_22
CCTGCTTGGCAAACTCATGAAAGGTCTCAATCGGCCAGCGATCACTCCAAGTTGCAAAGGTGCGACTACTGTCCCCATGCAGGGCATCGGTCAACAAAAACCGTGGGGCCTCACTCAAGTCAGCGGTTTCATGCACAATCACCAGTCGCTTCGAGCCGTACTTTTTCAACCGCACGGTCTTGGTGAAGGCCCAAATTTCTCGTTGCTGACCATTGCGGCAGGTGACCACTTTGGGGCGAAAACTCTCAGGATGCTCCTGTCGCAACGTCTGCGCCACCCCATCCACCCGCTGCCACTGCCCGTTCCAGAGAATCAAGCGAGAACTTTCAATCTCGCTCACCCAGTGCTTGCCCGAGGCCTCAATCAATTGCGTCAAAGGTCTGGAGAGCACCCCACAGTCGAAGGCATAGTCCGCTTGCGGAAACTCCCCTTCGGCTTCCAACTGGCGGACGATATCAACGGCGATCGCGGTGCGTTTGCGGTAAGCCAGACGATTCTTCTGATAGTGCAACAGCTCTTCCAGGCGCTGATGTACCTGCTCCATTTGCTCGTAACTTTCTCGGGCCGTCATCTCTAGAGACGCCAACTCTTCTCTTTCATCGTTCGGAAACTGGACCTCAACGGCCACCCCATCCACGCGATGCGGATTGGCAATCGCCGCCGTGACCACCGTTTGATAACGACTCCAGCAACGATTGACATAGTCATACGCCGCTTTCGCACCATAGATTTGCTCGCTGTAAGGATGATGGGCAAACGTCCAATCCAGGCTCAGCACCGCTCGACCGCGACCCCGATGCGCGGGGGCAACCACCTGACGATGACGTTCCATCAATGCCTCGCAGGTCCAACCCGTGGACTCAAACACCGCCGCATGCATTGCTCGACGCTGAATCCCCTCTCCCTCTGGCCACACCCACTGGGCGTGAATGCCTTGCAACGTCTTATTCGGGCTGAGCAACAGTCCCGTCAGATAACGACTCACTTGGGCCAAACCCGCAGTGCGACAAAACACCGCTCGATACCCTTGTAAGTGCGTTTGCAGGGTTTGTGGAATCTGAACCAACGGGAGCATTGAAGTTTCTCCACAGCCTACTCAGACTTATTCTCTACCACCACAAACCCGTCGCTTTTATTCTCTCCTCAGAACATGCCAAGTCGTGTCGATTATGCGATTTTCTGTTTCAAGAAACCTTTGTCTAACCGCAGTTACACTGGGACTTGTAACTATTGCGGATAGTTCAATTGCCCGCGCATCCGTATCCATAACTTCTCCAACTCCACTCACATTTGAAGATAACTTCCAGCATTTAGCCCAATTTCCGCCTTTCCCAAGCAGTCCGGCTCGTGACGAAGACGATTTCGACGATCGCCGCGAAGAGATAGAGGACCATCGCGCAGACTTTGAAGATGAAAGAGATGACTGCCTGGATGAAGATGACGACGATGATCGCCGTGCGTGCCTTGAAGATTTGCGTGACGATCAACAGGATGAGGTTGAAGATCGACGGGAGGATCGCTTCGAGGATATATTCAGCGACAACGATGACTTCGAAGACCGTCGTGACGACTTTGAA
>JBCBSL010000726.1:0-1560 GCA_039819145.1 Cyanobacteria bacterium J06638_22
TTTTATTTTCACGCCAGTCCCTAAGTGCATGGTTATGGTTATTGAGAGATCTATCTCTGGTTTTCGTTCTGTGCTCAGTCTGAATTCCTGTTTCGCTGGCTGGAGGCAAATACCTGATGGAAGGGTTGGCGATCGCTTGCACAATAATTTGCTGGCGGGGTAATCTACAGGCGGCTCCGATTTCATGCTTAACATTTAGAAAACGACAGAAGAAAACGACAGAAGAAAACGACAGAATTTGGAATCCCGCAGCTATGACGCTTAATGTTGGCGATCCTGCCCCCACCTTCTCGCTGCCAGATGGCGATGGCAACACCGTTAACCTATCCGATTTTCAGGGTAAGTGGGTTGTGCTCTACTTCTACCCCCGTGATAACACCCCTGGTTGCACGAAAGAAGCCTGTAGTTTTCGCGATGCCTATGCAACCTACGAAGCGCAAGACGTAGCGGTGTTCGGGGTGAGCATGGATGATGCTAAAGCACACACCAAGTTTTCGACCAAACATAATCTGCCGTTTCCCCTCCTCACGGATGCCGATGGCAGCATGGCGACGACCTACGAAAGCTATGGCTTGAAAAAGTTTATGGGCAAGGAGTATATGGGGATCTTCCGTAAAACCTTTCTCATTGCCCCCGATGGCGCGATCGCCAAAATCTATCCCAAAGTGAAGCCCGAAGGCCATGCAGAGGCAGTATGGGCAGATTTGGAAGCGTTGATGGCCGAATAAGACAGCGTAGTGGCTTCAGCGACATGGGCGATCGCTCTACCTAAACTGGGTATCCTTCTCCCTGTTAGCTTTGCTGTCTCACCACGGGTTCCTCCCATGCGTCAAGTCTGGCGATACGTTCAAGCGGCTCTCGGTGTTATCTTCCGCCACCCCATCACAGGAATTACCGTTGTTCCTGTCCTCGACGATGGGCAGATTGTCCTGGTTCGGCGGCGCGATGATGGGCGCTGGAGTTTGCCGGGCGGCATTGTGGATTGGGGCGAAGATGTGCGCACCACCCTACAACGTGAACTGGCAGAGGAAACGGGCTTGGAAGTACAATCCATTGGCCGCCTGGTTGGCGTTTATTCTGCTCCCCAGCGTGATGCGCGCTTTCATTCCATTTGTCTGGCGATTGAGGCTCGTGCCAGGGGCACCCTGGAGGTGCAAGATGTGCTGGAGTTAGCGGAAGTGAAGGCTTTCCCGCCCGATGCACTCCCCCCCCTCGACGACCTTTCGCAAGACCATGGGCAACAACTGCGCGACTACTTTGACGGCAAAACGGTCGTCAGCTAAAAGAATTTGTATCTGTATGTAGTTCCAACGTGGGTTTCCGCAATAGGAATGATATGGCTTGAGCCAGCCAGTATAGGAAGTTAGATCAAATCCGGTTCAATAGCCGTAAAACCCAAACAATGTTTGGGTTCTTCAACCGGATTTGATATTAGGATTCGTCATGCCCATGAAAATGGACATCCATCAAACGTCTATCGGTCAGCATAGTTAGCCATGAATGATTCCCGCATTCGCGGGAATCATTCATGGCGCTGGCGCGCCACCCCAAACGATGAAA
>JBCBSL010000727.1:0-1558 GCA_039819145.1 Cyanobacteria bacterium J06638_22
CAAAAACGATAGTTGGGTTCTTCAACCGGATTTGATATCACTCCCATGGATCAGTCGTTAAGGCACGGGAAATGTTTGGTTTACTTATCCTCTAGCCAGAGTCATTGAAGAGCGCTAATCACATACGCCCGCAGCGCGGGCAGCACAGGTTTTTAGGATCTGGTTTTTCAGCATGCCGAGCTACTTAACTTCCTTAAGTCTTCTCTCCTAATGTTTCTCTTCGGTACTCTTTAGGGGAAAGGCCTGTCCAGCGTTTGAACGCTCGACGAAATGCACGGGCGTCAGTGTATCCGACAAGTTGTCCAACCATCGCAATATCGATTTCAGGATCCCCTAAAAAGCTTTTCGCGTTAGCTAAGCGGATTTCATCAATGAGTGCGTTTAATGATGTCCCATGCTGTTTGGTCAAACGCTGTGCGGTGCGGAGACTGATATTTGCTTTCGCCGCTGCCGCTGCCGCCCCATACTCGCCTTGGGTAGCGTTTTCCATGATGCCCTGGCGTAGCTTGGCAAGGGCAATAGGATAGCGATCGCTCCCCAACTGCTGGCGCAGCTCGGCAAAGTGACGCTCGACAAAACTGAACATTTGAGGATTGGCATGACGAACAGGCACACCGAGACTCTCTCGCGAAAAGACAAGTGCATTGCGGCCAGTCTGAAATGAAACGGGGACTTGGAAGAACGACTCATACGCTTCTATCGGCACTGGCTTTTCGTGCGCAAACTCCACTCTGAGTAGCGAGACGTCTGAATCCGTGCTCTCTTGCAGCAATCGCCAGATTAAGCCCGTAATGGCTTCAAGCAACAGGCCCTGATCCCGATGCTCACTCGGATGAGCAATGACAAGCGCCACCTCTGAGTCTGCCTGCTCAAGATGCACCGCTGATTGGTCGGCAATAATCGTCTGATTGACCAAAAACCACCCAAGCATCGCCTCGATGTCATTGGCAAACTGGGCGCCTTTGGCTAAGCCACCCAGCATCGTAAACGGCGCAGAACGGGCAATTTCCATCGAAATCGCTGTGTCTGCCCATCGATTTGCAATGGCGCTCATCAGTTCTGCTACGGCATCATCCGATATGCGGCTGTCTAGGCGAGCATAGTTGATTGTCGAGAGATCGGTTACTTGGGCAAGCTCTTCAAGCGTCATTCCATGGGAAATGGCAAAGTCAAGAATCGTTGTGACGATGCTGCCCAGAGTCTCTGGCTTGACGAAATTGGCATTGATAGTTCCTTTTTCGGCGTCCATGACCCTTCTATCTCAATAACTTTGCTGAGAGGATTAAGCACAACTATACGCTTCAGAGAGCAGAAGTGCAGGAATCGTGGTCATCTGATTCATCATGATGCGCTAAGAAATTGATCCCTATAAGGAGGGGACGATGAAAAGACTGACTGTCAGTTTATTTTTATTCGCGATGGTGTTGCTCGGGATGCTAGTTCCAATAATGACCGTAAGCGCACAGGAAACGGGGGGAAGTCGCACTACACCGATGACGTCCCAAGACCAAGGAATGAATTACCGAAACACCATTCCCCGTGAGTTCACGACTGAAAT
>JBCBSL010000728.1:0-1557 GCA_039819145.1 Cyanobacteria bacterium J06638_22
GCGTGAGTTCTTCCGCCAGACTGGCCTGCGCTTGTTCCTGTAGAAAGGGGTCGATGGTTTCAGGATTCTCGCGAAACTCACGGACTTGATCCGCATCCTCGGCGCTCAGAAGATTTTGAGCGACGGCTTCATCCAATTGTTCATCGGGTGCTTGTAGCAACTGCCCAATTTGCAAGCGGCGCTGCTGCACCTGAGCAAGGAGCTGTTGCTGCGCTACCCCTTCAGCTGTTTCGGCTTCCTGAGTCAGTTGTTCCTGCACCGCAGCATTATTCAGCCGCACATTGTTGAGGTGCAGCGGAAACACCACGACGTAGATCAGCCCCAAAATGCTGGCAAGAATCGCCGCCCAAAATCGCAATGTTGCCCAGAGGGGGCGATCGCCCTGCCCGATGCCCGCGCTATTCTCCACCCAATAGCTCGAAAACAGCAAGGCTAAACCGACCAATGGCACCAAACCGCGATCAACAATTTGTGTCGTAGCGGCCAGTTGCCACACCCGCTCCCCAAACTGGTAGGGAATCGGCAAAATCAACATATCAATCACAGCAGACAGCGTCACAATAATGCCTGCAACCCTTAGAGAAAGGGCGGATAGGCTGCTGAGAGGACGGCTAGCAGGGGAATTGGTTAAATTCATGAAAATCTTCAGAACGGACGAAGTAGACCCTTGTCTAAACACAGACAAAACCCACAGGCCATTAAACACCATGGGGGCCACTCAACGCTAACAAACTCTCAGGAATCGTCTTTTATTAAGCCATCCGGTATTGCTGGCTAAAGGTATGATTTTTTTTCGAGAAGCGGCGTATCCACGCCGCTTCTCGAAAAAAAAATCATACTCGGATTCTGCAACCCCAGCTATCCTTCTTGAGCCACACACGGCTCAAGAAGGATGGTGAATTGGATAGGGGGGTGGCCATTCACCAGGGCCAAAAATGGGCGATGGATCCAGTCCCGTAATTTGTTGAAATTGTTCGGGGTTTAGGGTGCTGCAAATGGGCTGGTCTTCCCACTGCTTGAGGGTATTATTCGCCTGCCGTAAAAACTGTAATCCCTGAAGGGGCGGGATGTTGAGCCAGTGATCGACCAGCGTTTCGACCAGGGACAACTCAATTAATGGCGTTGGATATTGCTCCAGTAGATCGGCGAGGTGTGCCTGAAACGTGGCGCAATCGGCTCCATCTAACTGATAACTGCTAACGATATGGAGAATGCGCTGCCGATTAATGGCCGTCCGAAGATCCATTGACATTTCTACTGTCCATCTATGTTCTCGTGTTACTCCGTTCGTCAACAGGGTTGTTCGTCAACAGGGTTGTTCGCCAACTGGGGAAAGGAGACCTGTTTGAAGATAGCGTCCTATCTCCATCGCTTGAAAAATATTTCCGCTATTGTAATGTGGCTTTCCAAAAATAGCTGGATTCGTAAAAATTGGAACACCATTCTTATTGAGTCGTCAGTTGGTTTAGGGGGACTGTGTCGGGAGCATGTCAGGTTTGCAGAAATCGGAGAAAGGGCTAAGGATAGGACTATCGTGACACCTGGTAGCGCCCATGA
>JBCBSL010000729.1:0-1555 GCA_039819145.1 Cyanobacteria bacterium J06638_22
TAGTAAGCGACTTCTAATGTTCGAATTTGTCAATGACTCTCGCTTCCTAAATCTAGATTTAGTCATTGGCCCTGGAGAAGGAATACAAAAGGAGGAAATCTTTAGAGTTATTAAAAGCTTAAGCTTGCCTGATAAAATTGGGAAATCTTATCTTAAAGAGGATGGATGGAGCCATATCTACAATCGACGAGTTGTAGGTATTCAAGACTTTGAAGATAGCGATTTTGAGAGTGTAAAGGAAAAAATTGATTCTTTTTGGAAGAGCTATCTTAACGAAGACATTTCAGAAATCCGTAAAGCCATCTCCGAGCATTTTTCACCAGATACAGTAATCTAATGACTTAGCAATAGTCTTCATCTAGATCAATCGTGAGTCAAAGTAGCGCACCATCTTGAAAGACATTCCGCCGACGCGATTGGGGCGATCGCTCCCCTCCACCTTTGCGAATCCTAAGCGCTCGTACAGCCGTAAGGCCGGATTGCGATCGCGCACACTCAGACTAACGGCAGGATGCTGAGTCTGAGCAGTTTCCAGTAATCGTGTGAGGAGCGCAGTGCCGATGCCCTGGCCGCGATAGCTGGGGACGAGGGCGATCGCCAGCTCCGGAATATCCTCCCGCACAAAACCATAGCCCTGGTTCTCCGCCGACCACTGTCGCATCCACACTGCGCCCGCAGGCTCCACCCCGACAAATGCCCCAAATCCCAAATCCCCCTTCCGTCCCCAATGTTCTGCGTACGGCATCAAGGAGAGCGTTGCCCGCACCGCGTCGACCGACTCCTCATGGGCAGCATGTCGCAGCATCATCCAAATGATTGGTTCATCAGCTGCAAGCAATTCTCTGATTTGATAGGACATGCACCAACTCCTCTGCAGGGAAGCACAACTAAAGAAAAGGTTTAGGCATGCAACAACTTACATCTTTGCCGACATGATGACGTTACAGGTATTGCATCGATGGCATAGGAGCACAAGGCAATGGTCGACAAGGATCCGGTACGCGAAGAGCGCATCACTATGGAGATTGTGGTAGATGCCTATGGCCCAGAGGAACAGGCGATGGGCTGGTACTGCTATCTCCAAGAGACAATGGTATTCCCGTTTACCGGAACCTGCATCACCAAGCGACGCAGTTCTCCGATCAAGGTTGGGAAAACAGTCGAAGTGTTGGACATGGCTCCGGCAGAGGAATGCGAATCGGAAATGTTTGTAGAAATTAAATGGGATGAGGATACGCTAGATGTGCCTTTGAGCCAGCTTGAGGCTCCAGAGACCGACGAAGAAACGCAGGAGGCGATCGCCGACTGGCACTATTGGGTAGAGCGGGGATATGAGTTTTGAGGATGGGGCGATCGCGTACGGGTTCACGCCAAATCCTGGTTCTGAGATTTAGAGGTTTAGGATGAGCTAAACCAAAGTCAATTTGGCCGTCTCTAAGGTGTAATTCCTGCAAGCATTAGAATGAAACCACCGTGGAAAGCAATCCTTAGCTATGACCACAACACCGACTCAAGCTGAAACCCTGCTACTACAGCTACCGCGTGACCTGACGCT
>JBCBSL010000730.1:0-1534 GCA_039819145.1 Cyanobacteria bacterium J06638_22
GCCCGCTGCGTTGCAGCGGACGTAAACGGTAGTTGGGTTCTTCAACTAAATTGGATCCAAGTCGCTCGGCATAATGAAAAACTAGAGTCTAAAAACCTGTGCTGCTCGCACTGCGGGCAGCACAGGTTTTTAGGTTTAATTGCACCTGCCGACTTAGGAACGGCGATCGCGAAACAACCCAAACACTGGCCCCAGCAATGCACCGAAGACAAAGCCCCCCGCATGAGCCCAGTAAGCAATACCCCCCGACTCCATCCCGACAGACGTCGATACGCCTAAACTCGCAATGCCATAGAGCGCCTGCATCACAAACCAAAATCCTAGGAAAAATACGGCTGGAATGCGAAAGGGGAAAAGAATAATGCCCAAGGGAACCAACGTCAGAATTGAAGCGCGGGGGAAGCGCAGAATATAAGCGCCCATAACCCCGGCGATCGCGCCACTCGCCCCCAGGGATGGAATCACCGAGCCCGTGGAGAAAATCCACTGCGTCAAACCCGCCAACGCCCCACACAACAGGTAAAAAGTCAAAAATTTTCCGTGCCCCAGCTTATCTTCGACGTTATTGCCAAAAATCCAGAGATACAGCATGTTGCCTGCAACATGAGCAAAGCCTCCATGTAAAAACTGGGAGCTAATGAGGGTCACCCACTCTGGAAACGGCGCACTGCTTAAATCCCCGCCACTCACAAAACCTGCCGTGAGCTGGCGAGGGACAATGGCCCAAGTCTGGAAGAACTGCTCAAGCTCTGGGGGAGATAGCGTGAGTTCATATAAGAAGATCAAGACGTTGATTGCGATCAACGTGTAGGTCACATAGGGCGTGATGTTGATGGGGTTATTGTCGCGAATAGGAACCACAGGATTGTCCTTAGATGCAGGTGGAGGGCTGAAGGAGCAGGCATCAACGGAAGGAGGCAAGATCAAGATCAGGCTAGATGCGGCTGCACGAGCGATGCACTCCTTTCCTTTCCTTGAGCTCGCTTTGGTTGGGTGAGTGAAAGAATAGCTGTGGCTTACGACTCACTTCTATTCTTTCATCACCCTGCCATGAAAAAGGACGAAGTCACATCAAAGCCTACAACTTGCGTTTCAGATGCTTAGTTGCTTTGACTGCTTCGTCCGACGGCTTGAGAGACAACCACGATGAAAACTGAATCCATCCGATCGCCCCTCTGAGTTGTATCCAGCGATTGGATTAACCTTCAAATGTGATCTTGCCGACCATGCCTGCACCCCGGTGGGGTTCGCAGTAGTAGCTGTAAGTCCCTGTGGGCATATCGCTGGAGAAGGTGACATCGTAAGACTCACCCGGAGAGAACATCAACCCCTTGTGCGAAAGGGAATCTACCATACCCTTTGCTTCAGCAGGAATTTGGTTGCCATCGAAGGCAATATTGTGGGGAGGGAGCTTGTTATTGACCCAATGCACCGTGTCACCAGCATGTACGGTGACATTAGCCGGATCAAAAACGAGTAAGCCACTATCAGAACCCATTTTGACGGTGAATGTTTCGGCAGCAGCAGGGGAAAC
>JBCBSL010000731.1:0-1533 GCA_039819145.1 Cyanobacteria bacterium J06638_22
GCTAGCATTTGGCTTATTGATTGCTGTTACTGTGGGTGTTGGTTATTTAACGACGGTTGATTGGCGCGATCGCCGTCGTCAAGAGCGGGAAAAGAGAGAAGATCGACGTTCCCGTCGCCGATCCGCAAATAAGTAACAGGGCGGTGCTTCTAAATTTGCCCTGTGAAGCTGAAAGGCGCTTGTATAAGGCAAGTCTATCTAATTCAGTTTAATGCTGGCGCATAGTGGGATGCGTGAAAAGCGGTACGGAACTCTCCGTGCCGCTTTTGCATGAAACAAAGTCTGGATTGCACACGATTGAACCTGGTGGGACTTGAGAGTTCGCTTGGGGCAAGGGGAAAACTAATATCATGATCTTCTGTGGCTCTTGAGTGTGTTCTGATTTTTGTGTAAGCAGTCTACAATCACGACATATCAGGAGACTGCACCATGGCAAAATCAAAGAAAACTCCATCCAAAGTGGATCAACTTATTGACGAACTGCTCGAAGACTGTCAAAGCCCGGACGATATTGTGGGTGAGTCAGGATTACTCAAACAACTGAGTAAACGCCTGATTGAACGGTCGCTGGCCGGGGAACTCACTCACCATCTCAATGCCACCGCTCCCTCGTCCGATGATGACTCCGTTGATACCGGGCAAGGCCCAGTCAAAAACAGTCGAAATGGCCACTCTAAGAAAACCATCCAGACCCAGCAGGGCGAGATGGCGATCGACATTCCCCGCGATCGGGCGGGCACCTTTGATCCGGTCTTAGTGCCTAAACATGAACGGCGTCTGGCGGGACTCGATGAGAAGGTTTTGGCGCTGTATGCTCGTGGCAACAGTACTCGCGACATCAGTGCCCAACTCGAAGAACTCTATGGGGTAAAACTCTCTGCTGCCTTGATTTCAGAGGTCACCGATGCGGTCAGTGAAGATGTTAGCCGCTGGCAATCGAGACCGTTGGAGGCCCTCTATCCGATTGTGTATTTGGATGCCCTGTATGTGAATATCCGCGTCTCTGGTCAAGTGAAGAAACAAGCGGTCTATGTGGTGCTGGGCATTACCCTGGACGGCAACAAAGAGGTGTTGGGCTTGTGGATTGGCCCCGGAGAAGCCGAAGGGGCCAAGTACTGGCTGAAAGTGCTCACTGACCTGAAAAATCGGGGGCTTCAGGATATTTTCATTGCCTGTTGTGATGGGCTCAAAGGGTTTCCCCAGGCCATTGGCACCGTGTATCCCCAGGCTCAAGTGCAATTATGCATTGTCCATCTGATTCGCAACTCCATGCGCTATATCCCCTGGAAAGAGAGTCGGGCCTTAGCCGCTGATCTCAAACAGATTTATTTGGCCCCCACCTTGGAAGCCGCTGAAGCAGCCTTAGTGGAGTTGGGGGAAAAATGGGATGAGACTTATCCCATCATCAGCCAGATTTGGCTGCGCCATTGGGAGAATATTATTCCACTGTTTGACTATCCGATGGATATCCGTCGCGTCATCTACACCACCAATCCCATTGAATCGGTCAATCGCAGCTTGCGTAAGGTGATC
>JBCBSL010000732.1:0-1534 GCA_039819145.1 Cyanobacteria bacterium J06638_22
ATGATGTGAGGGCGTCCAGCGGTGCTTTGAGGCAGTCGATGCTGTGATGTGAGCGGGTTCAGGACGTTAAGAGCGTCCAGGAGTGCTTTGCACACCTTAACCCCCAACTGCCTCAAAGTGTGGGCAGTGCACGACGAAAATGCACGCAAAACAGGGTCAAATGCATCGATAAATCGGAATCCTCCGCCGTGAAACACCCGAGAGTCTACGAAGCGTCACAAAGAGCCACGTGCTACATTTTCATCCAGCTCACGTATAGCGTACGTACATTGCAGCGTACGCAAATCCCCCAGACAGGGGGCAGTGCGTACATTCAGCCTAAATTTTTTTTGGCCTTAAGAGCATTACATACCCATTAACCCCTAATAAGATCGATTTCAACAACTTATGCCAGAGCCCTCGCTGTCTCCATGTGTCACAAGAGCGTGAAAACGAGTCAGTTTCGGGCGAATTTTCGGGCCAAATATCGCCCCTATTGGCTCTACATGGGGTCTAAATTGACCTATTTTGGGCCAAAAGGGGACATGCGTGAACGGAAACACTTCGGCGTTTTCGATCACGTTCGCGTGCGATTATAGGCCCCAAATGCTGGCAATGGCCCCGTCTATGACCAAATTGGTCATAAAAGGGGCCATTCAGGGCCCATAACCGCTCGCGATCGGCAGGCCCCGCTCGTGTACGAGGCTGTCGATCGCCAGCGTGCGCGTCGCGCGTCGCTGCAAAATAAGTGAGCAGCAGGTGCCGTCTGAGTGTGTTGAGTGTGTTGTTCTGGTTGTTGCTGTGGTTGTTCTGGTTGATGTTAGGGCTTTAACATAAATTGTGATGCTTGGACCCAAACTGGGCCCAAGCATCCCAGCCTGGCGGCTGCGGCGGCGCTGCCCAAATGGCGGGCAGCGCCACTCTCTCCGCGCAACCCGGAGAGGGATTGTTGGGCTAGAATAAAGACTGAATTACAATGGTGAGAGATACATGTAATTTATAATGCTAGGAACTAAAATATCTAGAGTGTGGCGCTAATCGCCACACAGGGCATCATTATTCCGGGATCCAGATAAGGAATAACGATGTTTAGCATTACACTCGCCTCTCCTAATAAGGTAACTAAGCCGGGTAGCAAGGGCCCCTCGTCGTCACTTAGTTGAACCTGTGGCGGGTATGTTGAGTGGTAGCAAGGGTATTTTCTTAGAATCGCAGTATTCTTGTAAAGGTTGGGGGGATGATAAGTAGGTGGCTGGTATCCATTGGCCGACATCGTAACCAACCCAGAGGACATGTACGACCAGGTATTTAGTTTGTTTGCCACGGAGAGTACGGTATCGGTGGCCAATGATGCGAGAGATTTCGTAATAGTCTGATTCGTGCGCGCAAGGGGGTGCTCTCTACGAGCGCTCCCCGCTCGTGAGACACAGGGGTACTTAACACACTTGCCAAACGAGATAACCCAACTACAACCGATTACACCCAGCTCGTCCTAAGCCGAGTTAAAAGGTGAAGGCGGCCGTAACCCTGCCTGGGTAACCACCCCCACTCTCTC
>JBCBSL010000733.1:0-1525 GCA_039819145.1 Cyanobacteria bacterium J06638_22
GAACCAGTACCGTGAGGGAAAGGTGAAAAGCACCCCGACGAGGGGAGTGAAACAGTTTCTGAAACCGGACGCCTACAAGCAGTTGGAGGGGCCTTGCGCCCTGACAGCGTACCTTTTGTATAATGGGTCATCGACTTGGTCTTACGAGCAAGCTTAAGCCGTTAGGTGTAGGCGCAGCGAAAGCGAGTCTTAATAGGGCGTATGAGTTCGTGGGATCAGACCCGAAACCGAGTGATCTAGGCATGACCAGGCTGAAGGTAAGGTAACACTTACTGGAGGGCCGAACCCACACCTGTTGAAAAAGGTCGGGATGAGTTGTGCCTAGGGGTGAAAGGCCAATCAAACTCGGAGATAGCTGGTTCTCTGCGAAATCTATTTAGGTAGAGCGTCATCCGAATACCCCGGGGGGTAGAGCACTGGATGGGTAATGGGGCCCCACAGGCTTACTGATCCTAACCAAACTCCGAATACCCGGGAGTACTAGATGGCAGACACACGGCGAATGCTAACGTCCGTCGTGGAGAGGGAAACAACCCTGACCTACAGCTAAGGCCCCCAATTCATGGCTAAGTGGGAAAGCAGGTGGGACGACCAAAACAACCAGGAGGTTGGCTTAGAAGCAGCCATCCTTTAAAGATAGCGTAACAGCTCACTGGTCTAAATAAGTTGTCCTGCGGCGAAGATGTAACGGGGCTCAAGCCATGAGCCGAAGCTTAGGAGTGCGTATGCACTGGTAGCAGAGCGTAGTGTGACATAGTTCCACTCCTCTTTAGCACCGTTCGCGGTGTTTTGGAGGATAGGAGCTTTCGATGAAGCGGGCGCGTGAGCGATCCCGTGGAGAGATCACTAGTGAGAATGATGACATGAGTAGCGACAAAGAGTGTGAGAGACACTCTCGCCGAAAGTCCAAGGGTTCCTGCTTAAAGCTAATCTGAGCAGGGTAAGCCGACCCCTAAGGCGAGGCCGAAAGGCGTAGTCGATGGGAACCAGGTTAATATTCCTGGGCCAGATGGAAGTGACGGATTGTGAAGGTTGTTCACCCTTATCGGATTGGGTGGGCCGCTAATCAGTCCCTGGAAATAGCTCCATCATCAGATCGTACCCTAAACCAACACAGGTGGACTGGTAGAGAATACCAAGGCGCTTGAGAGAACTACGTTGAAGGAACTCGGCAAATTGCTCCCGTAAGTTCGCGAGAAGGGAGCCCGGTTTTCAGGCAACTGGAGATCGGGGGCACAGACCAGGGGGTGGCGACTGTTTACTAAAAACACAGGGCTCTGCGAAGCCGCAAGGCGACGTATAGGGTCTGACGCCTGCCCGGTGCCGGAAGGTTAAAAGGAGGTGTGCAAGCACCGAATTGAAGCCCCGGTGAACGGCGGCCGTAACTATAACGGTCCTAAGGTAGCGAAATTCCTTGTCGGGTAAGTTCCGACCTGCACGAATGGCGTAACGACTTCCCCACTGTCTCCAGCATCGACTCAGTGAAACTGAATTCCCCGTGAAGATGCGGGGTAACTGCGGTCAG
>JBCBSL010000734.1:0-1516 GCA_039819145.1 Cyanobacteria bacterium J06638_22
ACCTTTGCCCAATATCGTCTGCGCTTTGACATAGAGGAATCCTTTTTGGACCTCAACCTCAAGTCCAATGGATTCAACTTGGAGGCCTCACGACTGCGGGACAAGGTTGCGTTGACCCAGTTATGTGGGGTGATTGCTTTAACGACCTTGTTTCTTGTGTTGCAAGGGGTGCAAGTTGTGGCCTCCGGTAAGCGGCGGCAGGTCGATGCCCATTGGAACCGGGGGATGAGTTATCTCAAGCTGGGCTGGAACTGGATTCGGCTGTCCATTACTCAGCAGTTCGAGATTGAGGTCTATCGATTTCTCTCCAGTGCGCCAGACCCACAACCGTCTCTGGCTTCTAAACGACAACTCGATGACGCGCTTCGTCGTGAATTTACTATCCTCAGCCGCATCCCAGCTTCTTAGTTTTATCAGTCAACCAGGAATCATGACTGAAATTATCAGCAATGCTACACCGTTGATTGCATTTGCCAGAATTGAGCAACTCCTGTTGATGCAGAAGATCGTTACGGCAGTTGGTGATTCCGAATGCTGTTGCTGAAGAGCTGATAAACTATCAGGGCACCGATGCGGGTCAGATCCGCCTTGAGCAAGAATCCTGGATTCGGGTTGAAATGCTGCGCTCTGAAGCACAGATGCGACTGCTATTGCCTACCTTGGATAGGGGTGAAGCTGAAGTGATTGCCCTAGCCCTGGAGAAGCAAGCACCACTGCTATTGATGGATGAGTTAACGGGGCGTAAGGTCGAGGCTGGGATATAAACGGCAGTTCTTGAGCATGTTGATGAGATGTAGCCAGTGATTTCACCCACCACGTACGCTGTTTTCATGGGTGAAAGTATACTGTATTATAAACGTAGATTAGGTTTAAGATTTTCTGAGGGCTAAAAATCCTCGTGTCGGCGGTTCAAGTCCGCCTCCTAGAATCGTTTCAGCGGTTTTTCTTGATAGGAAATGGCTGAATTTTATAGGCTCTAACTAATAGTTTAGAAGAGATTTCTATCTATCAGCTTTCTTCTTCGCCCATCAGTTCAAGAACCCTGTCCAGATTTCTGATCCCGACCGCATCGTTCTTAGTGGTATCCGCGTTGGACCACTCTCGATCCAGCAATGCAACAATGATGTGCTGATTTCCCGAGGCACTGAGCGATTACTGCTGTTGCAAAACATCAACGTTGGTAACATTAACGAAGCTCATTTTGCCTAAGCTTGCTACCAATTCTCCATCTTCTCTGGGTGAAAGCCCCCCAGATAGCAGTGGTTTAATGATTGTTTTGGGGCGCGACGCGCCCCAAAATAGCCGTATTCAGGCAATGCGCCCAGTGCTATAGCTCTGTTCTGTCTAAAATCTTGATCAGAGGACCGACGCTATCATGAAGTTGGGAATATCACCCAATCAAGGGCTCAACCATGACTATTTCCCTAGACAAAGGCATCCCATTGATCCACCAGCAGTACACCGCGACCTGGCAGGATTACATTGCCTTGCGAGATAGCAAGGCAGCAGACTGGCG
>JBCBSL010000735.1:0-1516 GCA_039819145.1 Cyanobacteria bacterium J06638_22
CCTGACCATAAGGCAAATACACACGAGTTCGATACCCACAATTTTTCATTGCCTCCAGTCGTTCTTGGGTCACTCCTTTCAACATTTCAAATTCAATATGGTTCAACTCAATTCCACGCTCTTGCACAAATTGATGCGTGTATTTCAATGGAATCGGATCGAGCAAAGTAGGATCATGGGTTGCGATCGAACACTGATGCCCACTCGTTAATAATCTTTCCATCAACTGGCGGTAAGCCTGATCCAGTTGTGCACCGCGAGGTTTTGCTAGACCATCGGGAGTCGCATAGGCTCCTTTGACTAAGAGGATATCTGAAAAGTCAAGAGCTACGCTAGCCGTCGCACCAGTATCCGTATCATCGCAATGTAAATGAAGGCCTCTGAGGTTTCTGGCAAGACTTCATAATCTTTCGACAGTCGTCGCGACCAGTTAAGCCAACCAAAGGTGCGCTCGACCACCCATCGCTTAGGCAACAACACAAATCCCTTGGCTGTATCTGAGCGTTTGATGGTTTCAAGAATCCATCGATAGGTATCCATGGTCCAGTGCATCAGGGGTTTGCCAGCATAGGTTCCATCCACCCAAATCCTCACCAAACGGGCAATACGTTCGGGCCACCGCTGTAAGCGTGAGAAGATTAATTTGGCCCCCTGGGGATCGCTGACATTCGCGGCTGTCACCACTACCATCATCACTAATCCCAAGGTATCGACCATAATGTGACGTTTGCGTCCTTTGATTTTCTTTCCACCGTCAATACCAATACACACCGCTGCCGGGGTGGCTGTTTTGACGGATTGAGAGTCTAAACTGGCGGCACTCGGTGCGGCTTGATGACCTTGGGCTCCCCGCTCCCAACGCATGAGCTGATCATGGATACGCTCCCACGTCCCCTCCAGTCGCCATTGCCGAAAGTAGTGATAAACCGTTTTCCAGTTGGGAAAATCGTGCGGCAGCAAATGCCACGCACATCCAGCTGCCGTGATATAGAAAATGGCATTAAGAATCGCTCGGCGGCTTACCTCACAAGGTCGACCACCCGATTTGCTTGGAGGCAATAGGGGCATCAGCAGCTCCCATTGGTCATCACTTAAGTCCGTCGCATATGATGTAGACATAGCTCTCACTTGACTGTTGAATTGTTTTCTAACAACAGCGTAAGCGGTGGGAGCATTTTTTTGCCCTACACTACCTATGGACTTTTAAGACTTCCTCTTAAAGGGGCTGCCTTAGCAACAGTATGTTCACGTGCAGGTACCCTGATTGCATCGCTTGCCTTTCTCCACTTCCGAGAGCGCTTACTGACATTTACCGTGCCAAGTTTGGCAACACTGGTCAAAAATTGGCATCGGCTACTATTTATTGGTATACCTGCAGCTGCAACAAACTTAATTTCACCACTGTCTGTTGGACTGATCACGGGTTTGATGGCTCGTTATGGTGCTGAGGCCGTTGCTGGTTTTGGACTAGCCTCAAGAATAGAAGCTATAGCTCTAATAGTCCCTATAGCGATTT
>JBCBSL010000736.1:0-1504 GCA_039819145.1 Cyanobacteria bacterium J06638_22
AATTCGCATGGCTCAGCCTCTTGAATGCTAAGGGTCTCTCATGATAACTGGTACCTTATCTGTGAGCGCCTCCCCAAAGCCATACTAAGAATTTCTGGATGGTTACCTGTACAGACTTGCCAGAAATTCCCAACAAATCGAAGCCCAGCCTTGGTTGTCCTCAAAGAGCAATAAGTCAATAAGCCCTTCCAAACTTTGGCGGTAGCCTGATGGCCACCATCCTTGCGATCCTGATGGTCACCCTCCTAGCGGGTTGGACGCCGCCGCTGGAGGAATTCTGGAATATCCAGGCCAGGCTTAGTTCCTGGGGGAGAACCGGGGGGGACAGCACCGAGGGGTGAAACCGTTGTTGCTCGCTTGCTAAGGGGTGAGACCTTTGCATTGGCACCCACAGCATCGGCGGCAAAGCCTGTCGCAATGACAGTAATCCGCACTTCTCCCTGAAGCCGCTCATCAATCACAGCACCAAAGATGATATTGGCATTGGGGTCAACGGCCTCATAGATGATCTCCGCGGCGGAATTCACCTCATGTAAGGTCAAGTCGCTGCCACCCGTGATATTAAAGACAACGCCTCGTGCCCCGTCAATGGACGACTCCAGCAATGGCGAGGAAATCGCTGTCATTGCCGCCTCGCGGGAGCGGGACTTGCCAGAGCCGATGCCAATTCCCATCAGGGCTGAACCCGCATCGGCCATCACGGCGCGCACATCGGCAAAGTCTACGTTCACCAAACCAGGAACCGTGATGATGTCCGAAATCCCTTGAACCCCTTGCCGCAGGATGTCGTCGGCAACGCGAAAAGCTTCCTGGACGGGTGTTTGTTCAGAAATGACGGTCAACAACTTGTCATTAGGAATAATGATGAGGGTATCGACTCGGCTTTGCAACGCGGCAATTCCTTCTTCTGCCTGAGAGGTGCGTCGCTTACCTTCAAATGTGAAGGGGCGCGTCACAACCCCAACGGTGAGCGCTCCGACCTCTTTGGCGACTTCTGCAACGACAGGAGCTGCGCCCGTCCCGGTGCCACCGCCCATGCCTGCGGTGATGAAGACCAAGTCAGACCCTTCGAGTGCTGTGGCTAGCTCATCGCGGGACTCTTCTGCCGCCTTTTGCCCAATCGCCGGATTTCCGCCTGCACCTAGCCCACGAGTTAACTTCTGACCGACTTGCAATTGATTCTGTGTGTTGGCGTTGCCAAGCGCCTGAGCGTCGGTGTTGATCACCCAAAACTCGACCCCAGCGACATCACTGGCAATCATTCGATTGACTGCATTACAACCGCCGCCACCAACACCGATGACTTTAATTCTGGCAATGTTACTTGGTAGAACCATGTCGTTCCCGCTTTCATCCGGCATCTCAAGATTTTTACCGCCGGATTGACCCAAGTGTAGTCCAGAATTGGCCCCAGAATTTGCAAATGGATTCGCAGTATTCATTGAACAGAAGTTTTAGATGGTCGAAGGGTGTGCGAGTGGGAAATTTCTCTTTATCAATCTAC
>JBCBSL010000737.1:0-1494 GCA_039819145.1 Cyanobacteria bacterium J06638_22
TGCCAACTTGCTCTCGGAAGCGGACAGCAAAATAGCGATCGCTCCAACCGATCGTTTTCGCAAGTTGGCGGATGGAAAGACACCCGCCATGGACATCGAGTTGTTTCCACGCCCATTGAATTTCCGGCAAGACGCCTGTGCTAAAGGTGGATGCTTTTTCTGAAAGCATGCGATCGACCCAAGCAAACCGCGCTTGCCACGTTGGCAGTTCACTGAGTTGCTCAATCAGTAACTGAGCCTTGTTGCCCCAAATGTCTTGCAAATGGATCGGCCCTTGAGTAAATTCAGGGGCTGGGGTACCTAATAACCCAAGTTGCTAGTTATGCAATTAGGAGCTTAAGGTAATAAAATCCCCTCCAAGTCAGATTAACGGAGGGGACGATGATCAATGAAATTATGGCACTCTATTGCATTGTTGATGATTTGCTCAAAGCAATTGGCCATGTCGAAGATAGCCGACGTCAGATCAGTGATGCCGAAGTCATCACCACTGGATTGGTTGCAGCTCGCTTCTTCGGCGGCAACCATCGCCAAAGCCGAGACTATCTCGATGAGCATGGGTTGATTCCTCAGATGCTCAGCCCCTCGCGTTTGAATCGTCGTCTCCATGCCGTTGCTGAGTTAATCTACAGCCTGCAACAGCAATTTGGGCAGTTATGGATGCACCTTAACGACAAGGTCGAATATCTACTCGATTCCTTTCCCATAGCAGTGTGCGATAACATCCGCATTGCCCAATCGCGACGCCTGCAGGGTGAGCACTATCGAGGCTATATTGCCTCCAAAAAGCGCTATTTCTATGGCATCCGCATCCACCTCATCACGACCCACAACGGCATTCCTGTCGAATGGGTGTTTCTGCCAGGGGCAGCTAATGATGTGAGAGGATTGCAAACCCTCCCGTTGAATTTGCCAGCAGGCAGTGAGTTGTATACCGATAAGGGCTATACCGACTATTGGGTTGAGGATAACCTGGCTGAGGCGGATGAGATTCAGCTGATGAGCTGTCGCAAGCGCAATTCAAAACGGGCTGATAGTCCTTGTTTGGCCTATATCAAGCAGACCACTCGCCACTATATTGAAACAGTCTTTAGTCAAATCACTCGGCGCTTTCCCAAAGTCATCCATGCGGTCACCTTTGAAGGGTTTCTCCTCAAGGTCTCCCATTTCATCTGGGCGTACACCCTAGAACGGGTAGCTGATTACTAGCAACTTGGATTACTTTGCAGAAAATTCAAAAAATATTTATGGAATGGTTTGAGTATCCAATCGTTGTGCATCCTCACCATACCGACTATGCTGGCATCGCTTGGCACGGCACCTAGATCGCTTGGATGGATGAAGCCCGGTTAGCTTGTTTGCAGGCTGTGGGGAGCCCTTTTGCTGACATGGTGAGCTTGGGTGCCGATTTGCAAGTTGCGGAGCTATCGCTGCGTTACCACCTACCGCTGCGTTTGGGCAGTGCTGCGGTGATCAAAACCCATATGGCCCCCA
>JBCBSL010000738.1:0-1491 GCA_039819145.1 Cyanobacteria bacterium J06638_22
GCCAGTGGATCAGGCGCGTGGAGTCTCCCCAGCGATAAGGGCGCAGGGTACGGGTCACGCCTTCCGTCGCGAGTTGGAAATGTTCACCGGAGGACAGGAAATCATCCTGGCGCTGGATACCCGCGCTGTCTGGACGGAAGAGGCATTTGAATCGGCAGTTGTGGCCACAGCTTCTCTTTACTTTTATGCTCAGCGTCGCGGATTGACGGCTAGTTTGTGGACACCAGAAACAGGCGCGATTCGGAGCGATCGCCTCGTCCTCGAAGCCCTAGCTGCCGTTCTTCCCAACACCCCATCAAAATCACCCCCCCTGCCGAAGCTACCGCTGATCTGGCTGACCTCTGAGCCGCACGGGATTAGCGCTTTGCCCGTCGGAAGCCGCTGGCTTCTCTGGGCAATGGAGGGTAGTGCCTCTTCCCCCTCCTCAACCCATACAGGACAATTGATTCTGCCTAACGAACCCCTCCAAGTTCAGTTGCAGGCATCGGTGAATTGAGCAGATCCTTCATTCCACGCTGGTTTGCCACTGGTCGAGGAAGGCTTGAAAGCGATCGCAAAAGGCAAAGGTCGCTTGGGAAAGCAGGGCACCCTCGGCTGTGATCAGGGCGATCGTCCGGGACAGAGGCTCTGGGAGGGGGCGAATTTGGATGTCGGAAGGAATGGGTTCGGCGGCAAGGCGTGCCACGACGGCAGCTCCTAAGCCTTGCTGCACCATGCTGACGAGGGTTGAATCCTGCTGCACTTCGTAGGCAACGTTGAGGGTGCAGCCGAATTGAGCGAGATGATCGACAACAGAACGGGCGTGGCGGTGGGGTGCGGACAGAGGCGTCATAATCATCGGGAGGGTCGCAAGCTGTTCCCACGTCAGAGGCGCATCATCGCTCAAGCTATTGGGCGGGAAGAGCACCAAGAAATCATCCTGAAACTCCTGCTGCACCTCCAGTCCATCCCCTATGGGCAATACCGTAAACCCCATATCGGCTTGCCCGTCTCGCACCTCCTGCTCAACGTTGGAATAGTAGCCATGCTCGGTAATGACAATGTTGACTTGAGGGAAATCTTCGCGGAACTGGGCAATGACACGGGGCAACAGATGGGTTGCGACGCTGCGGGGCGTGGCGATGCGAACTTCGCCCCCTTCTAGCCCCCGATTGCGGTTGGCCGTGTGATGCAGGCGATCGAGTAATTTCAGAATATGCTGGGCATCGGCTAGCATTTCCTTCCCGCAGGCGGTGAGGGTGGCACCATGGCGTCCGCGATTCAGCAGTACGACACCCAGCGCTTCTTCAAGGGCGGCGATCGCATAGCTCACAGTCGATTGCGTCACCCCCATATCCAGCGCGGCCTCGCCAAAGTTTTGGTGCTGAGCGATCGCCACAAAGGCCCGCAACTGAGAGAGTTTGATGCGACTGTCGGCAACGCTACCCATAACCACTAATAAATGCTGAGCAATGAGTTCATTATCAATTGTTCATGACCCTTTGCCGCCTT
>JBCBSL010000739.1:0-1487 GCA_039819145.1 Cyanobacteria bacterium J06638_22
ATCCATCCGTTTCCCTTGACCGTGTTCCCCTAAAATAAGAGCGAAATCTGTAACGAAATCTTTATGAAAGCTGTTGCGCTCATTCCCGGCGGACTTGAAGATCAAATTTTCTGCTTTCCGGCACTGGATGGTTTGAAGCAAGCCTATCCCAACATGGAGATCGCTGTTGTGGCAGAATCCAGTGCCCTGCCTATCTATCGCCTATCCAAATCGGTCAGCAGTACGATCCCCTTCGCATTCCAGTCCTACAACAGTCCAGCGGATTGGGCCAACCTATTGGGTATCCTGCGCGATCGCTATTATGATGTGGCCTTCACCGTGAGCGATGGCTGGTCAGCAGGGCTGTTGCTGTGGCTAGCCGGAACCCCAACCCGCATTGGGTATGGCACAGACAGCAAGAAGTTTCTCACCCAGACGGTGCCCTATCGCCCCGAGCAATACCGTCCCAAGGTTTACCACGATTTGATTGCTGGATTTGACGCCGCGATCGCCTGCCCAGCCCTTTCACTGAAGCTAGGACGGAATGAGCTGGATTGGGCCGAAGCCGAGCAAAAGCGCCTGAACATTGGGGGCGGCGGTTATGTGGTGTTCTACAACAATGACGAGGAGGGGCGCACCTATCCGTTGGAGCGCTGGCAGGCGATCGCTCAAGATTTCCGCGAGAAGCAACCTTCGCTACCTTTGGTAGCCCTAAAGGACGGGGGTAACGCAGATTGGGCAACCGCCCTAGCCGATGCCATTCCCGACCTAGTGGTGACAGCACCAACTACTTGGGGGCAACAGGCCGCAATGATTGCAGGCGCCAACTTGATGGTCTGCACACCAGGCGTTCCCATGCAATTTGGGATCGCCCTGGAGGTCTTCACACTGGGGATGATGGGAAGCGACAAATCCGACGAGATTATGCCAGCGGGTGACAAGTTTTTGGCGATCGCAGCTCCCAATGGAGAGCTAGCCAACCTCAGCGCTGACACCGTGTTGCAAAAAGTATGGGGCGGATAAGCAACTCAAAGATTGCCCCCAAACTAGTCAGAATGCTCGGGTGACTAACTAGCGGCTATTTGAGTAAAAGCCACTGTCGTGACCTGCAAAAATTCATTGTTTGAGAAATCGCGATGGTGCGGCGTTTCGCTCGTCGCCGTGATTATGCACTCAGCAATGCGAAGAAGCCTTCGTCTAGCTCGTAGCCCAGCATCTTGGTCATGAATTGGAGGCGGATCTGGCTCATACAGTTGTGCTGCTGCATCCAGGCAAAACAAACAAAGACTTTGCTCATGACAAAGATCTCCAGCGCCTCAGGATTGAACTGAATACCTTCTTGGGGACTGAACTGATGGGGCACAAGCATTGCTGTGTAGCGTGCTAACTCGCCCGACTCCCAATCCAAGATGAGGGGTAGCCAGGGGTACTGCGCATCCACGCGGACAAACCAAAGCCGTATTTCAGGAATTTATGACAACGTCTATTTCTCTTGATGCTGATACGCT
>JBCBSL010000740.1:0-1486 GCA_039819145.1 Cyanobacteria bacterium J06638_22
AACGCCCGATGCCTATCGCATTGCCCTGATCGTCAGCCCCAGGAAGGCAGAACCCTTCTTCATCCAAATCCCGCCCTATAGCGACTACTGCGGGAAATTGCGAGATGTCAGTTTCCCCGCCGGAGCTATGATCACCGCTCCCCGGCAAAACCAAGAGGCTTTGGGGCTAATAGGTTCCGACTCCCCCATTTGTCCTAGTTGTGGGCATAAAGGCAGGCCGCACCGTAAAGGAAAGTACGCTGATGGATCGCCCCGCCTGGTCTGCGCGAACTGCAAACGTGTTTTAGACAGGGATTTACAAGCCTCCATCCACTCCAAGCAAGCTGGATAGCTGGAGTTTTGCCCTGGAGTTTTTGGAGTTTTTGGAGTTTTCCCCTGGATTGCTTAGAGTCTTTTGCCCCAATAGTGCCCCTGAAATGTCCGTTTTTTAGCCTCTAGAGCCGCTAAAAACTCCAAATTTGCTCTAGCTCGACTCTACCCACTTCATCCAACAAAGTAGGCCGACACCATGAGTATGACTAGATTTCTGTTCGCGGGTTTCTTGCTGAGCGCAAGCATTGGAGCTGGGGTCGCAACCCTCCGACCTCACGCATCGGAGCCATCCTTGACCCTATCTGAAGCTTCCACTCTTAACTCTTTGCCATCAGAACCCGCCCTACCGTTACCCGCTCCCCCTGAAGTTCCTTCACCATCGGGGACGCTACCACCGCCTGAATCGGCTTCCTACAATTTGACGATCGACAATTGCAATGAGATTCCTTCGGGAGCTGCTCTGCAATTCGCCCCTAGGGATCTCAATACCATTGCTTACCTGCCTCGCGGAGCTGTTGTGACGGTTACGGGGAATAGGGATGCAAATTGGGTGGAGGTTACAAGGGGTGATGGGGTGACGGGTTGGATAGTTGATTGCTTTCTGTGAGAGGGGCGATCGCCGAATTGGAAGACTTCATATCAATATTTTTCCTGCAAATTTAGCTACGGCCCCTCAAAATGTCACAAATATCTTTGTTCTCACAAGAGACGTCCATACAATTGCTTCACAAAGAAGCAAAACATCCAAAACAACCCGAAAGACTCAGACAACAATCAGAATGTCTGAACGTCAGAGCAACCACACCGAACTTAGAGCCTAGTCGATACGGCTGGCATGTCGAGTGTGGTTCACCAATACAAATTCCTGGACTTCACAACAGTTTGTGTAAGATGTGCGGTTGGATTGCCGCAATTAACCTAAATGGTGAACAGCAGGTGACTGAAGACCGTGAAATAGCTCTCCAATGCCTACGCCAAGCAAAGGAGGAAGGAGGAAAGCGTGATAACTGAACCCTTCGCCCCAATAACACCGACCGCCTCCCAGTTACTCAGCGAAGCGAATCCAACAACGTACAAGCTATGGATTCTATTGCGTCAAAAGCACAAGCCAGGGACAGCCTTCAGATTCTCTGCAAAAGAAGCATCTGAAATACTGGAGCGATCGGAAGCTTGG
>JBCBSL010000741.1:0-1482 GCA_039819145.1 Cyanobacteria bacterium J06638_22
CCCTAGGAGCTGGCGTTTTTGGCTTAGCTGGCCTGGGATTGTTCTTATTAGGGATTCAGCTACTCTTTCAGCGCTTGACCGGACGACCCTCTACTCTGCAAGACTGACAAATCGGCAAAGGTAGGTCAGATGAAACGAAGTGAAGCCGAACACCCGAGCGGGATCGGTTGGGTTCTGCTAAGTAGCTAGGTGGAATTAAATATAAAACGTTCTAGCGGGTAATTTCCGGCTTTGCTTCGTGCCTCCATACCCTCAATGACGGTCATGGCCAAATCGTATTCGTTGTCGAACATTTGGCCTGCAATTTCGTGGGCTTTCAATTGCCGCCACTGGGCCTCAATTGGGTTCATTTCCGAACAGTACGGCGGCAAAAAGAAGATGAATAGGCCTTGCTCCTGCCACCGAGGCCACTGGTGCTGCACCAAGCGACTCCTATGAAGTGAGCCATTATCCTGCACAATGACAGTGATGCGCCCCGACTCAGCTAACGTTTGTGATGCCTTCTGGGCCACCCAGTCCATCACCTCAATGTAGCTACTTCCCTTAAAACCGCCTTGAGAGAGGGCATACTCGAACCCGTCTTCGGGTTGCCACAACCCTAAAATGCTAATGCGACGACCATAGCGGGCCGGGGTTTGCTCCATCCGCTTCTGCTCTCCAATCGGACTGTAGCTATAGCTGACTGGACTCCACAGGCAGAATCCGGCTTCATCCAAGTATTTGAGGTCGAGATGCCCATCCTCAGCCGCCCGTATCAAGGTATCTAAGTCAGCTTGCTTGAGGGCTTTCTGGAGCGGGTCTTGCTTCCGTTTATGGCTGTGTCGTGTCCGTTTCCACCGATATCTTTTTTTTGAGCAATCGCCGCAATCGGTCTCCGCTTAAGTCAATCAAGCGTTCCTGCTTCAACTTTTGAGCCAATTGAGCACTGTTATACGTTCGAGGTTCTTGCGCCAAGCACTCGGTTAGATACTCGAGATCTGACGAGTGCCACTTGGGTTTTGCACCACGGCCTGGGGCTTCCCACAGTCCACCGAGTCCATACCTTTCCCACCGCCTCAGAGTCGCTCTGACCGTATGTTGATGACACTGAAAGATCTCAGCGATGGCAGGCACGTTCAGCCCTTGGGCATTCAACCGCAACATGTGCGCTCGGTCACGAGTTCGATAGGGCACTGTCTGGGCTTCCCGTAGCTCGCTTAGGGTAAGCTCTTCCTCCTCGGTTAAAGTGATGCGCAACGGGGCGGGCATAAAGCATAACTCAAGCTGCTCTGCTATCTTACATTTAATTCAAACTGCCTACTTATCTGCCAGATGGGCACTAGATAATCACACATCAGCAGGACAGAAAAGTCGTAACACCGCCAACAGTAGCATCCCAGTTCAAAGTCCAGCACCCAGATGTGGCCATTGTCATACAGCATGTTCAGGCCAACCACATCGCCATGACATAGACCGTAATGCCGTGAATCTGCTGTCTCGGAC
>JBCBSL010000742.1:0-1476 GCA_039819145.1 Cyanobacteria bacterium J06638_22
GATCGCTCCTTTGTGGGGCAAATGGAAATGGATGACCAAAATCGAAAGATCGTCAACACCATTATTACGCTGAGTCAACAGCTTGGACTAAACGCGATCGCAGAAGGTATTGAAACACCTCAACAGTTAGAGATTTTGGAAAATCTAGACTGTCAATTTGGACAGGGATATCTGTTTTCTCCCCCCCTTTCAGCTCAAGATATTGAGTCTAAGTTCTTAAACTGTGCTAAGACGGCCAAGACGTTAGACTCATAGTATAGAGCCCATTTGAAATCTTCTGACAGTTGCGCCACCATGAAAGAAGACGCCAAAGCAAAGGAGAATGAGCTACTCAAGCAGTTTAACCGATAAAGAATGGGAAATCCTCAATCCCCTGTTGCCCGAAATATTGCCTCAGAAGAAACAGACTCGACCGCTCGATTGGAGCTATCGTGAGCTGCTCGATGGGATGCTCTACCGACTGAAAAATGGCTGCAACTGGGAAGACTTGCCCAAAGACCTGCCGCCCTACTCGACGGTTTTTTATCACTACAACGAGTGGCGCAAAGTCGGCACGATTGAGAAGTTGATGCAAGTGCTTCATAAACAGGTCAGAGAGCAGGAAAAAAAAGCCTCAATGGACCACATTAATCATGATTGACTCGCAAGCGGTGAAGAACACCTGTAATGCGAGTGTCGCGTCAAAAGGGTTCTGTTTTTATAAAGCGACGAATGGTATCAAACGGCATCTAGCGGTTGATACGCTTGGCTTTCCGTTTTTCAGCCTTTGCACCCCGGCAAATGTTACCGACGATGCTGGACTGATTGAAATGCTCATCCGCAACCTTGATTACTTTCGAGCCAAGCCGGTGAACATCCCCAAAATCACCATTTTGTTAGACCACGGCTACCATCCGGATACGTTGACTGAAGCGCTCGAGAAAGAGTATCCCAAGATTATGAACAAAATCCGGTTTGAGCTAGCGCCGAAGCCGTCGAAGGCCGAAAAGGCCGCAGCAGGCAAAACGGGATTTGTGCCGATTGCCACGCGCTGGGTGATTGAGCGTTCCAACGCTTGGATGGAAAGATGCAAAAGCCTAGTGAAGAACTTTGAACGGACGCTGGTCAATGCTAAGGCTCAAATGGACTTTTGCTTTGTCAGGCTAATGCTCAAGCGGCTTGCAGCCGCTACCTAAGATCTTAAATGGGCTCTATAGAGCTTGCCGTCTATCACCATGCCGGTATAGAACATGCTTTCATCTAGGTGGCTGTCAACAATACAAACTTCCCCAACGACGGGGCCTGGAAAGATCATCAGGTCTTCTTCGATCGCGACCCACATGCCTAAGAAAGGGGCGATCGCGGCATCCTGTTCGGCCCACTCCGCAGCCCAGGTTTCTCTGGCTTGGATTTCTTCATCCGTACGCCCATCCGTGTAGTAACCCGTTTCCACATAGTCGGGTAACGCTTGCTGAAACTGCTGTTCTAGACTCTGAA
>JBCBSL010000743.1:0-1468 GCA_039819145.1 Cyanobacteria bacterium J06638_22
TCAGCTTAACCGCTAGGAGCCGCGCACTGTACCCGAAAGGTCAGTGTCGGGAGGAATAGCGGGTGCGTCGACGGGGCTCAATGCTCCTGAGAGGCCCAAACTTCTGATGGATTGGCGCAGTCTATCGGTTTGATTGCGTTCTGTTAGATTTGCTACGATGATGCTATGAAATTAGCCTACCAGTACAAGCTATTACCAACATACGAGCAGCGATGCCGGATGGATAAGTGGCTTGACATGTTGCGCTCCCAGTACAATTGGATGCTAGGCGATCGCTTTGACTGGTGGGAGATGAACCGCTGCCCGGTCAACGCTTGCCCGTTGGTTTGCAGTATCGCTGACCCCAGAGAGCCGCCTGAATACTACGGACAAAAGCGATCATTAGTGCCGCTTAAACAAGCGCGAGAATGGTACGGCGATATTCACGCCGATGTCTTGCAAGACATGGTGAAGCGGGTAGACCTTGCATTTGCACGGTTTATCAAAGGCGACAAAAATGGGAAGCGTAGCGGTAAGCCTCGGTTTAAGGGAAAGCATCGCTATCGCACCTTTGCGTACCAACGAGTCCAGCCAGATTGCCTCCAGGTCAATCAGGTCACACTACCGAAGCTTGGTGAGATCAAGCTCATTCAACACCGCCCCGTGCCCGACAGCTTTGCGATAAAGCGGGCATTGGTTACCAAGAAGGCTGACGGATGGTATGTGACGTTAACCCTAGAAGACAAATCAGTCCCTGACCTGCCCGTTGTCGAAATCCACCCAACTGAGGCAAACAGTATCGGGGTAGATGCTGGCCTGGAATACTTCATCGCTTGCTCAGATGGCGCGACGAAACAGCCACCCAAGTTTTACCGACAATCTGAAGCAAAGCTGGCGAAGCTACAGACGAAGCGAGACGCCAGAGCAAAAGGCTCAACCTCCCGCCGCAAGTTGAATGAGCGCATTGCCAAGCTGCATCAGCGCATTGCGCGGCAACGGAAGCAGTGGCAGTTTGAAACCGCTCAAGAGCTCATCGACAAAGCCGAAGTGATCTTTGTTGAGGATCTGAAGGTTTCCAATATGGCCCGACGTAACAAGCCGAAACAGAGAGAAGATGGGGCGTTTCTCCCCAATGGTCAATCGGCTAAGTCGGGGTTGAATAAAAGCCTTGCCGATGCCGGGATAGCAGGGTTCTTGAACGAAATCCTTCCGTACAAAGCTGCAAAAGCTGGGCGGTTGGTCGTGAAGGTCAATCCTGCTGGCACGTCCCAGCATTGTGCAATTTGCCTGAAGCGAGTTCCCAAAGAGCTATCTGACCGCTGGCATGAATGCCCTCATTGTGGAGCGTCCATACCGCGTGATGTAAATTCCGGGATACTTATCAAGAAAGTGGGGTTGGGCGTTCGCCTCACTCAAAAACGCGAATCCCATTCCGGGAGGAGAAGCCCTCGCTGTACCGCGAAGCGGTCAGCGTAGGGAGTACGTCACG
>JBCBSL010000744.1:0-1464 GCA_039819145.1 Cyanobacteria bacterium J06638_22
CCGTAGGAGAGATTCAGCACTGGTTAAGCGCTCATTTTGCATCACATGGTCATTGCCAAATATCTGCCGATAGGCAGCATTAATGACCGCTTGCACATCTCCCTCGGCCCAATTTGCTCGCAATTCGACCGGAGCGCTGCTAACAAATGGCTCAATTCCTAACTGGCTCATGGTTGAAGTGGTCATGACTTCTCCTTACGTTTGAGCACGTCTATTCAGAACATCCACTTAAAAAGTGATCGCGAGGCTGTTTGAAATGCCCCAATATATGTTGATTTTTCCTACATACCATGCAGGAAAAATCAACATTTCAAATAAGCTTTGAGACCCTTTTTGCCCAGAACCTTACGGCACGATTTGCTAAGGCCTTAGGGCGCGTCATCAATTGATTGCAGAAGCCTTACAGGAAGTGTTTACGCGATCGCCCCAACACCATGAGCTAGGGCCTGCAAACGCGTCTGTAGAAAAACTTTTGCGCCTAATTGATAACAGCCCCTAGCATTCGCTGCGTTATAGGCTCTGGGCATTCAACAGGGGGACTCAAGCACTAGCTCAGGGCATTGATCGCATAATCGAGGTAGGAATTTGCCTCAACAGCCGGATCGCCACTCAAACCATGGTTTGCTTTGATATGCTTCAGAGCTTCAACATACCAACTTGGAGACAGATCAAAGGTTCGATTGATCTCTGCCAATCCACTCAGTAGGTAGTCATCCATGGGGCCAGTACCACCCGCAATCAGGCAGTAGGTCACCATACGGACGTAGTAGCCAATGTCGCGGACGCACTTGTCCTTACCCCGCTGGTCGGCAGCAAAATTTGCTCCGTTCATTTGGGTCGTGTAAGGAAACTTTTTGTAAACGGCATTTGCAGCACCTTCAGCTAGGCTTTGCGCCTTACTGCTCAAGGTCTTTGCAGCTTCCAAGCTAGCAGCTGCCTGACGGAACCGTCCGAAGGCAACTTGCATTTCAGTGGAGCTGAGGAAACGACCTTGAGAATCAGCCGCCGCAACTGCTTCAGTTAAAGGGGTTTTCATTTGAATTCTTCTCCCAACACAGTATGAATTTAGATTTCAGCAATGCGAAAAAACGAATTGGGTGTGAACCCAGATAGCCGTTCGAAGGTTATTAGCTAACGGCAGCAGCAGCTTGATCAAAGTAGCTGCTAACTTCTGCCATCAGGGAGCTGCAGTCGCCCCGAGTGATGCCATTCGTGTCGCCAGCAATCCCAAGCGCAGAGTCTTTCATCTTCTGCACACCTGCGGCAACAGAGCCACCAGGAACGCCCAGCGCCAAGTAAGTTTCCCGCAGACCGTTGAGGCAGCGATCGTTGAGAACGCTGGCATCACCGGTGAAAATAGCGTAGGTGACATAGCGCAAAACAATTTCCATATCGCGCAGGCAAGCAGCCTCAACTGATTGCTCCTGGTGGCAATGCTTACACCAGCCGTCGGATGGCTGCTTG
>JBCBSL010000745.1:0-1456 GCA_039819145.1 Cyanobacteria bacterium J06638_22
GCTGAGTAATTTCCTGTAGCAGAACATCTTCAACAAACTCTGTAAGTTTCTGGACGGGTGAAAGGCCCTTCTGTTGATTTCACCACTGCAACGTTGGAGTTTGAATACGCAAGCTCCGTGCTAACCGTCGCAGAAAACCTAGATACCACTCGTCTTGAGTAATGCCACTACTCCCAATAGAGTTGATATCCACGAAGCCACAGACAACTCCGCTCTCTTGTAGCCGCCTCATCACCCGGACTCGCAGGCTAGACTTACCCATTTGCCGCGAATTCAGAACGTAGCAATACTCGCCAGCTTTCAGGGCATTATAAAACTCATCATCAGCCTGACGTTTTACATAAGTAAGGGCGTTCGCTGGAAGACTTCCTCCAACTTGATAACGATAATCAGTAGCCATAGATAACTTGTCCTAATTTTCCTAAGAGCGTGTTTTAAAAGTTGGGGTATGAGGTAAAAAAGCCCACTCAGTGTATGCTGCAACGTATTGTATCCATTGAGCACTGGAGTGGGCCAATGAGTAAAGTGTATCCGAGTAACCTCACCAAAGACCAGTTTGAACGCCTTCAACCGCTATTGCCTCCAGCAAAACCAGGGGGACGGCCTCGCGAGGTCGATTTATGGGCCATCCTCAATGCCATTTTCTATGTGCTGACCACCGGGATTCAATGGCGAGCGATGCCTGGAGACTTTCCGCCGTGGTCAACGGTGTACACCTACTTTCGCAACTGGAAAAAGGATGGCGTTTGGATCGCCATTTATGACGAGTTGTACCGTCAAGAGCGCTTGGTGCAAGGTCGTAAGGCGAGTCCGTCCGAAGCGGTCATCGATAGTCAGAGCGTCAAAAGTGATGCGATGGTTCACGAGGATGTGGGCTTTGACGCGGGCAAGCAAATTAAAGGGCGTAAGCGATTTGCGGTGGTTGATACCTTGGGCTTAGTGCTACGGGTCTGGGTCGGTGCAGCCAGTGTAGCGGAACGAACGGGGGCTCAAGCGGTGCTCAAACGGGTCAAAGCGATGGCAAAGAAGGTCTCCCGGCTCCACATTATCTGGGCCGATGGCGGCTTTAAGGGCCCCGACTTCATGATGTGGGTAATGGATGTTTGTCGTTGGCTGGTGCAGGTGGTGCTGCGTCCTGAGCAGACCAAAGGCTTCGTCCTGCTCAAAAAGCGATGGGTCGTGGAACGAACGTTTGGCTGGTTGATGCGCTGTCGTCGCTTGGTGCGCGACTACGAGAAATTACCAGACAGTTCTGAGACATTTATTTACCTGGCGATGATACGGATACTGGTGCGGCGATTGGCATAAAATATCACTGCGTTCGACTTTTAAAACATGCTCTTAGAGAAAATTATAGGTTTCCCCGATAAACCAAATGTAGATAATGTAAAACAACCACCCTTCCCAAATGGTCAATTTTTTATCTTGAGCAACAAAAAACAGCAGAATAGTCGCT
>JBCBSL010000746.1:0-1451 GCA_039819145.1 Cyanobacteria bacterium J06638_22
TTCGCCTATCGGCTTAAGCTTGCATCACACACGAACTCGCTGACCCATTATGCAAAAGGTACGCGGTCACCCCACAAGGAGGCTCCCACTGATTGTAGGCATCCGGTTTCAGGGTCTCTTTCACTCCCCTTATCGGGGTGCTTTTCACCTTTCCCTCACGGTACTGGTTCACTATCGGTCGCCAAGGAGTACTTAGGCTTGGAGGGTGGTCCCCCCACGTTCAGACAGGATTTCACGTGTCCCGCCCTACTCGAGGACACAATCGACGTTTACCCGTACGGGGCTATCACCCGCTATGGCCTGCCTTTCCAGACAGTTCCGGTTTTGTCAAAAGTGCCACTGGCCTGGTCCGCGTTCGCTCGCCACTACTAACGGAGTATCGGTTGATGTCCTTTCCTCCGGGTACTGAGATGTTTCAGTTCCCCGGGTTTGCTTCGCTAACCTATGTATTCAGCCAGCGATACCGCTAAAGCGGTGGGTTGCCCCATTCGGAAATCCACGGATCAACGGGTGCTCGCCCCTCCCCATGGCATATCGCAGCGTGCCACGTCCTTCATCGCCTCTTGGCGCCAAGGCATTCACCAGATGCCCTTATGCGCTTGATCCCAGCAATACCCGCAAAACACCGAACGCAGAACCAACCAGACACCGCCTCATCCTCAGACGCGACCGCCTGGATCAGAAAGCGTGGTTGAGCTCACATTCGATTGTCATTTTGCGTGCTTGCACTAAGCATTTCGATCCACCTTGTCGCTCGCCTTGCGGCAAACATAAGGCACGATCGGATGCTTAACTTTGCAGACGATCTGTTCAGCCACCCATCACCCGAAAGCAATGAATGATTGCGTCAAATCGTCAGCATCCTCTTCACCATGTCAAACACCCTTCCGGACGGCTCGCCACAGATGGGCCAGCACGTTGGGTCCGGAAACATTGTTGGAACCCGTCGACAACGTCATCTCGTCGCTAACTTGAAAAGCCGGCTCGCAATCCGCACGCCCCTTGCAAAGCGCATGGTGGAGGCAACCGGGATCGAACCGGTGACCTATAGCTTGCAAAGCTATCGCTCTCCCAACTGAGCTATGCCCCCAATTTGCGGCACAGAGTTGCGGCAATCGAACCCGGCATCGGCCGCGGCCTCGGTTTAGACCGAAAGGCCACAACAGACGTTGTCGAGAAGGGATACGAGGGACGACGGTCCGGCGGCGGGTTTGTGACCCATCGCCGAGGGGCCAATCCGTCGAAACGGACAGGCTCTATTCCTTAGAAAGGAGGTGATCCAGCCGCAGGTTCCCCTACGGCTACCTTGTTACGACTTCACCCCAGTCGCTGACCCTACCGTGGTTGGCTGCCTCCTTGCGGTTAGCGCACCAGCTTCGGGTAGAACCAACTCCCATGGTGTGACGGGCGGTGTGTACAAGGCCCGGGAACGTATTCACCGTGGCATGCTG
>JBCBSL010000747.1:0-1447 GCA_039819145.1 Cyanobacteria bacterium J06638_22
GACTTTAAGTCAGAAGCCTTGCTAGGCAAAGTTTTCAGTCTCAGTATGCTTTCAGGAGTCAAGTCGGAGCGCTATATAACGTCAACTTCCACGCATCTATCTCTTTAATTATGGCTAATCAAGTTCTTAAAGTCGTCAAAGATACGCTGCTCAAACGTGAGCCAGAACAATCTCATGAGTTACCCGACGACCAGCTTTATACCGTAAAGTCTGGCACGGTCTATCCCATTCATTCCTATGCCTGGGCTGATGATAAGGGTAACTTCAATGAGCATGTTCGCTTTGCATTAAAAGATGACAACATCAACGGTTTCAACACCTGGTACGTGTTCAACCGAGACATTGAAGTCGAGTTTGATGGCGAATTAGTTTATCCGTGGGAAGAACAGACAGCGATTCAAATTTTGCGGATTACCGAAGATACGGTGGTGAAGCGTCGCCCCGTTGATGCCTCAGAGCTAAGCGATGACGAAAAGCATGAGGTCAAAGATGGAATGACGTTTGAGTTGCATTCCTATGCTTGGGCTGATGCATCTGGCGAATTCGATGACCACATTCGCTTTGCTATTGGCGATCGCCGCGAATTTATCAATGGATTGAGCACCTGGTATGTAGATGAAAACCATGCCCAAGTCGAGTTTGATGACGACGTAGTGTATCCCCTCCCCGAAGCCCGCAACCGTCCGGCTCAGACCACTGCCACTTCAACTGCTGCCGCCACGACAGCGGCATCTCCAACCACCTTCAGCGGCCCTACGATTGACCTACCGGGCCATGGCACAGTGTATTTGGCACAGCCCATCATTCCCAATGGCAACTTTACCTGGGCAGAAGCGACTAAAAACGGTGCCCGCATCCCCAGAACTAAAGCAGAAGTCGATAATATTCTGGCGCTAGCTGAGCCATTACAAAAAGCACGGGAGCAGCTTGGACGCTCCTTCCGCGTTACCTCCTGGTATCGACCTGAACCCTACAATAGCCGTGTTGGTGGCGCACGCCGCAGCCAGCATCTTGGTGGCAAGGCAGCGGATCTAGTTGTTTCTGGAATGAATGGGCGTCAAGTCGCACGAGAGCTGATCGCCTGGTGGCCTGGTGGTGTTGGTACCTATGCCGGAAACCGGGCCCACATCATCCACTTGGATGTGGGGCCTCGCCGCAAGTGGGGCTTCTAGAACCAGGCCCAAATCTTGGCTGGGGCTTTTGACAGGAGCTTCGGATAAGGGAGGAGGCGATCGCCTCCTCCCTTATTTTTTCCATTTCCAGGACCCATTTGTCCGATATGTAGCCTTATGCCTGTGGATCAATACCAATGGTTTCTAGAAATCCTCGGCTTCTGGAAAGGCTTGTGCTGTAAAACGTTCCAAAAATAATTGGTTTTACTCAAGCACGTAACGCTATACTTGTTATTCGGTTGCGTTTTTGGCGTCGTGTTTTTAGCGTCATGTAT
>JBCBSL010000748.1:0-1446 GCA_039819145.1 Cyanobacteria bacterium J06638_22
ATACCGATGTTGCGATAGCGTGAGATGTCTTTTTTCATAACTGCTCTCTAGGTTTGTACGACGAACCGTGGGTGGATGCCTTTGAGACAAACTCAAAGGAAGAGGACTAGAGTTTCTGTAGCTGGGCGGGTTTCAACCGTGTGATGTGGATTACAAAACCTCGTTTTGCCGTCGGCAACAGTACTAGATTTCCAGACTCATTAAACAATTGTAAAGGGCATTTGCACAAACTGTGGATGGGTAACGCAGTAGAAATATCTGATCCACCCGGAAAGAGGAGGGAGAAGCTTCAATCGACGGCATTCTGAGGGGTTTGGAACATCACCCCCTTGGCATAGAAGGAATGAGGCGTCGGATAACCGAATGGGCTTGCACGCTATTCCTCAAACCCCTGTCGACCATCCGATCATCTTATATGCTGAAACTCTCATTTTCCGTGATCCAAATTCGCTGATGGGGTAGGTGCAATGCACTCATCCCATCAACCTAATGCATCCGTCGTACTTAACAAAGACGCGTTCTGTTGATTGTGTGACCGCGACGCAGCCGTAGAATCGACAAATTTACTCAGGATGACGCGAATTTCGTGTCAGGCCTCAGGATTTAGCCTTCAAAGGGAGTTTCGAGGGGGCTGAGTAGATCTTCAATCCAATGGTTGACCTGACACTGCAAGCGATAGCTAGAGCCAGGGGCGATCGCATCAGGTTCATCGATACAGGCCAGCGCTCGCTGGTAGTCGGCGATCGCACAATTCCAATCACCCCGCAGATGCTGCGTCCGTCCTCGCTCGGCAAAGACATGGCTAGTGAGCACCCCCATGGTCAGAGCAATGTCCAAGCTTTCGAGCGCACGGTCATACATCTTCAAGTCGCGAAAGGTAATGCCTTGATTAATCCATGCGCGAATGTTGTCGGGGTTGAGATCCAATGCCGCGTCATAATCCAGCACGGCCTCCAAAAATGAGCCCGTAGCTGCATAGTAATTGGCTCGGTTGTTGTATGCCCCATCTAGATAAGGGTTGAGACAAAGTGCCTGGTTATAGTCCGCCAGAGCCGCATCCATGTTGCCGCTTTGGAAATGCACCAGTCCGCGGTTATTGTAGTCTCTGGCACTGTATGGGTTAAATCGCAAAAGCCGATCGAACAGTACGATCGCCTCACAGAAATGCCCATTCCGCGCCTCGGAGAGTGCTCGTTGCCGCAGCAGCGTATCATCGGAAATGTCAAATTCTGGGCTGTCGGGCGACGCCCCAAGTAATGTTCTAGATGTATGTCTTAGCGCCCATCTTTTACGAATATTGCTCATTGCGTTGAGAGCCATACGTTTTTGCTCAGATCGACGGACAAGATGTTGCGGGTTTCGTTGACGACTTGCAGAAGCGCGCGTACTCATTGTCATCCTCACGTTTGTGTTGCTATTCGAGTCGGGTCTCAATACGCCAATGAC
>JBCBSL010000749.1:0-1442 GCA_039819145.1 Cyanobacteria bacterium J06638_22
AGACATCGCTCGGGAGCTGGATATGACCGCACCCCAAGTGCGCGAAGTGCTGCTGCGAGTGCCGCGGGCTGTTTCCCTTGAAACTAAGGTAGGCAAAGACCGTGACACTGAACTGGGTGATCTGCTTGAAGCTGACTCCATGTCGCCCGAAGATATGCTGATTCGCGAGTCGCTACGCGTCGACCTGCAACAACTGATGGCCGACCTCACCACCCGTGAACAAGACGTGATCAACATGCGCTTTGGTTTGGGCGACGGCACTCCCTATTCTCTGGCTGAAATTGGCCGTGCCCTAGAGCTCTCCCGCGAGCGGGTGCGCCAGATCGAGTCGAAGGCGCTGCAAAAGCTGCGTCAACCTAAGCGCCGCAACCGTATCCGCGACTATCTAGAAGCGCTAAATTAGACCACCTCGACAAGCAACCGAGTGCCTATGGGATAAGCTCAAGCCTGGTAGTGTTCTAGACCTGTTGAAGCCCTGTCATATAGCTCGCCCAAACTCATGGCGGTTGATAAATAGGCCAATCACGGTGTCATGCATCACAACTGATTTGGAGAAGCAAATGGTTTTACGAGCCAAGCGTTTGATCCGCGTCCGTAAGGTCAAGTGCTTGCGTTCAATCCGCTGGGTGTTGGCCTTCCCCAGCGTGTGTTTTTCGGCGTCAAGGAGCCGTAAGTACGCGCCCCAGCTATCGGTATAAAACTGCTGAATACCGAAGGGCGTTAACAGATCCATCAGCGCCTGAAGAGCTTGATCCTCATGGGGAGCCAACACATAGGCCAGGACGTCTCCCGTTTGATGGTCAATCGCGTGCCAGAGCCATCGCTGTTGCCGTTTAGACTGGACAAAGCTCCACATCTCGTCCATTTCAGCCTCCTCCACACGAACGACCATGGCCGCTTTTGGAGTCTGCATCGACTCCAAAAGCGGCCGATTCACACTCTCAAGCTGGCGGTGTTTTTTTGAGTTCCTCAATCACAGTGGTGGGGCTGATCTTCAGCACCCGAGCGGTATCTCGGATACCGCTACCATTCATAGCCATATCGGCGATCTGCTGCTTTACCTCGGGCAAGTATCCCCGGTAGCTGTAGTTGAGGATAAATGAGGCGCGCCTACACTCGGCGTTACGGCAGCAATAGCGCTGTTTGCCTTCAGCACTCTTACCATTCTTGACCACATCGGTGGTGTGACAACGGGGGCAACAGATGGGTTCTAGGACCATGGCAAAACAAAGGGTAGACACTCCCCTCTATTTTGCCGGTTCCACAGGTCTAGAACATTACCCTCAAGCCTTGAGTGATTACCCTAAAGGATCGCTTGCTCGATATTATCCCCGTCATTGAACACAATGACGCCCCACCCTTGAACGTTACTTTGTCTTTGCAATGCCTCGTCTAGGGTCACCAGCGCTGCCACTGCCCAGGTGTATTTGGGGTTATGGGCC
>JBCBSL010000750.1:0-1427 GCA_039819145.1 Cyanobacteria bacterium J06638_22
GTAATCGTGGATCAGCATGCCACGGTGAATACGTTCCCGGGCCTTGTACACACCGCCCGTCACACCATGGGAGTTGGTTCTACCCGAAGATGGTGCGCTAACTTCGGAGGCAGCCAGCCACGGTAGGATCAGCGACTGGGGTGAAGTCGTAACAAGGTAGCCGTAGGGGAACCTGCGGCTGGATCACCTCCTTTCTAAGGATGTTTCGGTCAAATCGATTTCGATCGGTCTCCGAAACTTCTTGGCAATCGATCCGCACTTCGGTGCGAGATCAGAACTTATGCGGCCGCCGCGCCGTCTCCGTTTCTCTTCCTTCGATTTCCAGTCCTTCGGGATTGGAAATGCGAACCCCGCGCGGGCGCTTGACGTCCGCCTGTCCGCGTCTTAGCGCCTCCGGGCGTCATGGGCCGGTAGCTCAGGTGGTTAGAGCGCACGCCTGATAAGCGTGAGGTCGGAGGTTCAAGTCCTCCTCGGCCCACCATGGCGCTTGGCAGGATCGCGGAACCCGCCCGGATCACGGGGCCTTAGCTCAGTTGGGAGAGCGGTAGCTTTGCAAGCTTCAGGTCGTCGGTTCGATCCCGTCAGGCTCCACCATTCGGGTCCGTGCTTCGGTTCGCAGAAGGAATTCATCAGTTTCCGCGCCTCATTCGAGGGGCGGGATGTTTGTCATCGTAAGGGAAGATCAGTCCGACGACCGGCGCGTTCACGCGTTGGAATGTCTAGCCGACAGACCTGTTTCACAGCGGGTTTCACAGGGCTGGTCTGCAAGAAACCAACATGTCTGATCTCGAAATCCATGGCGCGGCGATGATGCGTTCATCACCGCACATGGGTTTCATTGAGTGATCAAGCGTCAAAAGGGCATCCGGGGGATGTCTTGGCGGTAAGAGGCGATGAAGGACGTGGCACTCTGCGATAAGCGCCGGGGAGGCGAGAGCACCCTTTGATCCGGCGATTTCCGAATGGGGAAACCCACCTCCGAGATGGAGGATTAACGGCCCGCTTCGGCGGGGCGCTGATCTTCCATTTCCTTAGCGAGGTATTTCACACTGAATACATAGGTGTTGAAAAGCGAACCCGGGGAATTGAAACATCTAAGTACCCGGAGGAAAGGACATCAAACGAGACTCCGTTAGTAGTGGCGAGCGAACGCGGACCAGGCCTGGTCTGAAATAATGGGAATGAGTTGGAAAGCTCAGCCATAGCGGGTGACAGCCCCGTACCAGTAAAATGAAGACCTTTTCGAGTAGGGCGGGACACGTGAAATCCTGTCTGAACATGGGGGGACCACCCTCCAAGCCTAAGTACTCCTTACCGACCGATAGTGAACAAGTACCGTGAGGGAAAGATGAAAAGCACCCCGACGAGGGGAGTGAAATAGAACCTGAAACCGAATGCCTACAAGCAGGTGGAGCGTAAGTGACACC
>JBCBSL010000751.1:0-1421 GCA_039819145.1 Cyanobacteria bacterium J06638_22
TCAATCCGCACAGTAGCGATAGCAGTGCCGCCATTACCATCAGCGATGGTGTAAGTAAACGTATCAAAACCGTTAAAATTTTCGCGTGGATATACTTTGTCAGGCCATAGACTTTACTTTCTTGAAAGACTGAAAGCGTAACGTCAATAATGAATCCAACGCCTCCTGGTGCGTCGTATGACACTGCGCTAGACACTCGGAGATAGCCGCCTTAAATACGCCAAACTCAGGATAGTAAATGGAGTATAAGCACTCCTTTTTCACAAACTTCCACAATCGTTCAATCAAATTCAAGTTGGGGGAATACGGGGGAAGATACAGCAGCTCAATGTTGAGCGCCTCCGCTTTCTCAAACACCAGGGCACACTTTTGATAGCGGGCATTGTCTAACACCAGAGTAATCGGAATGCGAAAGCCGAGTGCGGCAAGCTTATCGAGCAAGTCACACACGCTGTGGGCATTAATATAGGTCTCATTGGTGACGGTGATTAACTCATGGCTCACGGCGTTGAGCGCCCCGAGGACATTGAAGCGCTGTCGCCCTGCGCCCGATTTGACAAACAGCCGCTCGAAGCACCACACCAGTCCCAGATAGGCCCCTAGAACAAAGTGAGCGGCATCCACAAAGAAGACCGCTCGCTGACCGGCTTTGGCCGCTTCTAAGCGGGGGTCCAGCTCGTTTTTTTAAATGTCTCTTGGCGATCGGGATCGGCTTTGGCTGGAACGACACCGACTCGACGGCAACTCATTCCCAGGGAATGGAGGAATCGGCGTACTTGCTCACGGCTGCGTTCAATCCCAGTAAGGTCCTTAATGTCTGCGGCGGCGTGCGCCAACGTTTTGGGGGGATGCGCTCGAAAGTGGGCTTCGAGGGTCGCCTGATGCTGACACAATTCACTTTGAGGACGATAAAACGTTAGCTGTTTGAGCTGCTCAATTCCTCCCTCCTGATACTGCCGTAAATACTTCACTAAGGTAGGTTCGCTGATACAAAGCAAGTGGGCAATCTGCCTGTGAGGGAGTCCCTGGCTTTTAAGATAGAGGGCTTCCATTTTGCGCTGGACTCGAGGGTGGGGGTGGTGAAAGCGCTCGTAGTGGAGGGCTGCAATGTCCTCAGTGGTGAAGGTGAGTTGAATCAAGGGTCTAAGAATCGTATCGACAATGTTTCTGGTAGTTTACCCCTTCAGAAAAGCAAAGTCTATAGCCTGGTAGAGTATAGTGATAGAATTATTAACTCTTGCTCGTCAACTGGAGCCAAGATTTCCAAATCATTCATAACTAGAAAAGTTTCCATCGCCGCATGTCCAGTTCTTTTATTACCATCAACAAAAGGATGATTCATCACCAAAGAAAATCCTAGAGCAGCAGCTTTATCAACAAGCGTTGGATAAAGATCTTCTCCTCCAAATGTCATCCTAGGT
>JBCBSL010000752.1:0-1421 GCA_039819145.1 Cyanobacteria bacterium J06638_22
TGAGTCCTCCAGCGCCAAACTGCGCAGGCTGTCACCTCGGGCTGACAAGCAGGGCGGGAGCGGCGGCCGCAAAGCTGCTGGCGTGGGTGACAGCGCAGTTGGGGCCTGCCGAGGCGACCGCTCCGCGCCCGTTTCTTGTGGATGCCATCTTGCGTCAAGCCAAAAGGATACCTCACTAACCCCAGTTATGGATAAGGAAAGTTGGGAGACCAACGGTAAAAGCCGCTACTCTTGAGGTGTGAAAGCCAAAAAGAGGGGTCTCCCAATGGATAGTTTAGTCGAGTTATTTGTTGCCGTCGATGATTTCTGGATCGTCTTCTGCCCCGTATGGAATGACCACCAACTGACAAGCGGTGAGAGGCAACGCATTCGAGCTGCCCAGCTATCAGAAAGCGAGATCATGACCATCGTGATCCTGTTTCATCAAAGTCAATATCGCCATTTCAAAGCCTTCTATCTGGATTATGTGTGTCGTCATCTCAAGCCAGCCTTTCCCAACCTGGTGAGTTATCCTCGCTTTGTGACGCTCATGCAGTCAATGGGACTGCCGCTGTACATCTTCTTGCGGGTCAGCATGGGACGCTGCACGGGTATCTCCTTTGTTGACAGCACATCCTTGGCAGTCTGTCACAATCAACGCATCCAGCGTCATAAGGTCTTCGATGGCTTCGCCAAACGGGGCAAGACAACGATGGGCTGGTTTTATGGGTTCAAATTGCACCTGGTCATCAACCATGAAGGCGAGATTATCGCCTTTGCTCTCACACCCGGCAACGTGGATGATCGCGCACCACTCCCAAACCGGATCCGCTCTGTTTTTGGCAAGTTGTTTGGTGACAAAGGCTATCTTTCTCAACCTCTACGTGATGAATTACGCGACATCGGTATTGATCTCATCACCTCGATCCGCCGCAACATGCAGCCCCAACTCCTACCCCTTTATGACAAACTTATGCTCAAACGCCGCTCCATCATTGAGACGATCAATGATCAACTTAAGAACATCTCTCAGATTGAACATTCACGGCATCGTAGTGTCAATAACTTTGTTGTCAATCTCTTCGCTGGGTTGATTGCCTATTGTCGCCGACCTAATAAACCTTCCGTTCACCTTGATCCAGCCCTTTACCAATCTCTGGTTGCTTCTGTGGGGTGAACGACCTTATCCATAATTCGGGTTATTTAGCTAAACAATACGAAGCCATTGAGTAGCAAAACGACTCAATGGCTTTTTTGTTGCATTTCTAATACCAATTCGGTTTTTTGCGTTCTTGAGCGTCCAGTACAGCGACGGCTGCCATTGCGACAATGTCCTCAACATTTTCGCCTTGTTGTAATACATGTACAGGAGCGCCGATTCCGAGCAGAATCGGCCCGATAGTCTCTGCGCCACCTAATTTCTTGAGCAGTTTATAGGAAAT
>JBCBSL010000753.1:0-1414 GCA_039819145.1 Cyanobacteria bacterium J06638_22
TCACTGGCAGTGATATCAAATCCGGTTGAAGAACCCAACTATCGTTTATGGCCGCTGCTTTGCAGCGGCCATAAACGATAGTTGGGTTTTACGGCTATTGAACCGGATTTGATATGAATTCTTGGAGAATTTGTATTAGCGGAAGTAGGAACGCCGCGCATCGAACCAGAGATCGAGACGGTTCTTAATCCAGGGGAGGCGATCGCGCTCTTGTTCGCGCCATGCTTGGGCGATCGCCCGCCCCTGCTCTGCCATTGAGGGGGAAGGAAAGGGCAAATGCTCCAGAGCAGAAAGGCGCATTCCTTTATGGAACATCAGCAAAAATAGGCTGCCCCACTCCTCAGCATCCATCCCCAGGATTTGTCCACCGAGAATACGCCCGTTGTGCTGCACAATCAACCGACATAGCCCACTCGTTTGACCCCGGAGTTGGGCTTTGGGAAGGGATTTGAGGGCATGCTGCAGGATGTGGAGGCGATCGCCCAGCCGTTGTCGTGCCTGGGTTTCCGTCAACCCAAAACAGAGTAGGGGCGGTTCTGTCGCAATCAGTCGTGGCATCGTAGCTGGAGTTGGCGCACGAAATATTGGGAAAAACAGGGCATTTTTGAGAGCGATATCGGCGGTTTGTCGTGCCAGGGTAATGGAGTCGCTAGGACAGACATAGACGCGAGGATTGGCCGTTTGTAACCGACGATTGGTAGGGATAGTGCCATTCTGCAAGGTAATGCCAGCCGCTGTGAGGTTCAGGGAAGCTGTGTCCGGGATAGGGGTTCCGGTTACCAGAATGTGATCGACAGTGATCGCCCCAATCCCCGTCTGCACAACGCGCTGCGTTGCCTCCATCCGGCAATGCTCGATGGGTGTGGGAGCCAGAACCCGTACACCTTCTGCTTCCAGGAGTGCTTGCATGGGCATGGCGATCGCCGCATCCATATCGAGTAGCAGCGGTGTGTCTGAAATCAGCGTGACTGCAATGCCACAGCGGGTGAGCGCCTGCGCTAGTTCGCAAGCGCGTCCATCATTTCCCAAAATCGCCAGGGATGCGGGGGGCTGTTGCCAAAAGGCGGCATCTGCCAACGCCTTGGGGGTGAAGGGTTGGGTATTATCCAGGCCGGGAATGCTGGGCAGGCGCGTGTGGTGCGGCAGTAGAAGAAGGACGGTGCGCGATCGCAAAACGCGCGCTCCCACCCGCACACCGAAGGCGGGACGATTACAAAATTCTGCCGTTCCCCACATCACATCCACCCCCAACGAGAGCAGCGGAGGAATACCATTTTCCTCATCCAACCTCTGTGCAACTTGGTGTACCCATTGGTAGATAGTCGTCCCCAGTTGCCCCCCCGAGAGTGTCGCTTGATCCGCCAGGCTGGGATGGCCGAGACTCCTGACAGCCTGGGGAACCCAATCAACAGCG
>JBCBSL010000754.1:0-1413 GCA_039819145.1 Cyanobacteria bacterium J06638_22
CTCAGTCTTCTCCATCCGCTTCTGCCTCGGAGAATCTGCCTCCCAATAACGGTCGCTCTTCCACCTTTGGGAGCCGACTGAATTTAGATGAAGATGATCTAGATGCTGGACGGCAACCTCAGCGAGGATCGGTCGATGAATTGCAACAGCAGAATCCGCGGTTGATGGAAGAGGGCGATCGCCCCATTGCGTCTTCCTCGAAATCCCAGCCCTCCCAAGGGGGAATCTTGCTGCTCGCCATGGCGATCGCTCTCATTGGATTAGCGATCAACCTGATCTGGATGAGCCTTGCCGCCGCGTTTGTCATCCTGGTCTTGGCACTGCGGATCTTCTGGGGCGATCTGCGGAGAGCGGTGTACCGTCTGTTTTCTGAGGAAGAGCGCATCGCGACCCTAGCCGTGATCGGGGTCGGGGTGGCGGCTTGGACGCTGTGGAGTGTGAGTACGCTTGACCAGCGATTCTACGACTGGTACTTTGCCCTGGATTGGGAGGTGCTGGGAGCCACGGGAGACCTGGTGGGTGCTGTGGGGCAAATCTTGATTGCCGTGCTGGCGGTTTACATTGCTTGGCGGCAATATGTCATTTCCCGTGACCTGACGATTCAACAAAATTTGATTACCCAGCAGCAGACCATCGATGCCTTTTTCCAAGGCATTTCGGAGTTGGTGCTCGATGCCGAAGGGTTGCTGGAAGATTGGCCCCAGGAGCGGGCGATCGCTGAAGGGCGCACTGCCGCAATTCTCAGTAGCGTCGATGCCACTGGAAAGGCGAAGGTGCTACGGTTTCTATCCCGCTCTCGGTTGCTGACCCCTCTGAAGCGCGATCGCCTGCTAGGGCGAGCCATGCTAGATGGGGCTGGAGGCTATGCCGAGGATCGTGACTATGGTGTGCGCGTGGTTAATCTGGGAGTGATGCTGGCGAGCACCAACTTGGCTCGCACCGATCTGCGGTGGACGGATCTGAGCGACGCCAACATGATCCGGGTCAATCTCCGCAATGCCGATCTGGTGAAAACCAATCTCGCCCGTACTATCCTGGTGGATGCTGACCTATCCAATGCCGACATCCAGGGCACACGCTTTTGCTACGGTTCCGTTGAAACCGCGACCCCCCGCAGTCGCACGGTGCTTCCCAACTACGCCACGGGCGAACATACCGGTGCCGTTGTCGAAGGAGCAAACTTTACCAATGTCCGCCGAATGTCGGAGGAGCAACGCCGCTATTGCTGCGCTTGGGGTGGTTCTGACACGCGCCTCACGATTCCAGGGGGCTGCGAAGACATCCCCAACCAACTAGGACGATAGATAGTGTATAGCGCTACGCGTTCAGGTAGAACCAAATCATTTTTTGAAAGCCCCGCGGTGGGTGCTCAGCGGCTAGTACTTTGAGAATGATGAGCGGGCAATTTGGCGG
>JBCBSL010000755.1:0-1411 GCA_039819145.1 Cyanobacteria bacterium J06638_22
CTCTGAGCACTTGGTGCCATCGCCTTCGCACAGTCCAACCTGCCATGAGCTCTGCATGCAAACAGAAAAGAAACTGCTGTAAGGATGAGGTCTACCTTGACGCCAGAACCACCATTTCTGCCGTACGATCGCTGAGCTTAAGACTAATAGTCTAACAGGTATCACACCCTCCAACTGCTAGTCACATTGCTGTGTAGTGCGTTTGCACTACTGCTAAACGTACAGGTAGGACGAGGGGATCCCCTGCTGGTACGTTGGCGACTAAGGCGTCGTGGACTTGCGTCGACATGTCAAAGTTCCCTATCTCTCCATCAAGATTGTAGGCGAAATATCCAATAGGGGCATCCTGGTTCGCGATGGAGTTTATGATGGTGACCGGTGGATGGACAGAATTACCGCTGAATGTAACTACAAGCGCAAATACCTGCATCACGAGTAGCATCGCCAGCGTAAGTGATCTATGAAATACAGTGCAAATGACAGGTAGAACTATACGGTTTGTATTCGCGAAAGCCTGATGTCGCGCTCTTGTGCAAATACTCACGACGCTCGACGGTTTGTCTCGCTGTATTGGAATCGAATACTGGTAGGCGAATCGTTGTGAGTATGATGCTAGTAACCGTACCTCGTGAGGAAGGTCCGGGATAGTATCATCATCAGGGTTGTTTGTAGTTGTTGTATCATTGCCAGAGCCGGGGCCACCAAGTGTTGTATCATGTAGAAATCCACTGGTAATCCATCCGTCGCCATTCAAGTCGGCACCTATGAAGTACCCTGACAAGAACCCACCTGTGGCAACAGATGGATCAACTCAATATGTGCGCTAGAGACAAACTTGTGCTGCGCTGAAAGCATCTGATTGCAGCCAGAAGCACGCATGTTGCGTGGCGTTCCAGTATTCCCATGGTATCTTCACCACTGTTAGCACAGGGTATTCGACTTTGTCAAGCAATACTCTTTATGCATGTCGTACCCTCCATTGAGTCAATGAAAGTGGTAGCTACATTAGGGGAAGCAACCACTGTAACGGTTCTCGCTATCTCCTGGCACAGAGTCAAATTGGTTAGCGTGCCGGGGTCGATGTCCGTGGGGATTGGAGAGACAATTAATTGTGGTGGCAGCTGTGGCGGCGGTGGCGGAGACTGCGGTGCTGATGATGGTGGAGACGATGGTGGGGACAGCGGTGGTGGTGGTGGTGGTGGAGAAGACAGCGGTGGTGCTGATGGCGGTGGCGAGGGTCCACAAAACTGGGCACCAACCTTCACGGTTGAGTTAGCCTCACCAAGAAAAGAGAGGGCTGTCAGGGAATCTGCCGAGGTGTATGTGACCGTAAACTCTGAGCACTTGGTGCCATCGCCTTCGCACAGTCCAACCTGCCATGAGCTCTGCATGCAAACAGAAAAGAAACTGC
>JBCBSL010000756.1:0-1409 GCA_039819145.1 Cyanobacteria bacterium J06638_22
GCCGCGCGGGCGGTGCAGGTTTTTAGGGTGTGGGTTTTTCTCATGCCGAGCTACTTATATCGTGAGGTCAGAATCCAAATGCGGCATAGATGCCGCGTCAACCGTTGTTGATCACCGCTGAAGCACGGCTCCTTCCAGAATCATGGACAGGTGCCCTCATAAAGTTTGCAAATTCTTCAATTTCTCCATCAATCAATTGAATTTTCTAAAAAATAGTGTGAATTATGGGAATGCTTATCCACGGGTACTGTTAAGTATAGGGCTGGGCTGACCAAGTCCCCTTGCCCCTGTGCAACGGTTATGGGTGTTGTGTTGTTTTGCCCGCGCCTTTGCCCAATGGCTGAGTCGGTGTTTTGCTATTCCCCAAACAACCGAATTTCCTCGCATTGCTCAATCGCATTCTTTCATTTCATATTCAGTAGGAGAATTCTATGAAGCGCTTTTTGTCATACCTCGCAACGGTTTCCATGGGTGCGTTGGTGGTCGTCGGTACCAGCTCCCTGGCCGCGATCGCCCCGGCGATCGCCGCTCCTGGCCTGACCGAGGAAGCAAAGCAAGAACGGCAACGGGTCGTTGTCCTGGAGTTTGACTATTCGGCAACCAGCGATGCCAACTACTACTGGGGCTACTGGCGGCGCGGCAATGCTTCCGGCGTAAGCGACTTGGTAGTCAATGCGCTGGTTGATGATGGCACCTACACCGTGATCGATAGCAGCCTGGTTGGCGAACGGCGGAACGATTACTACGATACCGATGTTGCCAGTGCCGTTGAGCTTGGGCGAGAGCTTGGGGTCGATTATGTGATCATCGGTTCTGTGACTGAATTCAACGTTGAAACGGAAACCTCCGGTGGTGGTTTTCTGGGTATTGGAGGCAGTGAGCGGGAGACAACCGCTAACGTTGCTCTCACCGCCAGAATGGTTAGCACAGCAGATAGTGCGATCGTGGCGACAATGAGTGGCGAAGGTTCGGCTGACGACAGTTCGACCAGCATCTCCATTGGTGGAATCGGCAGCGGCAGCTCCAGCGAAAACCGAGAAGACGAACTGATCAGCGACGCGGTTGAGCAAGCAGTCACCGCGCTAGTTGAGGATATGCGCAACTAAACAGAAGCGGACGGGTTGCGAAACGAATCCGGCTGCATGCAGCATCAGAGGGAAGAGGAGTGGGAGCGATCGCTCCCACTCCTCTTTCTGCATTGGAGCCTGGCAGAATACCGACCTTCAGTTGCCAGAGGTCCAGGTCAGTCCACCGTCTTTTTAGACCGATAGAAGCGTCCGACAATATTTGGATCAGGAGTTAAGCCGATGTCTGCACGTTCCTTCCCTTCATAATCCAGCGTCGATAGAACATAGCGCATACTTTCCAGACGAGCTTTTTTCTTGTCGTTAGCCTTCACAATAATCCAG
>JBCBSL010000757.1:0-1408 GCA_039819145.1 Cyanobacteria bacterium J06638_22
AGAGCGAGGAAATTCCAACCTGTTTACAAAGAGAAATAAATATTCGATGTAGTATTTGAGGCTTTCGGGTTGGATTGGCGGGTTGGTGCGATCGCTCAAATTTTAAAAAACTGTATTCAATAGACTTAGGTGGCTATAAACCCGACAGACGATCAAAAAACATAGATTCATTTCATCCAACCACATCCAAAAGGTAGAGACATGCCTTGGAGGAGGTGGAAGGCCGAAACGATTGTAGAAACTAAACCTTGCTGTTCTGCGCCCTGTCCTAAAAGTCGTTTGGCTGATCACTCGGAGTGTTCCGAATTAGCCTGTGGCTGAGTTTCTAACCCCTCTCCATATTAAGACTGATCGTCTATCGAATGCCTAAGTCCAAGACAAAAAATTAAACCTTGCTTGCGATCTTCGATTTTGGGTGGTGCGGGTAATTTCCACGTTACCCAAAATTGAGGGATTTCAGATTATTCGCGCTCCTCTGGATCGCAAATAATTTAACCTGCCACATTTCTTGAGAGATGTGTGGTGCATCCGCGCGTCTCTCAAGAAATATGGTTTCTTATTTAATCCATAATCCTAAGGGAATTCAGACTGCTTTTCAGCAACGCCGGAATTCAGGGGTGCTGGCTGGGAGTTTCCCAGGATTCTACAGGCATTGCATCGGCTTGCTGAACGGAAGGATCGAGCCAGATGACCTGCACTTGTCCAGGAGCCACCCGATTGCTTTGCTCTTGCATAATGCGCTGAGCTTGATGCGGATCAAACCGATAGTTGAAGTCGGTTTGCAACTCTCCTACCCGCGCATCTAAGGTCAAAACCTCTTGCTCGATTTCCTTGAGCTGCGCTTGTTGAGCGATCGCCCGAGGCACTAGCTGTACCAGCCCCGTCGTTACGATCGCCAGTAATGTCAGGCAAATTCCCAACTTACTGCCGATTTCCCATGCCATCGCCCGATGGGGATGTGCTGGAGAAACCGCCCGAGCCCGTCGCCGCTTTCGGCGCACGACCTTTGTCGGCGGTGGCGCATCTGTCGGCGGTGGCGCATTAACGGAAGCAAGTTGAGAAGAACGAATTGCGCTCATGAGAAAAACCTGATCGGAGGAGGCATTGGAGATGCCGCTAAGCCTAACTAAATATAATGGCTCCGGCAGGCGATCGCCAAATAACATTTCTTGAAGCAATTTGTCGGCATACCGCTTGATATCAAACCTGGCTAAAGAACCCCAATAGTGTTTGCACCCGCTGCAATGCAGCGGGTGCAAACACTATTGGGGTTTTACGATTGACTCCGCAGGGATGTGGTTCCCCTAGGAATGGGTCACAACGACTCAGCCTACTTATACAACTCAGTCGAAAGGCGGAATGCCATACCGCAGGCAGCAGTGCGATAACTAGAGCCACAAAAATCTGC
>JBCBSL010000758.1:0-1404 GCA_039819145.1 Cyanobacteria bacterium J06638_22
ATTTTTGGTAGCGCGGGCACCGCTCGCGCTACCAAAAATCAAGGGGTCTCGGGTTTTTGTCCTGTACTGAGGAGCAAAGTTTATCTCCAAGGATTTATTTTTTACAGATGTATTTCACCCCTAAATTCTGCAGAAATTGTCTGCGACAAGAATTGTGTTGGATTTTCCCGTTTTTCCCTATCCTCGACTAGATTTTGTATATCCCATTGTGCTTGTCTATCCTCATCATTAGCTTTCTTCTAAACGTTGTTGCTGACGAGCATCCACTGAATGTTGCCCATGCCTGTCGCCCGTGAAGAATATGGCTCATGAAGAGTATTACGCATGAAGAATGTGCGTGTATTCGGGATGAGGGCGAGGCAAGTGAACGATGTTATTTATAAGGCTGTATCAGGTATATCAGGCTGTATCGGGCGCAAATACGGAATCTGGAATTCAGGGTCAGACGCCAGACATACCCCATCACCTTACGAGCAGCCTAAATCAGGGTAGTCCTGACGGCATCGCCACCTTCGTCGAATCTTTGCTGTTTTCTGACTTATGCCAACTCCTACTGTTTCTCTTCTGCTCCTTTGCCACAATCGGGACGGGTATCTTGAACAGGCGATCGCCAGTGTTCTGGCTCAGACCTACACCGATTTTGAGTTGTTGATTTGGGATGACGGCTCGACGGATCGGTCCTTGGAAATTGCTCAGACCTTTGCTCAGCGCGATCGCCGCATCCGGATCATCGCCGCACCGCATCAAGACGGCGCGATCGCCCGAGTACGTCAGCAAGCGATCGCCCAGACCCAAGGAGAATACCTTGGCTGGCTCGACGATGATGATTGCCTACTGCCCACGGCGTTAGAGCAAACCGTTGCGGTGCTGAACCGTCAGCCTGCCGTTGGCATGGTCTACACCGATCACCAAATTATTGATGAGGCGGGATATGTGCGAGGGGAGGGCAAGCGTTGCCATCTGCCCTATTCGCGCGATCGCCTGCTGGTGGATTTTCTCACCTTCCACTTCCGACTGATGCGGCGCGCGATCTACGAACAGGTCGGCGGCATCAACCCAGCCTATGCCTATGCCTACGACTACGACCTCTGCTTGCGGCTCTCGGAGGTCACCGAAGTTCACCATTTAGCTCAGCCGCTCTATCACTATCGCCAGCATCCCTACAGCCGCTCGGCGACTCGCCAATTGCAGCGCGTGCTCTGGTCGCGGCGGGCGGTTCACGAAGCGCTGGTACGGCGGGGCTTGGGCGATCGCCTGTCCCTGAGCGTTGGCCTCGGCCTCCGTTCCAACAACGAGCTATATTCCGAATTTTCCCTTTATGCCCGCGAACCAGAGTTGACTCTCGATTCTGATTCGTGGAGCGATTCCGGTTCGAGAGTCAACTCTGGTTCGCCGGCATAAAGG
>JBCBSL010000759.1:0-1394 GCA_039819145.1 Cyanobacteria bacterium J06638_22
GTTGCAGAATCCAAGGATGATTTTTTTCGAGAAGCAGCGTATCCACGCCGCTTCTCGAAAAAAATCATACCCGCAGCCAGCAATACCGAGGGGGATAAAAGAAGCAGGAAGGCCTAAGCCTTCCTGCTTGCTACAGCTCTATGAAAAGTAGCTGGGTACTGGCGATCGCGATCGCGTGTTTATCCCAGTACGGTATAGCGGGTATAAACCTTAGGCAGGCTCAACACGACCGTAAAAGACACCACGAATCCGAAGATCGACGGCTTCCTTTCCACCCATGTCAGTATCCGACGGTTGGATGCTCTCAAACGTGCCAGCCAATTCGCCCGTTTCTTCGTCGACCTGGGTGATCTGCATGGAGATATGCCCGCGGCCAACTTCAAACTGCTTGATGTTCTCACGCTGGAGTTCTTCGCTGTCTGCTTGAGCGGGTAAGGCAACTGCATTGTCGTAGCCTGCGGCTAGACCGCGACCTTTTGGATCGAGGAAGTTGGCTGTGCGGTAGGAAGGAACGCGAAAGTCTCCTTCAAAGTCGGTGGAAGAATCGATCACGTTGGATGCTACTTGCGTCGTTGCAACCAAGCTCTTGATCGTGAACAGGAACGGTACCTCTTCTCCGCCAGGTAGCAGAACGGTAGTGGCTTGGAAGTCGAAACCATCTTCTTCAACAAATGTTAGCCCTTTAGCATCACTCGTCAGTGTGCCCTGCACTTGATCGATCGTTGTGGTGTAACGGGTCAAAGGCTTACCATCAATGAATTTTGCCTCTTGGCGTTTGCCAGTAGGTTCAGGCTTGACGGCATAGTTGGTGGGTTCCAGGCACAAGTCGACCAATTTATAAGTGCGATTGGAGTCGATAGTGATGGAACCGCGACGGAATTCGGTAATTTCGGGGCAGGAGTTTGCAAGCCCAGTGCCACGAATCTCTTCGTAGCTCAGAGAACTAACGTCAGTGGGGGATTGACCACAAGCAGTCAGAAATCCCATAAACAGCGCCAGGAATGCAACTACGAGAGCGCGATACCTCATGATGAACCTCGAATATCTTTTATTTCTTAAGCACGTTGTTTTTCGGGGGGGGAGCTAGATCGGTTTGTCAATCAGCTAATGTGCATTTTACAAGACCTTGTGCCTCTGTTTATGGCTTCTGTTATCAATGGCAATGAAGCTTGCAGCGCGATGCCTCTGTCAAATGGAAGGGGATCTCCTGGGGATCTAGCTGCGTGAAACCCTCATCAAACATTATGAAGACCATAGATTTCTTCTTGTTTGTGCTCATCTATAGCAATCCGTTTTGATTTTTGAAGGGAGTAAGGAAAAATACAGAGGTCGAGTCATATCCAGGTTACTTCGATGGTCAATACCTCTTCCCAAATTGCAGTAGAAGAATTACA
>JBCBSL010000760.1:0-1388 GCA_039819145.1 Cyanobacteria bacterium J06638_22
GTGGCTGTATCAGTTGCTAGCATTAGTGGTGCTAGCCTTACCCGGTTCAGCCAACCGGGAAAGCTTGTTTAGAACTCCATTCGCTGATATTCAGCAACGGAGGCGGCAGCAGGTCGGGCACGCTGTCTCGCCCAGTCGCGCAGTGCAGTGACCTGCTCACTCATGGTCTTGGACAGGGGCAGCGTGGCTTTGATCGCTGCAATGATGTCCAATTGGGTAAACTCTCTATCTTGGGCAAAGGCTTCGTACATGGCTGCGATCAACGCTTGTTCGATTTCAGCTCCCGAGAAGCCATCACAAATATTAACCAGTTGATCCAAGTCAAACCGCTCAATATCGCTGCGACGCTTGGATAGGTGAATCTGGAAGATTTCACGACGTTCCTGAGGGTTGGGGAGGTCAACAAAGAAGATTTCGTCAAATCGCCCTTTCCGGAGGAACTCACTAGGAAGCCGCTCAACCCGGTTGGCTGTTGCCATAACAAACACGGGTGATGTCTTTTCTTGCATCCAGGTTAGAAAAGAACCAAAGATCCGGCTGGAGGTGCCGCCATCGGAATCGGCAGAACCTGCACTACCCGCGAACGCCTTGTCGATTTCATCAATAAAGAGAATAGCAGGGGAAATGGACTCGGCGGTCTTCAATGCATTGCGCAGATTCGCCTCGGAACGCCCCACCATCGAGCCGTCGTACACGCGACCCATGTCCAAGCGAATCAGAGGCAACCCCCATAGACGAGACGTGGTTTTAGCAATGAGGGACTTGCCGCAACCCGGAACGCCTAAAATCAACATCCCTTTCGGCTGAGGTAACCCGTATTCTCGCGCTCGCTCGGTGAAAGCGTTGGAACGCTGACGCAGCCAGTGCTTCAGCTCCTCAAGTCCACCAACCGAATCAATGGTCTCATCTTCTTCGACATATTCCAGAATGCCATTGCGCCGAATGAGCTGTTTCTTCTCTGAAAGCACTACCTCGACTTCGGATTCTGTCAGCTTGCCCGCCGTCACATGGGCTTTGCGATACACCTTTTCGGCTTCATCGCGGGTAAGACCTAAAGCGGCTTTGAGCAACTTCTCGCGAGTTTCGGTACTGATGCGGCGCGATCGCGTCTCGTCCAACTTCTGTGTCAGAACTTCGTTCAGCTCACCCATGGTGGGCAGGGGGAAGTCCAGCACAACGACTTCCTTTTCCAGCTCAATGGGGACGTTCTGTAGCGGCGACATCAAGATGATTGTCTTCTGGGTATCCTTAAACCCAGCGATCGCATCCCGAAGCCAACGGGTGACTTCAGCATTGTCGATAAAGGGATGCAAATCCTTGAAGATAAAAATTCCAGGCTCTTTCTGACGAATCACCCACTCAATCGCGGTCTGAGGCGATACTGTATT
>JBCBSL010000761.1:0-1386 GCA_039819145.1 Cyanobacteria bacterium J06638_22
CTGGTGAAATAATCGTTTGTGGCGAAACCAATCAACTTCGCTGTGCAATGCGAGAGCTTGCAGCTACAGATCAAGCAAATGTCGGATTGCGCTTGGTGCTGAGGTTGTGAAGTGAATAGAGTGTTTGTAGGAGCAAGGGGAGAATTTGCTTGCAAAACCCTATCCCACAGGCTTGCTCAGAGTGCGTTAAAGAAGTGGGAAGATCCAATGCCAGAAGCTGAAGATGTTTCCAAGTGTGATCGCGAGCTGAAGAAGCGCAGTCGCGGGTTGAGGAAGTACAATCGCCGATTTTGTAAGGTGGGTTGACACAGCATAACTCATTGGGTTTGAGAGTTACAGCTATCTATGTAGTGCGATCGCAGGTTGGAACTATGCAAGGGTGGTCGAGGGTGGAGGAGCGATACGGACTATCGCCTGCCCATCCGAGGTGGTGAGAAGCGACATTATTGACTTAGGGTTAGTGACGACATAAAGGCGCAAAATGATCACTCAAGCCATGCTGAGGCGACTTGGCGAAATCTTTGAGGCGATTTGCCAGAAGTGGGTAAGCGCAAAAGCTATCCGTTCATCGCATATTTTTTAACAGAGAGAGAGAAAGGCGAAGAGGTTATGGGGTGGAGAATAGAGGTTCTTCCCAACTTATGATGATGGGCAAGAAGGCAAGTGTGGAGGGAGATAGAGAGCAGGGAATTGGTTTTCTCGGAGAGGATGAGGGAACGCGATCGCCCAGTAGCGATAAGTGATGCACCCGTGCATCAAGGAGGAAGTCTCTGTCCGCCTTGATGTGCTTTCATCGTTTCGATGGTGTAGTCCATGGGGGCTGGAGCGATCGCCTACATCCTTCTATGGACGACGGCGAAGAAGCTGTAGCCAGAGCGATCGCCTTTGTGAGGGAGCGCTATCGTGTTGGGGGATGAGCTTCTGAGTGGCTGACGCCGGAGTTAGAGGAGTGAAGCCTACTCCGGAGTCTAATGGAGTAGGGAGCGATCGCCAGTGTGCGTACCGAATCTCTGACATCAGTCAAAGGTCATGACGGAGCGATCGCGCCCCTCAGTTTGGCAATGCTGACCTGCGAAGTGTAACGTCGGTTGGCGGTGTTGCAGCGCCTAGAAGTGTACCGTGGCCAGCCGAGCTACTGTCCGGTTCTTCTGGGCACAAAAGTTTCGTGACTGCTCTCTGAAAATACTTGGCTGGCTCTTGGGTTAAGGTTTGCAAAGAGTAGGAGGCTCGACCAACGAGCTTGGTGTTTAGCATGATGATGTCTCTGAATCCAGATGAGTCCTTGAATGAAGAAGGGCAAAAAAAAGAAGGGTGTTTGCCCTTCTTCTGGTGATTTTGATGGTGTGTTCTATTGATACGATTTTATCGTTTGTTGCGGTGAAAGTG
>JBCBSL010000762.1:0-1375 GCA_039819145.1 Cyanobacteria bacterium J06638_22
GCATAGGGTTCTGGCCTTTATTAACTGACCACACTGCATTTGCAGCCCCTAACGGAGGAGTTTTGGTAACGAGCTGGTGGGAAATTCAGGTATTTTGTGATCCCAACGCTGAGGATCTCGTATTCTGGCGTCTGACGGATTTTGGATGCAAGGGAACATCCGGTGAACGTAAGAGCCACACGACCCAAATCCTCAAGGCTTATCTGCCGCAGCAGCGAGCCAAGCTGTTGGATCTATCGGCGCTGGCTTTGCTTCTCAAGCAGGATGCCCTCTGTGCCGGATTGCCTGTTCCCGATTTGCAGTGGAATCTGATTGAAGAGGAAGACTGGTCGAGCAGTTGGAAGCAGTATTGGCGACCCCAAGAGGTTGGCGATCGCTTCCTGATTAACCCAGCTTGGCTACCACTGCCCGAAACCAGCGACCGCCTGATTATCCGCTTGGATCCGGGGGTTGCCTTTGGAACCGGAACCCATGCCACGACCCAGCTTTGCCTAGAAGCTCTAGAAATGCGGCTTGATGAACCCGCCCAGCCGGTTCAGATTGCTGATATTGGCTGTGGGTCTGGCATTCTCTCGGTGGGGGCTGTCCTGTTGGGCGCTACCCAGGTCTACGCCGTCGATATCGACCCACTCGCGGTCGAAACCACTCGGCTTAGTACCCAGATGAACAACATCCCAGAGCATCAGATTGTGGCCGTTGAGGGGAGCCTATCGAACCTGATAGAGCTGGTGAAAGAACCCGTGGACGGCTTTGTTTGCAATATCATCGCCGAAGTGATTGTGGATTTGATCCCACAGATGGAGGCGATCGCCAAACCCAAAACCTGGGGCATCCTCAGCGGCATTTTGCTCGATCAGGTCAAGCCGGTTGCCGATACCCTTGAGGAAAATGGCTGGATTGTCGCTACCCTTTGGCGGCGAACAGACTGGTGCTGTCTCAATATTCGTCGTGCCTGAATCCATCGCGTCTGAGGGTTTGCACGCGGGTTTGTGGCGATGAGATCAGCGGCGATGAACGTTGTGCTCGATATCGGCCACCGCTGCTTCAAAATCGCCGACGGTAAACTGCGACGCGTCAGAGGCGGATGATTCGGTGCGGGAGTTTGGAGGGATGGATCCCTCGTCTGATCCCAACCGCGACTCTAATTGATCGAGTGATTCTATAAACGCTCGCGCAGCAGCACGACGGAGTTCTTTTTGTTGCATCTGGTTCATGATGACAGACTCCTGCATTTCAACACTAGGTACAACCGAGACACATAAATGAGGGGTGGCCCGACAACAGCCGCCACGTTCGATCTCGCGCTGTCAACTTGTCGTTTGATATCAGTCTTCTGACTACCAACTTAGTATCAACGCAATTTTAAATGTGTTCT
>JBCBSL010000763.1:0-1371 GCA_039819145.1 Cyanobacteria bacterium J06638_22
GCACCGATATAAACCCATTGAGGCCAGCTCTGGCAGCTTTTTGATGAGATCGCATTGTAGATACAGTTTGATGAACTTTGACCCTTCTTTTTATAGAACTGACGCAAAATTAGCGCATTTTTGGCTAAATTCATTGATGATGTAGACACATTGCATCCCACTCTCAGCAAAATGCGTCAGTCCTACTCTGTCGGAGACGTTAAATCTAGTCTTTTTGTGGCCGCGTCGCGACCACAAAATCAACAAACTGCATAGGGTTTGCACGCGTTGAATGTCTTTCCCCTATCCCTCGGTAAGGGTCGATTCGGCTAGGTGGAGGTCGGTGTGGTAGGCCATTTGGATTTGGCGATCGCCCCGTTCCCCAACGGTTGAAAACTGATCGAATAGGTTGTCTAACGCTCTGCGCATCGCATCATACGCGGCACCAGATTTGGGCAGATAGGAGGCACTCAGCGTTAACCCAATCAAGGCCTCGTAGCTCATCGGGCGCTTCCATTTGAATTCGTAGAGGCGATAGTTTTTGAACTGGGACGCATAGGCAACGCGTTCGGCCGCTTGGAACTCGGTGAGGACTTTGACCTGGCGATCAGAGGCATGGCGGATGATGTCTTCGTACTGTCCAGTGAAGGGATCTTCGTTACTACGCTTGTTCCACAGTAAGCCCAGACGACCGTCGGGTTTGAGGATGCGCTGAAACTCTGCTAGTGCCAGTGGGGTGTTGAACCAGTGGAAGGCTTGGCAACAGGTGATCAGGTCAAAGTGATGGTCGGGAAGCTGGGTCTCTTCGGCGGGAGCCGCATGAAACTTGACATTGGGGTGTGGGATAGCCACCTCGCGCATGGCCGCGTTGGGCTCAACCGCTGTGACAGTGACATGGCGATCGCCTAGGAGGCGCGCGGCAATTCCTGTACCAGCCCCAATATCGGCAACGGTGAGGGTTTTCGGATCGCCCAAATCCCTCAGGAGCGTGGTAATTGCCTCTGGGGGATAGCTGGGGCGATAGCGGGCGTAGTCTTGCGCGCGGTTGGAGAAGCGAGCGAGAGGGTTTTGGAGATGAAGCGGTAGTAGTTTTTGCATAAGCCAGAAGATACCCGTTGAACTGCGTGAGGAATAAATCCTTGCCAAACATCCTAGTTCAACGGGGGGACAGGTGATCCCCACATCTATTTTTGGGAAATACGGGTGATGCGGGAAAATCACATCAAATCCGGTTAAACAGCCGTAAAACCGCACTATTGTTTACGCCCGCTGCGTTGCAGCGGGCGTAAACAATAGTGCGGTTCTTCAGCCGATTTGATATCACTTATTGGAGGGTAATACCGCGCGCGGGCCAAGCCACACAGTCACCCCAAGGGCATTGCTGAGTGAGGT
>JBCBSL010000764.1:0-1360 GCA_039819145.1 Cyanobacteria bacterium J06638_22
GTTCGAGACTTGCCGGGATCTGCCCTTAGTACGAGAGGACCGGGGTGGACAGACCTCTGGTGGACCAGTTGTGGCGCCAGCCGCACCGCTGGGTAGCTAAGTCTGGAAGGGATAACCGCTGAAAGCATCTAAGCGGGAAACCCACCCGAAAACCAGGTCTCGCTCGAGAGCCGTGGAAGACCACCACGTCGATAGGTCGGAGGTGTAAGCGTGGCAACACGCTCAGCTGACCGATCCTAATCGCTCGATCGAACTCATCCCCCTCGCCAACCGTCTTGATGGACGGCTTCTTAACTTGGTGAGCCGGACGTAAAGCCATACCCGAACTTCAAAACGCATGTGTTGGAACGATGAAAAAACGCCAAGATGATCATGTCGGATGAAAACCATCCAACATGATCCTAAAAGCGTCCGTACAGCTGCACCCCAAAACCGCCTATCAAGGCGGCCCGTGAAGGCGGATGGGTTGAGCTGGTGGCCATAGCCAGGGTGCAACACCCGATCCCATTCCGAACTCGACCGTGAAACCCCTGAGCGCCCATGGTACTGCATCTCAAGATGTGGGAGAGTAGGACACCGCCAGCTCAACTCATCCGCTTTTTACAAGCGTTAACACCGTCACAAGCCACCGCATCGCGGCGCCAGCCCCCCACACACAAGCCTCTCACCAAAACACCCCCGCGGGGTGGAGCAGCCCGGTAGCTCGTCAGGCTCATAACCTGAAGGTCGTAGGTTCAAATCCTACCCCCGCAACCAAATCCAACCAACACAATCAAAGATGAACCAATAGCTTGGATCTCGACCACTCGGCTCCACAAGCAGCGATCCTGTCGCTGTGCTTGGTCTATGTCCGAAATGGGTGAAGTCGGCTTCCGTCGTATTGACGGCCTCGAAATCCCTGAGCAATACCGTCCCGACACTATTGAGCACGGGGCAAAGGACAGAGGCGACAAGCGAGGTGATCTGGCTCTGATGTTTCGATGCTTCTTGCCTCTCGGGGAGGAAAAAAGACTTCGGCTGCAACAAGGTTTTAATTCGTGCGAGAAAACGCTCGTTCTTGATCACGTCGATGACGCCCCTGCCCACGGATTCGATTGCAATAAGTCGGGATCGATGAGGGCTGAATAGGAGTCGTTTTGATCAATGTGCACCTGTGGCTAGGTCGGGCCCGGTAGTGTTGTCGCGGCCTAACGACGAACGGAGCGTCGCGGCATCCTGGAAGAACGCCTCGGGCTTGTCGCCTTCGACGAATTCGAGCAGCGCGTAGCGCTGTCCGGGCCAACGAGACTGCGGCAACATTGCAAAGAGTTGGCGCCAATATTCCCCTTGGCTCGCGAGCGGGTATCGCCGCTTTTCGGCA
>JBCBSL010000765.1:0-1358 GCA_039819145.1 Cyanobacteria bacterium J06638_22
GGCTACTGATTTTTCTGCTTAACAATTCAACCGTATTTTCCCGTAGGTGTGCATTGGAAATATTTGATCAAATCCTTGCTGAACTTGGGCTCGCGCGGTCTAGAGCCTACAAGTTAACTCAGAAAGACAGGTATTTCCCTCGCTATTCATCCTCAGATTTTTACTGAATCGATAGATGACTCAGTACAGATATAAGACTCGAAGGCTGATTGACTGACAAAACTTTTTCCCCTCATCCCCCAACCCCTTCTCCCACAAGGAGAGAAGGGGAGTTAGAAGTCTGTAGATGCTTTCAAAGTCCCTCGCCTGCTTTGGGAGAGGGGTTTGGGGAGAGGGCTTGGGAGTTTTAGTCAGTCAACCAGGGCTCACACTCAGATTGAGGACAGAGAGACGGTTAGGGTAGGCTGGAGTTTAGGGTGCAATTAGGCAACGTCAACAGCGGGTGCCTGGCCGAGTCGTCTCGTGCGTCTGAGTGAATCCATCCCCGCTGAAGCTAAAGAACTTGTCGGGATTCACATCCCTCAGCCGGAAGTAAGAAAGAGATAGCAATTTCCTAGTGAGCCTTGGTTGGAGCCAGGTTTTGTCCATCCCACCGCATTTCATTCACCTGAGGTGATGCGTCTTCAACCATTCCCGCCCCTTGTCCTCGCACCCCTATGCCGCAAATTTACTACCTTCCCGATCAGCGACTCGTCACCGCAGACGATGCTGAAACAATTTTAGAAACCTCCGTTGTTTCCGGCATTCCCCATACCCACGTATGTGGAGGGAGTGCCCGCTGCTCGACCTGCCGTGTTTGGATTGTGGAAGGTTTGGACTGTTGTGCTCCCCGCAATGATGCAGAGCAAAGCCTTGCCCACCGCCTGGGATTTGAGCCGCGCATTCGTCTCGCCTGCCAGACCCAGATCTTCGGAGAGGGTCGGATTACGCTGCGCCGCCTTGCTTTCGATGCCGAAGATGCCGAGGCATTTGATGCTCAGAACGACACCCACGACGTCGCCAGCCCCTTTGGCGAAGAAAAACAAATTGCCATCTTATTTGCCGATCTGCGTCAGTTCACCAGCTTTTCGGAGTTGCTTCCGGCCTACGACGTGATCTATGTGCTCAACCGCTACTACCGTCGCATGGGCAAAATCATCGAGCAGTGTGGCGGCATGGTCAACAACTATATGGGCGATGGCCTCATGGCGCTGTTTGGGTTGGATGCCCCAGACACGGCCACCCATCGAGCGGTGCAGGCTGCTGTTGAGATGCAGGAGGCAATGCCACTATTCAATGGTTATCTCGATAGTCTCTATCGACGGCATTTGCAGGTGGGGATCGGCATCCACTTTGGCCAAGTAGTGGTGGGTTCGGTC
>JBCBSL010000766.1:0-1356 GCA_039819145.1 Cyanobacteria bacterium J06638_22
TTTAGAGCCTTGGCAAACGTAGTCGTAATTGGTGCCCAATGGGGCGACGAGGGAAAAGGCAAAATTACCGATTTACTCAGTCGGTCGGCAGATGTTGTGGTGCGCTATCAGGGCGGGGTCAATGCTGGTCATACCGTCGTTGTGCAGGACCAAACCTTCAAGCTGCATCTCATTCCCTCCGGCATTTTGTATCCCAATACAGAATGCATTATTGGATCGGGGACGGTCATTGATCCCAGTGTGTTGTTAGGAGAAGTCGATCAGCTTCATCAACTGGGCGTTTCGACGGATCACTTATACATTTCCGAGACCGCGCATGTGACGATGCCCTACCATCGGCTGATCGATAAAGCCGCAGAGGAAAAGCGGGGGAGTCATCGAATAGGAACAACCGGACGCGGGATTGGTCCGACCTACGCGGACAAGTCTGAGCGTGCAGGCATTCGCGTTGTTGACTTAATGTCGCCGGATAGTCTGCGTGACCAGCTTGAATGGACGATTAACTACAAAAACGCCATTCTAGAAAAGCTCTATGATTTGCCACCCCTGAATCCAGCGGCGGTGATTCAAGAGTATCTGGGCTATGCCGAACGCCTACGTCCCCATGTGATCGACAGCTCTCTGCGCATTGCCGATGCGGTGCAAAAGCGGCGCAACGTTTTGTTTGAAGGGGCACAGGGGACGTTGCTGGATCTGGATCACGGCACCTATCCCTATGTCACGTCATCCAATCCAGTTGCAGGCGGTGCTTGTATTGGTGCTGGAGTAGGGCCAACGATTATCGACCGGGTGATTGGGGTTGCCAAGGCTTATACGACCCGTGTTGGTGAGGGGCCCTTCCCCACCGAGCTACATGGTGAGGTGGGGCAATTATTGGGCGATCGCGGGGCCGAATTTGGAACTACCACTGGACGCCCACGCCGTTGTGGCTGGTTTGATGCGGTGATTGGCCGCTACGCCGTGCGGATCAACGGGCTGGATTGTCTGGCCATTACCAAATTGGACGTGCTGGATGAGCTAGATGAGATCAAGGTCTGTGTGGCCTATGACATGAATGGCAAGCGGGTGAATGATTTCCCCACCAGTGCCCATGTCTTTGCCCAATGCGAACCCATCTACAAAACCTTGCCAGGTTGGAAGCAATCGACCGCCGACTGCCGCAGCTTGAAAGATCTACCGCCCCAAGCGCTGGATTACCTCAAATTCCTGGCAGAATTGATGGAGGTGCCGATCGCCATCGTCTCCCTCGGAGCCAGTCGCGATCAGACTATTATTGTGGAAGATCCAATTCATGGCCCGAAGCGGGCATTGCTCTATGCCAACGGCGAAGGAGAAAGCTGGGAACAGAGCATTGCC
>JBCBSL010000767.1:0-1345 GCA_039819145.1 Cyanobacteria bacterium J06638_22
GACGATCGCCTTATCCAATGCTCCCAATCCTTTGAGTTCTTTCATCTCCTTGGGTAAGGGAATCTTGCGGCCAAAGTGATGTTGCAGGGCGGGGTACAGCAGTTCGTTGATCAGGGTCGATTTGCCAGAACCTGACACCCCTGTAATGCAAACAAAGCACCCGAGGGGAATATCGACATCAAGATACTTGAGATTATTGCGGTGGGCATTGCGGATTTTCAGGCTGCTGCCGTTTCCGGGGCGGCGATCGCCCGGTGTGTGAATGGTCTGCCGTCCAGATAGGTAGGATCCAGTCAGGGAGCGCTCGTTCTCCAGCAAATCATCCAGATTCCCTGCCGAGACAATTTCGCCCCCATGCACGCCAGCACCGGGACCGATATCCACCAAGAAATCAGCTGCACGGATCGTGTCTTCATCATGCTCAACGACGATCAGGGTATTGCCCAAGTCGCGCAGGCGAGTCAGGGTCGCCAGAAGGCGATCGTTATCCCGCTGGTGCAGGCCGATGCTAGGTTCATCAAGGACATAAAGGACGCCTGTGAGTCCGGCACCAATTTGGGTGGCTAGTCGGATCCGCTGGGCTTCCCCACCGGAGAGGGTCATGGCGGTGCGATCGAGGGTGAGATAGTCCAGTCCCACATCCAGCAAGAAGCGCAGGCGTGCCCGCACTTCCTTCAGTGCCAGGTCGCCGATCTGCGCCTGCCGAGGCGTGAGGCTCATATCATTTACGCGATCCAGGCTCTCGCGGATGGAAACGCCCGTCAGGTCGGTGATGCGAAATTGTCCCAGGCGCACAGCTAGGGCTTCGGGCTTGAGGCGATCGCCTCCACATTCGTCGCAGGGCTGATCGACCAGATATTGTTCCAGCTTTTGCTTGTATGTGTCGGAGCTGGACTCTCGGTAGTGCCGCTCCAGCATCGGTAACACTCCTTCGTAGCGGCGGTTGTAGCCCTTGGTGGCGCGATAGCGAGAATCGGTTTCGATGTAGATCTTTTCCTCAGACCCGTGCAGCACCACCTGTTGTTGGTCAGGGGTTAGATTCTCCCACGGAGTCTGGATTTCAAAGCCAAACGCTTGCCCCACGCTGTAGAGCAGGGAGAAGTAGTAGGTGTTGTCCTTTTCGCTCCAGGGGGCGATCGCCGCATACACGGGAAGGCTGGGATCCGGGACGACCAACTCTGGCGTAAAGGTGCGGAGGCTGCCCAGTCCGTGGCAGTGGGGACAAGCGCCATAGGGAGAGTTGAAGGAAAACAACCGGGGTGACAGTTCCTCCATCACACCGCCATGTTCCGGGACGCTACGGCAAATCCGAGGACGACGAGCAAAAGCGCACGCTGGAATTGCT
>JBCBSL010000768.1:0-1341 GCA_039819145.1 Cyanobacteria bacterium J06638_22
ACTGCCAGGCCGACCAAATGATGAAGCACAGCGCGGCCTGGCAGTGGCGGAACCCAGCGCCCAAGCACTACTCAACTCGTCAGGAAGCATGATTTTTGTGAATATGCCTTAGGCGTTTTCTGGGAAAGAACATACCCCCGTCATTCCCGCGTACGCGGGAATCCAGGGAAGCTGAATGGCTATGACCGATAGGCTTGCAATGGATGCCCATTTTCATGGGCATGACGGAGCGCTCCTGTTAGCAGAAGATTCTTTTGCAGAAATCACCTTAGATACGAGAAATGCAGAAACCGTTTAACTAAATCAAGGAGGATGTGATGAACGCTTCAGCTAAATTCTGGAATAAAATCGCCGAAGGTTATTCAAGACAACCGATCGCGGATGAAGCCGCCTACCAGAAGAAACTACAGGTCGCGCGGGAGTATTTTCAGCCCAGTATGGAAGTGCTGGAGTTTGGTTGCGGCACCGGATCGACGGCCATTGCCCATGCGCCGTATGTGCAACATATTCGAGCCATTGATTTCTCAGCAAATATGATTGCGATCGCCCAAGCGAAAGCCGACGCTCAAAACATCCAAAACGTCACCTTTGAGCAAGCCAGTATTGACGAGCTGATCGTCCCCGACCGCACTTACGATGCCGTATTGGGCTTGAATGTTTTACACCTGCTCGAAAATAAGGAAGCGGCGATCGCCAAGGTTTATAACATGCTCCAACCTGGCGGAGTCTTCATCACCAGTACACTGTGCCTGGGAGATACGATGGCTTGGTTCAAGCTGATTGCACCCATTGGTAAAGCCTTGAGACTTTTCCCATTAGTCAAGGTTTTCACGATAAAAGACTTAGAGAAACGTTTGACGGATGCGGGGTTTGCGATTGATTACCAATGGCAAGCGGGTGATTACAAGTCGCCAATCGGTAAAGCGGAAATTGTGTTCATCGTGGCTAAGAAGGCTGCGTAGCGTTGACGGTTGATACCCATGAAAAAAGTTGCTGTATTTGGGAATGCGGGTGGTGGTAAATCCACTTTGAGCAAACGGCTGGCGGATATGACGGGATTGCCCTGGATTCCCCTCGATTCCATCCAGTACCAACCGGGTGGCGGCGCAGTGCCCCACGCCGAGTTCAAAGCGGCCCACGATTCGCTGTTGCAGCAAGAGCAATGGATCGTCGATGGTTTTGGCTCCATCGACACTGTATGGAAACGACTAGACACCGCCGATACCCTGGTGTATCTCGATATGCCTGTATGGCGACACTACTGGTGGGTGACGAAGCGGTTTCTGAAAGGGGCTTGGGTACTGCCTGCTGGCTGGCCGGAAGGGAGCTCATTGCTGAAAG
>JBCBSL010000769.1:0-1315 GCA_039819145.1 Cyanobacteria bacterium J06638_22
CAATGACACCAGGTATGCCGGAGAGAGCTATGTGGTGTTTGGCAGCGACCAGGGGTTTACCCCGAGTTTGGATTTGGCCGACCTCGATGGTGGCAATGGCTTTGTCCTCAACGGCATTGATGAATATGACACCTCCGGTCGTTCGGTAAGCGGCGCAGGGGATATCAATGGCGATGGGTTTGATGACCTCATTATCGGTGCATCCTTTGCTAGCCCGAGTGGCAGGGGAAACGCTGCGATTGGGCAGAGCTATGTGATCTTTGGCAGTGACCAAGGCTTTGCTCCAAGTCTGGAGCTGGCTGACCTCAACGGTATCAATGGCTTTGTCGTCACCGGCGTTACTGACGATGACTACGCTGGTAATTCGGTGAGCGGGGTGGGTGATATCAATGGCGATGGTATTGATGACCTCATCATCGGTGCGTTTCGTGCTAGCCCCAATGACAATATGGATGCTGGGGCGAGCTATGTGGTGTTTGGTCGGCAAACCCCAACGTCAGGAAATGATGTGCTGACCGGAACGAATGGGCGGGATGTCATCGTTGCGTTGGCGGGCAACGACTGGGTCGATGGTTTGGCAGGCAACGATCGCCTGGTTGGGCAAGAGGGCAACGATCGCCTCATTGGTGGAGACGGGCGAGACAACCTTTTGGGTGGTAGTGGTCGAGATGCGTTGCTCGGTGGAGCAAATGATGACCGCCTGGCGGGTGGCACCGGAAATGATCGCCTCAATGGCGATGGTGGCAATGATCGCCTAGTCGGTGGCACCGGAGCCGACAATCTGTTCGGTGGCACCGGGAAAGATACCCTCCTGGGCAGTACAGGTGATGACCTCTTGCTTGGGCTGGAAGGTGGAGATATCCTGCGCGGCGGCAGTGGCAATGATGTGCTGCGGGGCGGCATTGGGAATGACCGCCTGAGCGGAGACCAGGGCAATGATTTGATCACAACCGGGGAAGGGAGCGATCGCATCTTCATCGGCACGGGGCAAGGGTTAGACCGCGTGACCGACTTCAGTGATGGGCAAGACCTCATCATCTTGGGGGGCATCCGCTTTGAGCAGCTTTCGATTCAACAACTCAACAACAATGTGCTGATTTCGGTAGGCAATGAGCGTTTACTGCGGTTGAACAACACCCAGGTTGCGGCCATCACCGAAGCCGACTTCGTTTGATACGCCCGCAGCAACGGTGTTGGGTTGAGCGCAGCCGAAATCCAACACCAGTCAAGGCTTTGATGCGGCTTTGTTGCATGAATAGAGGAAAGCCAGAGCTGTTGTGTGACCTAGCCTAATTTAGTCTTCAACCCAGACGGT
>JBCBSL010000770.1:0-1311 GCA_039819145.1 Cyanobacteria bacterium J06638_22
GGACGATCAAGGACGCGACCGTCAAACGCTTCCACTACGACAGCCACGATCAGCTTCGTGACCATCTCGCCGATTTCATGGCCGCCTACAACTTCGCACGCCGCCTCAAGACGCTCAGCGGTCTCACGCCCTACGAGTACATCTGCAAAGTCTGGACTTCAGAGCCAGACAGATTCAATGTCGATCCGATCCACCAGATGCCGGGACTGAACAACTAGGCTGTGTTGACAAAAGGGATTCACAATTGCCGGTAGGCGTGATTCAAGCTGGTATCTGCGATGGAGACCAGCTTGGCACGAGACCTGATGTCGGACGGGGAATGGGCGTTCTTTGAGCGCTTCATCCGAGCTGTCCGCGCCCCGAACGGGCGCAAACCCACCAACCACCGCCTTGTTCTTGATGGGGTTTTCTGGATTGCCCGCACTGGGGCTCCGTGGCGGGATCTTCCTGAAGAGTTTGGAAAGTGGTCGAGCGTGTATCGCCAGTTCCGACGCTGGACGCTGGCGGGATTATGGGAGGATATCATGGACGCCTTGAACGAAAGTGGGGCCGTGCCGCACGCACTCCAGATGATCGACAGCACCATAGTTCGCGCCCACCATCAGGCAGCGGGCGCAAAAGGGGGACTCCGAGACAGGGTTTCGGGCGTTCAAGAGGTGGCTTCACGACTAAGATCCACCTCCTCGTCAACGCGCACGGCCTGCCCATGAGGACCGAGATCACGCCAGGCCAGACGTCAGATTATCTCGGCTTCGATCTGGTGATGGCAAATAACCTGCCCGCACCAAGCGTCTTGCTAGCCGACCGGGGCTATGACGCTGACAGCATTCGGAAAGTCATGGAAAAGAGGGATGTCCTGCCTGTCATCCCCATGCGCAAATCACGCAAGAAGCGCGTCGGAGTGGATCGTTCGCTTTATCGGCTGCGAAATCTCGTCGAGCGATGCTTCAACAAGCTCAAGAATGCCCGTCGTGTAGCCACCCGCTACGACAAAACAGCCGAGAGCTTTCTGGGCTTCGTCGACATCACCTCGATCCGACTATGGCTCCGCCATTTGTCAACATGACCTAACTACGACAAAGGACTCAGGATAACTAGACAGTAGGTCTTCAATCCACTCGGCAACTTCCTTCCGCCTCGCCTCTATCACTTCATCGAAACCGTCAACAAAGAAAACAAATCGGCCTTTGCGAAGTGCTTTTTGGATCCAATCTTCAGCAATTCTGTCGCATGCTGCACCGAGTTGATCTGTTAGTAGTTTTTTTCCTACCGGCAACGGTTTGTTAGAGTACTCGCTCGCGAGTACTCTAA
>JBCBSL010000771.1:0-1304 GCA_039819145.1 Cyanobacteria bacterium J06638_22
CAAATCAGCACTTCCCAAAGCTTTTTCTCGTTCTCACCCAAGACGGGGCGCGAACGAGAAAAAGCTTTGGGAAGTGCTGATTTGCGAGAGTGCGCTGGGAGTAGAGCGCTCTGTAGATTCGCTGTTTCAATATTCCAAGTTTTTTTTGAACACAGAAGTAAACTCAACATCACTACGCGGGGCAATTGAGGAGGCGATCGCCCAAGCCCCTTCCCCGCCCGACAAAATCCGCTTCTTCCGCCGCCAGATGAACAACATGATTCTCAAGGCAACAGAAGAAGCAGGGGTGCCCGCCTACCCCAGCCGTCGCACCATTGCCCTGAATAGCTGGATAAATCAGCGGATGGCGGATGTTTATCCCGCCATGCCCAATTACAAGGAAAGCGGCAATCCCTCCGTCAGCATGGGAATGCCTGTGCCGCAGCCGTTACCCGACCAGTTGATTGGGCAGAAATGGGCATTTGTCAATCTGGAAGCCAGCGCGTTCCAAGATTTACCAGAATGGTCGATCGCCTTTGGAGAAAGCTTCTCCCTGGAATTGGTGAAGTTGGCTCCCGATACCCCAATTCCAGGATTGTTGGTATTTTCGCCCCGGGCTCTTCCCCTAGCCGCCTGGATGTCTGGGCTGGAGATGGCAGCAGTGAAATACTTGCCGGGGGATCCGGATCAATTGTTGCTAGAAACGGGCAGCAATGATGCTTGGGTGCTAGCGACCCTAGGTAACGATGCGTTGAAGAAAGAAGCGGCAGCATTCGAGGCCGCGAAACAAGCGGCCAATAACGTGCATTTCGTGGGCGTACAAGCCAATCCCGAGAGTGAAGAATTTGCTGGATTTTGGCTTTTACAAGAACTAAATCTAGCGTAATGTCCCCCGATCCCGGATGATGAGTAGAGTTCTCCGTTGACACAGGCTGAAGTGAACGCAGGGTGATACAGGCGGTCGCAATCATCCATTGATCTTTGCCCTCAATCCAAGAACCTTGAGGGGCGTTTCTAAAGGATGTCTGTACGGCCAATGTTCGATGCGCAGAGATACGCAGGTATGGGGTCAGATTTTCAGCATTCAGCTTCCCTGGCGGAAGAACTTTTGGAACGCGCGCTCCGCTCCAGGGTTGAGGCAGCAGAGGTGTACCAGGCCAATGCTCGGTCGCGGCCAGTATTCTTTGAGGCCAACCGCCTGAAGCAACTGGAAGTTTCGCAGTCGGAAGGGCTGGCGCTAAGAATTTGGCGGGATGGACGACCCGGGTTGGCAGTTGCCTATGGCCCCGTAGACCTACCCACATTAGTAGACCGGGCGATCGCCC
>JBCBSL010000772.1:0-1268 GCA_039819145.1 Cyanobacteria bacterium J06638_22
AAACGATAGTTGGGTTTTACGGCTATTTAACCGGAGTTGATATTAGCTTGTACTCAAGGGGGCAAGTACTATAGCGCTACGCGCTCAGGTAGAACCCAATCATTTTTTGAAAGCCGCGCGGCGCGCGGCTTTCAAAAAATGATTTGTCCTAATCCCAATGCGTAAGGCTATAGATGTGTGTAGGTAAAATATTTCTGTGGGCAGAGGTAAAGAAAGTGGGGATCGCTCCCTTGACTTGATCGCCAGACGTTTTATGATAGTGCAGTGAAATCACTGACAAGTCTGCGTCCTTCCTTCCCGGGGGACGTTTTGTTTTTTAGGTGTTTTCTGGGTATGCTGCTGCGCGTTTAGGTAAAACCAATTACCTTTCGAAAGCCACGCAACTTGGTGAAATTGACGGGCGTAGAAGATAGTTGTCTTTGTCCTCAACCGATCGCCGATTTATCGGTTTGCAGTTGTTGCAGAATTTCGAGTGCCGCCTCAAAAGCCATCATTTCTCCATTTTCGTAAAATCCCATCGCCGCTTCCTTCAAAAAGGCATAGGCTTGTTGCCGATGCCCTAGCTGGTGATGAATTAGCCCAACATTAAACTGTGCCTGCAAGTGGTTGGGATCGAGGGCTAAAACCTGCTGGAAATCCTGAAGAGCCAATAGGTGCTCCCCCTTTTGGTGATGGGCACAGCCGCGGTTAAAGAATGCTCGTTGGTCGCTGGGATGCAAGGCAATGGCTTGGGTGAGATCGACGATCGCCTTGTCTGATTGGTTGAGGGCTAAGTAGGCAATGGCTCGGTCATCGTACACTGCGGCTAATCGTTGAATCGATAAGGATGGGCTGTGGCGAATCGATTGGTCGTAGTCGGCGATCGCCAACGCGTACTGCTGCAGTGCAAACTTTGCCAAACCGCGATTGTAGAAAGCGCGATAGTCCGGCAGGGTCGCGAGGATCGCGTCAAAATCTGCGATCGCTTGCTCATACTTGGCTAGGCGATAGTAGGCCAAGCCTCGATTGAGATAGAGTTCTGTGTTGGCGGATGTTGGAATGCTTCCATCTTCAGCGTTGAGCTTCAAGGCATCTGTGCAATCAACGATGGCTCGGTCATATTCAGCCAGTTGTAGATAAGCCAAACACCGATTGCCATAGGCTTTTAGATGAAGTGGATGGGCTTTCAACACCTCAGAGAAGGCAAAAACCGCGTCTTGGAAATGTCCGGCTTGATAGGCAGACACTCCAGCCTGCAAGGAATCGGTACTCGCAAGCGATCGTTCCTG
>JBCBSL010000773.1:0-1260 GCA_039819145.1 Cyanobacteria bacterium J06638_22
AGTCCCGATGGCCAATGGCTAGCCACAGGTAGTAGGGATGCCACTGTCCGACTATGGCAAATAAGCACAGGCGAATGCCGCAAAATCTTGGAGGGACACACCAATTGGGTCAGATCTGTAGTGTTTAGTCCGGATGGCCAATGGCTAGCCACAGGTAGTGATGATGCTACCATCAGGCTATGGCAAGTAAGCACAGGTGAATGCCGCAAAACTTTGATCGGGCACACCGATTGGGTGAACTCTGTAGTGTTTAGTCCCGATGGCCAATGGCTAGCCACAGGTAGTAGGGATGCCACTGTCCGACTATGGCAAATAAGCACAGGCGAATGTCGCAAAACTTTGATCGGACACACCAATTCGTTCACATCTTTAGGGTTTAGTCCGAATGGCCAATGGCTAGCCACAGGTAGAAAGAATGCCACTATCCAGCTATGGCAGGTGAGTAAAGGCAAATGCTGCAAAACCTTGAAGGGACACGCTGGTTCGATCAGATCTGTTACGTTTAGCCCAGATGGACAATGGCTGGCCACAGGTAGTGGAGATGCCACTATCCGGCTGTGGCAAGTGAGCACAGGCGAATGCCGCAAAATCTTGAAGGGACACACCAATTGGGTCAGACCTGCAGTGTTTAGTCCCGATGGCCAATGGCTGGCCACAGGTAGTGGAGATGCCACTATCCGGCTGTGGCGAGTGAGTACAGGCGAATGCTGCAAAACCTTGAAGGGACATACCAATTGGGTCAGAGCTGTAGCGTTCAGCCCAGATGGCCAATGGCTAGCCACAGGTGGTGGAGATGTCACCCTCAGATTGTGGCAAGTGAGCACAGGCGAATGCTACAAAACTTTGACAGGACACACCAGTTCGATTAGAGCTGTAGCGTTCAGTCCGGATGGCCAATGGCTAGCCACAGGCAGTGTTGATGCCACTATCCGATTGTGGCAAGTGAGCACAGGCGAATGCCACAAAATCTTGATGGGACACGGCAATTGGGTAAACTCTGTAGCGTTTAGTCCGGATGGCCAATGGCTAGCCACAGTTGGTAGTGACATCACTGTCCGGCTGTGGCGAGTGAGCACAGGCGAATGCTGTCAAACCTTTACTGGACACACTAGTGGGATGAATTCTGTTACATTTAGTCCGGATGGCCAATGGTTAGCTACAAGTGGTGGGGCTACTATCCGACTATGGCAAGTGAGCACAGGCGAATGCTTAAAGGTACTACAAATTCCTCGCCCCTATGAAGGAACTGATATTACTGGG
>JBCBSL010000774.1:0-1252 GCA_039819145.1 Cyanobacteria bacterium J06638_22
GCACACTGAGACTGAAAACGTTGCCTAGAAAAGCTTCTGACTTAAAGTCCTTTCAAAGATCAAATCGGATTCCTATATAAGTAGATCGACTTATTCTTGACATACTTTTGAACTGGGTAGATTTTGGGCGATCGCCAGAAATGATATGGGTATTTCCTCAGTAGAAAACAAGGCTCGATAGTGTTTAGGCTCCCTTGCAGCACAAAGGAGCCTAAACACTATCGATTGATTGTAGGGAGTCTCTAAAAGACAAGAAGAAAGGGGATAGTGGCACAGATCACTATCCCCAAGGGTAGTTCAGCCCAAACCTAGTTCAAGTGATCGCTCTAGGTATCGAAGTCAGCCTGCGTGATGGTGTTCGCATTCACGCCACGCAGAAGGGCGACCCGCTCACCGAAGGCACGAATAAGGGTGTTGTTCCCCTGCTGGGTGATGTTCAGACTGCCAAATTCCAGGCGACCCGATAGTTCCAGGTCATCGACACCATCTCGGAAATCGCGGATAACGTCGTTGCCGCTTGCCTGTAGAACGAAGTCATCTTCGCCTGCGCCACCAATAAGGACGTCGCGTCCGGCTCCACCGATGAGGTCGTCTTCACCACCACCACCGAGCAAGCGATCGTTGCCGCCGCCGCCAATGAGGTCATCATCTCCTGCGCCAGCAACCAACCGATCTCTGCCAGCACCACCCACGAGATCATCATCACCGCCGAGCCCAATGAGGGTGTCACTTCCATTGCCACCGTTCAGGTCGTCGGAGCCTGCGCCCCCATTCAGCAAGTCGTTGCCAGCATTGCCGAAGATGTCATCTTCGCCATTTCGGCCAAATAGGCGATCGTTTCCATCCCGGCCCACGATACGGTTGTCGTCGTTGTCTCCGACGATGCGATTGCTGGTGTTATCGCCAATGAAGTCACCGTCACCGTCGCCATCACCGTCGCCATCACCGTCGCCATCACCATCACCGTCGCCATCACCATCACCGTCGCCATCACCATCACCGTCGCCATCACCATCACCGTCGCCATCACCGTCGCCATCGCCGTCACCAGGTGAGACAAAGAGAGGTGAGGAGGAATTTAGGAGCAGGTCATCAGGTGTGGTTTGTGTCGACAAAGTATCTTTCATGGGTTCACGTTGTGTTAAGGGTTCCTAGAAAGGGGCAGATTGCGCATAAAGATCTGGCAGCAGAGGTAAAGATTCCCGAGCTGCAGGTTATAGGCCGATCTCAATAGTGATTATTTATGTCATCT
>JBCBSL010000775.1:0-1252 GCA_039819145.1 Cyanobacteria bacterium J06638_22
AAAATCGATGCGGTTCTAGCTGAAGCGGAGGCCATGGAGGCCTATATTCGCAGTGGCTAAAGGCCCGCCAGCCAGTCTGATCAAAAGGTTAATTCACCGCCTGCAAAAATGTGCGTAACAGGCGAATTTTTTTCTTGCCAAAACCCCCGAACAGACTCTATATGGGGGCTTCGTTTGTAAATGCCTCGGAATTATGGGGCCGGTAACTCGGTCCAGCGGTTTCTTGTGGCCCAAAACTTAGATAGTTGCATCTGCAACTTTTCTGCAGATTGGGTGATAAAGGGTGTTGACGAAGCGAAGGCGGGTCTGTAGAGACCGCGGCTTCACGGAAATGCCTCACTCACTGGGGCCGGTCAAACGGCTCAAGGGGTGACTTTTCGTCTAAAAATAGAGGGTTTTCGGTTCGCTGAAAAACTTCTGCAGTCAGACGAAAAAAGGGTGTTGACGCAAAATTCGGTGGCCTTATAAGCCGCCACTTCCGGCTGACGGGGCGCACTGCTCCAGACGCCAAATCGGGCTCCGGCCCAGCTGTTTGACATCGCAGGAATTAGGAAGAGAAACGCAGGCGGCATAGGCGACTTGCGACCCCTCTAAGGGGTCACACAATGACTATGACGAATGCGTTTCAAAAGAAATACCTTCACAAAAAATGTCGGCTTCGGTCGATAGTGATTTGTGCAAGGGTTTCTCGTCAAAACGTAAATTGCTTTATGCAAGCGATCCCGACCGATTTTCCTCGGTCATATGGGATTATTCGTCAGAACTCATATTCTCAACCTGAGAGTTTGATTCTGGCTCAGAACGAACGCTGGCGGCAGGCTTAACACATGCAAGTCGAACGATATAGTGGCAGACGGGTGAGTAACGCGTGGAAACGTGCCTTTCACTACGGAATAGCTTTTGGAAACGAAAGGTAATACCGTATACGCCCTCCGGGGGAAAGATTTATCGGTGAAAGATCGGTCCGCGTTAGATTAGCTAGTTGGTGAGGTAACGGCTCACCAAGGCGACGATCTATAGCTGGTCTGAGAGGATGATCAGCCACACTGGGACTGAGACACGGCCCAGACTCCTACGGGAGGCAGCAGTGGGGAATATTGGACAATGGGCGAAAGCCTGATCCAGCAATGCCGCGTGAGTGATGAAGGCCTTAGGGTTGTAAAGCTCTTTTACCAGGGATGATAATGACAGTACCTGGAGAATAAGCTCCGGCTAACTCCGTATTACCGCGGCTGCTGGCACGGAGTTAGCC
>JBCBSL010000776.1:0-1251 GCA_039819145.1 Cyanobacteria bacterium J06638_22
AACGGCGGACGCACAAGGACAAGAGGCGTAAAGCTCAGCAGAAAGCGAGAGCACACAGGGCCGAGACCCCGGCCGACGCTCCCGGCAATGACCACTCAACAGAAGACTAGAAGACAAATTAAATTAAATTAAATAAATAACCTCCACACCCTACAAAGTAGGGCGATATTGGAGGCAGCAGAGGAGACAACAAGGAGAAAAAAAGAAACAAAGAAAAAGATAAAGAAAAATCACTATCCCGATGTCGATGAAGATGCCGGTGACGGTGGAACCGCCACAGAATGCCACACATCCCACACAGGTCGCCACAACTGATTCCGCGCAGCACGAGCAAACGAACGAACAATACAACTAAACCACAACGCAGAGTCTTGATCAGAAGGCGCTAAATCACGAACCGCAGCAATGAGATCGGTCGACCAGAAGCCACGCACAAAACCATAGGCAGCATCAGAAGCCACGGCGTCGTCCACACCACCAATACCAAACAAACACCGCAAACGATCATTGCAAAGTCGAAAATTGTCTTCAATGAAGTCCGCAACAAGCCCATCGTCGAGATACCGCTCAGCGACTATGCTACGAACGTAATTCCGCCGGATGTCGCACAACTTGGCACACTGACAGTCCAAGAGCAAGTGCCGAAGATTCTCATGCGTGCCATCAACACAACACAAGCGACAACGCGTGCTGTCGACAGGATAAGACCACTGAGCAGCACGTTCACTCGTAGCCAATTGTTCGAGAATGAACTTCGCCGTCATCGCTCGCGAGAAGACGTCCTTCGACTTGCCGCAATACGCCTGCCGCACCCAGGAATCGATCGCCGACGTAGGTGCCGAATAGCCATGATACAATGTCAGCTTCTTGACGCCGATCTCGTGCAGCAGGACCTCACCAGTTTGGTCGAAGACACGGCGCCCATCTATACGTACGAACCAACGCCGACCATGCGAAAAGCTCAGCGAGGGATCAGGAGCACCACGACCACGCCGTCCATCGGCCGCTAAGCCATCGCTCAAATGTTGCAACACTTCCATAAACGTGAACTTGGTCAGCGCTTTGCGTTTTTCCGGATGACCACGTTGCCAATCGACGTCAAGACCAAAGTGACGTCGAACCCGCTCCGCGTACCAGACTATTTCATCCCACACGTCTTGCGACGTCGTCGGCAGTCGCTCCTTCAGCCGCTTGTACGCCAGAACCGCACCGAGATTGTCCAAAACCGCTGCGACTCGGAGACAAGGCAAA
>JBCBSL010000777.1:0-1250 GCA_039819145.1 Cyanobacteria bacterium J06638_22
CCATCGAAGTAACCTGGATATGACTCGACCTCTGTATTTTCCCTTACTCCCTTCAAAAATCAAAACGGATTGCTATAGGGTGTCGTTGGGGTTTGCTTAGCCCGCATAAATCTCATAGCCGTAGGGCAATCTAGTAGAGATTTTTATGGGTTATGTCATTGCTAACGCAGTCTGCGAAAGATAATGGCTACTCACTTTGTGCGCTGTCTAGAAGCAACCCCGGTAGCGTCTAACCGGTTCACATTACTCAAATTTCCTTGGCTCTAGTTTTAGTCCAAGCCAACGTCTGATTGATATCGGTTTGATATCAATATCGTTTTCGTTTTCGTTTTCACCTGTTACGGAGAAATGCTATGCCTTTGATGAAACGGTGTTTAGCAGAATTTATTGGGACTTTCTGGTTGGTTTTAGGTGGCTGTGGTAGTGCTGTGGTGGCCGCAACGTTTACCTCGGCAGGCGCCCAAATTGGCGAAGCTGCTCTTTATCCGTTAGGTCTAGGATTCGTCGGTGTGTCATTGGCGTTTGGCTTGACGGTGCTGACGATGGCTTATGCGATCGGGCATATTTCAGGTTGCCATCTGAACCCAGCCGTTTCATTCGGGTTGTGGGCCTGCAAGCGGTTCCCAGCATCTGAGCTGCTTCCCTATATTGTGGCGCAGGTCTTGGGGGCGATTTTGGGTGCCGGAATTGTTTATCTCATTGCAAGCGGTAATCCCGAGTTTGTGCTCGGTGGCGCAAATCCTCTTGCTGCCAATGGGTATGGAGCTCATTCCCCTAGCGGCTATAATCTAGCCTCTTGTTTCATCACCGAAGTTGTGATGACCTTCATGTTTCTGCTGATTATTCTGGGTGCGACGGATCGCCGTGCGCCCGCAACCTTGGCTCCCGTGGCTATTGGATTGGCTTTGACGTTGATCCATCTGATTAGTATTCCGGTAACTAACACCTCCGTTAACCCCGCCGGCGTTGCTGAATTAGGGGATGAATCTTGCTGGCACAGGGACATCGCCAAACTTGAGATAGTGGATGAGCAGGCGGATGGCATATTTCAACATGTCTAGCGACTTTGAATAGCACAAGGTCTTGCGGTGCAGTCGAGCCAGGTAGTGCCGCAATCGGGTATTCTCGCCTTCCACTCGAGTCATGTAAGTCTTGCTGACGATCTGATCACCGTCCGGAATGTATTGGGGATAAACCTTGTATCCGTCAGTCACATAAAAGAAGCAGTGCCACAGACTGACCATCGCCCA
>JBCBSL010000778.1:0-1235 GCA_039819145.1 Cyanobacteria bacterium J06638_22
GCGGCTATTTAACCGGACTGGATATGAGTGCCTTCAGCGAATGTCTTCGGCTGGTTTCACAGGAATTTCGACAGCAACCAAAATCCCCATACGAAGTTCCCATAATCAAAAGAGTGCCCGCTGCAATACAGCGGGCGCAAACGATAGTTGGGCTTTACGGCTATTCAACCGGATTTGATATTAGTGAGCGTGATCATGGCTGTGAGCATGTCCATGGGAGTGATCATGGTTGTGACTATGGCCGTGATCATGACTGTGGACATGGGCAGCCTGTGCAGCCGCTAATGATGGATTGACCACCGCAACCGTTTCCGAGAGCAGATCGGCAATCTGGGGAACAGCCCACTCCGCAGCCATCGCCAAGAATTCAGGGCGATCGTTGACGCAGGGCATTTGCACAAAGGTGACATCCGGGCGACGCTTTTGCAGCCCATGAATGATGTGATCTACGTCCAGCAGAGTTTCGTGGTTCTCAGTCGCAAAGCCAATCGGCATAAAGACGATGGACGTTGCGCCCAAATCCATCAGATTCTTTGCGGCTAACTCGGCATTGGGTTGGGTCCACTTAATCAGCGGCGTTTGGTGATTGAGCCAGCCTACAGAGACAAGTGGGAAGCGATGAATCAACCGCTCCCGTACCCGCTCATACAGCGCTTGGCTTTCGTCGATGCCGGAGGTAAAGCCTTTAGCCTCGTGGGGGCATCCGTGGTTCATCAATACAATGCCCGTTTGGGACGGCAGATGTGCCACAGCCAAATCCTGCTCAACCTTCTCCTCGACCATACGAGCAACGAGGTCAATATAGGTAGGCTCATTGTAGAAAGAGGGGATATATCGGGTTCCCTTCAGCCAATGCTCACTCCCCTGGAAGGTTTGATTCAGCGCATCGTTTACCTGCTCAACAGCGATGCCACTGGTGAAGATAGAATCGACAACCAGAAGGGGATAGATCAGGAGTTTGTCGAACCCTTCGTCACGGATTTGCTCCATCACCTGATGCGGCAGGAAGGGGGCACAGAAGTTGAAGGCTTTGAAAACTTTGATCTGATCGCCCCACTGCTTTTTCAGTTCGGTTTCGATTCCAGCCCGTTGGCGCTCGAAGATGGCGTTGTGAGGAGAAATGAAGTGGTCGTGTTGATGATCCCACTCATGGAGGTCAAACACCGCTAGCAACTTGGCTAGGGGAGGATAGATCCAGGTGGGAACCGGGGCAAATTTTGCCGTCAAGAGGTTCA
>JBCBSL010000779.1:0-1234 GCA_039819145.1 Cyanobacteria bacterium J06638_22
TTTCCATACGCACCGGCAAACCCCACCCCCCCCCACACCCCCTTTTTTTGGGGGGGCGGGGGGGGGCCCCCCGCCACCCAAAATCAAGGGTTTCCGTTTTTTCTATACTTAGCAACTTTGCATAGCATTTGGATGGTAATCAATGATTGATCGCGAACAGGTTCGGAAGGTCGCTCACCTCGCCCGACTAGAGCTGACGGAAGCGGAAGAAACGCAGTTCAGCGGACAGCTAAATAGCATTCTCGACTACTTCGAGCAGTTGAGCGAACTGGACACGAATAACGTGGAACCCACAGCTCGTGCGATTGATGTGGTCAACATTACCCGTGAAGATGCACAGGAATCCTACGGGGAGCGCGATCGCATCCTCGAAGGGGCTCCCGACCGCGACGATGATTTCTTCCGCGTTCCTCAAATTCTCAACGAAGGTTGAGCCGCACCTTCTCTCTCGCTGCTTCTCAATTGCAAAGTATTGCAAAATGCTGCTGTTGCTACCGCCTCGCCAAAGAGGTGAGCTACGGTGGGGAAGACATTATGCCTGGAAATGGCCATGACTCCTTCTGATTCTCCTCCACCCAAGCAATCGCCCAACGTGTGGAAATGGGTAGGCATTGGTTGTGCTGGACTGCTGGTCGTCGGGATTGGGGCGATCGCCGCCCTTGTGTTCTTTGTCCAACGCACGGTCAATATGTCCTTTGACTCCGATTCGGCTGAGCAGGTCGCCAACGACATCATTGATTTCGAGATTCCAGGCGGCAGTGAAGGCTTCATGTCAATGGACATGGGCATGTTCAAAATGGCGGGTGTTTTGAGTGCCACCAACCCCGAAGGCACCATTCTCCTGGTTGGGCAGATCTCAGAAGCCGCGATGCAGGGCGACCCCGAGGCCATGGAGCGTGCTATGCAAGAAAGCATGGAAGATCAATCCGGAGGCTTCCAAGTTCAACAGCAACGGATAGAACCCCGCGAACTTTGTGGTCAAACCGTGCAAGCAACCATTCTCGAAGGGGAGCAAACGGTCGGTGGTCAGACGGTTCCCGCCATCACGTATCAAGCTTTTACAACCCATAACGGTGAGGGCATCTTCGTCTCGCTCACCACTAGCGGTAACGACGCTGAGACCCAAGCAAACGGCATCTGGGATTCCCTAGCCTGCAAGTAGCGCGTTGAAAACCCCAAAGTCTTTTGCGGCCACTGCGATGCAGTGGCCGCAAAAGACTTTGGGGTTTTCAAT
>JBCBSL010000780.1:0-1223 GCA_039819145.1 Cyanobacteria bacterium J06638_22
CCCGAATTGACTCCATTGATGTTGCGGTTGTCATAATCCCTTTTTCAAGTCTCTGCTTTAGCATGACACGATGTGCGGGTGAGAAACCGGGTTGCTGAACCTGGTGCCAATCCAGCAACATGCCAAATGAGTTCTATAGAACAGGGCAGCAACATTCCCCCTCGATTTTAATTTATCCAACCTTCATATAAGTAGGTGGCCACAAATAATCGTAGTTCTCCTAGGTTGTTAAGAGAGGCGATTTAATCAATCGCTGGGTCTGAAAATTGAATCGCTTAGTCTTGTACCCTGCGGATTGTCCTCGGCGTCTGAGCCCTTCAATCACACCGATAGCAATATCATAAGAATCCTCAAACATTTCCCCTCGAATCTCATGGGCTTTGAGCTGATGCCATTCAGTCTCAATCGGGTTCATTTCAGAACAGTATTTCGGCAGCTTGAATAGATATAGCCCCTGCTGTTGCCAAATCAGAATCCGCTGCTGAACCGCTTTGCTGGTATGAATCGGCGCATTGTCTTGAGCGATAACCGTCAGATTTCCGGTCCGTTTGAGAAGCCGATGGGCTTGCTTGGCCTGCCAATCCATGAAGCGAATATAGGTGGCTGAATTTACCCCACCGACCACCAATCCATACATCATCTCTTTACCCGGTTCCCAGACGCCCAACAGACTGACGCGCTTCCCACGCCGAATCGTCTGCTCTTGGCGCTTTTGAGTTCCCGTCAACGACCAACTATAGGCGACCGGACTCCAATGACTAAACCCGACCTCATCGAGATACTTTAAGCAGATATGGCCATCACGAGCCGCTTGTTCCAGCAACGCTAGTTCTGCTTGCTTAGTGGCTCGGACAACCGGGTCTTGCTGGCCCTTATGGCTGTGCCGGGTACGTTTCCAGCGATAGCCCTTTTTTTGAGCACCCGTCGCAGGTGTCGCCGACTCAGCGTCACCTCACGCGCTTGTTCAAGTTGGTTCACGAGTTGACGGCTATTAACGGTCGTTGGCGACTCCTCGATGGTGATTGCCACATAGGCCATATCCTCCTCCTCCCAGCGACGAGGACGACCCTCCCGAGGACTATCCCATAACCCACCCAGACCCTCGTCTCGCCAACGATGAATCGTCTGACGTACCGTCGCGACCTGACAGCCCAAATACTCGGCGATTTGCTCCGTTGTCCAACCTCGGTGATTTAACCGCAGGGCCGTGGCACGGTCCTTAG
>JBCBSL010000781.1:0-1222 GCA_039819145.1 Cyanobacteria bacterium J06638_22
GATCGCCACCACCGCATTTGGAGTCGTTCCATCTTGAGGGGCTTTTTCGTGAAGCTCTTTGATCTGCTGGTCTAAATCCATATCAATGAATCAGTTGCATCTATTTACTTTTGTTCAGTCTTCAGTCTAGAACATGCGTCTATTTTCCCACGATTTCATTTCTCACACGTGAGACTCAGAATCGGATGGGATAGAACTGACAAACTCCATGGCTAGAACCTGACAAAAGGCAGCTCAAGAGGGCTTTGGTATTTCAACCAAATGCCACCCCTTAGGCTGCATGAACGCGAGTGAAAAACTAACCATCAGGGGGAAAAGAACTGCGCGTGGATGCCATCGTCGAACTGATATACAACGAATTTAAGCAAGCGACCCGTGCCTCGGATCGCAACATTCAAGACATTGCCGCCCGTCTAGCTGATGAGGTTTCGCGAATTTGTTCAGAGAGCAAGCGAATTCAAGCGTCGGGAGAAGTAGAAAACTGGTCGGTGGTGTTGGCGCGCCATCGCCTAAAGCAGTGTCTCAAGTATTACCAAATGGGGTCGCGTCGGGGGCGTGTCGAGTTGCACAGTAGCCTCAGCGCGGTGATCTATCGCTACATCACACCGCCTCAGGTGCAGTCCAGCTACCAGGCACGGCTTACCCTGATCGAAGATTTTTTGCAGGGGTTTTACATCGAATCGCTGAATGCCTTTCGACGCGAGAACCAGTTGTCTGCGGAGTACCGCCCGCGATCGCTGCTAGAGCTGGCCGAATATATGGCGTTTACCGAACGCTACGCCAAGCGCCGAATTCCGCTCCCCCGCCGCCGCAACCAGCAGCTCATCATCCTGCGCGCCCAAACCTTCTCGCAGCAGCAACCCCCGGAAATGTCGGTGGATATTGAACAGGCATCAGAAGGGGGCAGTCCTGAGTCGGATCAACCCCGCAGTGCCGCTCCGCTACAGCAGGTGCGGGAGCAAATGGTGTCCCAAGAGCCAGAGCTGGCGCAAGATACCTTACGCAAGAAAGTCGTCGCTGAATTGATGAATTACCTAGAAGAACGGCAGCAATCCGACTGTGCCGACTACTTTGCCCTGCGGCTGCAGGATTTGCCAGCCAACGAAATCGAAGGTGTTCGGCAATGGTTGCCGACGAAGTGGGAGCAGCCGGACACGTTTGACTGGATGATCGACAAACAGCTTCTCAAGGCATTGGATGAGACCGTCGCAGAGGCGATGAA
>JBCBSL010000783.1:0-1207 GCA_039819145.1 Cyanobacteria bacterium J06638_22
CAGATTGCAGGCTGCAACTCGCCTGCATGAAGGCGGAATCGCTAGTAATCGCAGGTCAGCATACTGCGGTGAATACGTTCCCGGGCCTTGTACACACCGCCCGTCACACCATGGAAGTTGGCCATGCCCGAAGTCGTTACCCTAACCCTTCGTGGAGGGGGGCGCCGAAGGCAGGGCTGATGACTGGGGTGAAGTCGTAACAAGGTAGCCGTACCGGAAGGTGTGGCTGGATCACCTCCTTTAAGGGAGACCAACCCTTTTTCGATTCACCAATTGTGATGTGAGTTGAGAGAGAGGTCACTTTAGGTCGTTCGGGACTCAGTCGAAGATAATTTGGTTTTCAATTCTATGTTGAGGTGAGATGGGCTATTAGCTCAGGTGGTTAGAGCGCACCCCTGATAAGGGTGAGGTCCCTGGTTCGAGTCCAGGATGGCCCACTGAGTGGGGGTATAGCTCAGTTGGTAGAGCGCCTGCTTTGCAAGCAGGATGTCAGCGGTTCGAGTCCGCTTACCTCCACCAAATTATAAGTTAGTTTAATTTCAGCACCCTGTGTATTGAGAGCGTTTCAATAGCTTAGGCTGCTGGGTTTAATACTTGGCGAGAACCTTGACAACTGCATAGATTAGTCGAATAGGTAGTTCGACACAGAGAACCATTAGTAGAAAGACTGAGAGGTCAAGCTACAAAGGGCTCATGGTGGATACCTAGGCACACAGAGGCGATGAAGGACGCGGTTACCGGCGATATGCCACGGGGAGCAGGAAGCATGCATTGATCCGTGGGTTTCCGAATGGGGCAACCCTTGATACGACCATCTGAATATATAGGATGGAACGAGCTAACGCAGCGAATTGAAACATCTTAGTAGCTGTAGGAAGAGAAAGAAAACTCGATTCCCTGAGTAGCGGCGAGCGAAACGGGAAGAGCCTAAACCATTCCTTTTTAGGGATGGGGTTGTGGGACAGCGATATGGAATCTAGCGACTAAACGAATCACTTGAGAGGTGAACCAAAGAAGGTGAGAGTCCTGTAGTTGAAAGTTTAAGGATACTAGCTGACTCCCGAGTAGGCCGGGGCACGTGGAATCCCGGTTGAATCCGCGAGGACCACCTCGCAAGGCTAAATACTCCTGTGTGACCGATAGCGAAGAGTACCGCGAGGGAACGGTGAAAAGAACCCCGGGAGGGGAGTGAAATAGAACATGAAAC
>JBCBSL010000784.1:0-1194 GCA_039819145.1 Cyanobacteria bacterium J06638_22
TGCGCCCGCTGCAGTGCAGCGGGCGCAAACAATCTTTGGGTTCTTCAACCGGTTTGATATAAATCTGTTAATTTTGTTGCCGCGTCGCGGCAACAAAATTAACGAAAGTCCTACCTAGGTGAAATCCGAAAAAGACAATTTACGACTTGTTGTCTTTGGTGTAGTTTTCTGCGACCAGCCTGTGCATCACATCTGAGCATCTGGTTGTCTGTCGCTTCTATCCAGCCGGGTGGCTGACCCAATTTTGGCCCGGTTCCTTTATTTTGACTCCCGTCTAGCGCTGTCGGTGTGAATCCGGCTGCCGCTTTATTACGCCTTTTTTCTAGTGTGAGGGCTGCGCAAACCGTATGCATGAAATGCTTCAGCCCAAACAGCAAACTCTTTTCACTCCGCTCTTTTCCCGGTCGCCTTGCAAGATGCGTTGAGGCATTTTACGAACGTCTGGTTTTTCTCAATTTATCTTACTTAAGGAGCCAAATCTTATGCCTTTTGCATCCAACCTCAATCTTTCTATCCTTGACGGCAGCAATGGCTTTGTCCTTAACGGTATTGATGAGTATGACCGTTCCGGTATTTCTGTGAGTGGGGCGGGGGATATCAACGGCGATGGCATCGACGACCTGATCATTGGAGCTGCCTATGCCAGTCCCAATGGAAATGTTGGAGCCGGAACCAGTCATGTGGTGTTTGGTAGTCAGGCAGGCTTTGGAGCCAGCCTCGACTTGTCCACGCTCAACGGTAACAACGGTTTCGCAATCAACGGTGTTGGTATAAATGACCTCTCGGGTATTGCTGTGAGTGGGGCAGGGGACATCAACGGCGATGGCATCGACGACCTGATCATTGGAGCAGGACTTGCCGACCCAAATGGAAATAGTAGTGCCGGAACCAGCTATGTAATTTTTGGCCGCCAGACGAATTTCGGAGATGCCCTCAATCTGGATGCACTCAACGGCAGCAATGGTTTTGCGATCAACGGCGTCGCCGTAGGTGATGCCTTGGGTTTTTCTGTGAGCGGGGCGGGGGACATCAATGGCGACGGCATCGACGACCTCATCGTTGGGGCATCCGGTGCTGACCCTAATAGCAATAATCGTGCCGGAACCAGTTATGTGGTGTTTGGCAACCAGGCGGGTTTTGGAGCCAGCCTCGACCTGGCCACACTCAATGGCAGCAACGGTTTCGCGATCAACG
>JBCBSL010000785.1:0-1192 GCA_039819145.1 Cyanobacteria bacterium J06638_22
GAGGCATTTTGCCGAGTTCCTTCAACATCGTTCTCTCAAGCGCCTTGGTATTCTCTACCAGTCCACCTGTGTCGGTTTCGGGTACGGTCTGATGGAGGGCTATTTCCTGGATCCGCTCAGCTGCCGCCCCAATCCGATAAGGGACGACAACACCTGCGAACCGTCACGATCCTCCTGGCCGGGGAATATTAACCCCGTTCCCATCGCCTACGCCTTTCGGCCTCGGCTTAGGGGCCGGCTTACCCTGCTCAGATGAGCTTCAAGCAGGAACCCTTGGACTTTCGGCGAGGGGGTCTCTCACCCCCTTTGTCGCTACTCATGTCAACATTCTCACTTCTGATCGCTCCACCGGTGCCTCACAGCCCGGCTTCATCGCAAACCCTCACGCCTCCGATGGTCTTTTCGTGCGCCACCGCGCCTCCGCCCCACCCTCGCCCGAACCGCCACACCGCCGAAGCGATATGACCATTCGTTCTCGAGCAGGCCGCAAGGCCGATAGAACACCAAAGACCAGAAGAGGCAGAGAGTTCTTTCACAGAACGCTCCGCTACCACGCTTGCGCGTCCGAAGCTTCGGCTCGTGGCTTGAGCCCCGTTACATCTTCGCCGCAAGACAGCTTGTCTAGACCAGTGAGCTGTTACGCTTTCTTTAAAGGATGGCTGCTTCTAAGCCAACCTCCTGGTTGTTTTGGCCGTCTCACATGCTTTCCCACTTAGCCACGAATTAGGGGCCTTAGCTGTCGGTCAGGGCTGTTTCCCTTTCGACGCCGGACCTTAGCACCCGACGTCTGTCTGCCGTGCTCGACTTCTCGGTATTCGGAGTTTGGTTAGGATCAGTAAGCCTGTGGGGCCCCATTACCCATCCAGTGCTCTACCCCCGAGAGCCATACACGACGCTCTACCTAAATAGATTTCGCGGAGAACCAGCTATCTCCAGGTTTGATTGGCCTTTCACCCCTAGCCACAGCTCATCCCGATCCTTTTCAACGGATGTGGGTTCGGCCCTCCAGTGCGTGTTACCGCACCTTCAGCCTGGCCATGGCTAGATCACCTGGTTTCGGGTCTGATCCCTCGAACTCGACGCCCTATTCAGACTCGCTTTCGCTGCGCCTTCACCTAACGGCTTAAGCTTGCTCGTAAGACTAAGTCGCTGACCCATTATACAAAAGGTACGTGGTCACTTTCGCTCCCAC
>JBCBSL010000786.1:0-1191 GCA_039819145.1 Cyanobacteria bacterium J06638_22
GAAGGGCTACTATCCGCAAGATCGGTCCTCATTTCACCTTTCCCTGGAGCAACGTGTCTTGTTCAGGCTTTGGGAGCAACGCAACAGAACCACAGTCACGCCCTTGGAGGAGATGACGGTACAGCCACCATCAGTAGAAGCTTGCCTGTTGCACCCCAAAGTCCTGGCATGCATCATCGCCAACCTGAGTGAAGAGGCCGCAAATGCCGTGGCCAGATCAAAGTTCATGCCCCCAGATGAGTCACCTCGCCATATGCCTCTCATTCCCCACACTGTCGACGCCCATATACACATCGACCGGCTGGGCATTGAGTTCGAAGCGAAACTGGGCTCCATTGATGATTGCCGCATTCAGTACCAGGCGCTGATTGCGAACTTTGCCCATCCAGCACGTTGGAACCTATGGGAGCAGTTGGAACAGCACCCACACCTCCATGCAGCCTTTGGCATTCACCCAGTTGTTTGTGGACAACAACCAGGTGTCATCCTTAGACTCAAGGCTGAACTTGAGCGGCGCCTTTCCTCGCCTCGATGTGTAGCGCTAGGCGAGATTGGATTGGATTACTTTCGCTGTACAATGCCGAAACAACAACTCGAACAGCGACAGACCCTCCGTAGCATGCTGAAGCTGCGTCCCGGTCACCTACCTGTGGTCGTGCACTGTCGTGGTGAGGGCGCTCGGGAGGATTGCTTACATATCTTGAAGCAATGTCTTGGGCGTTCCACTGTGATCCAGCTGCATTGCTTCCTTGGCGGCCGGAACGAGGTGCAAGAGTGGCAGGAGGCCTTCCCAGGCTGCTTCTTCAGCCTATCGCACAAGTCACTGGCTCTCGAGGGTTCGGGGGCAGAGGAGCACGGTCTTGCTATCCGTGGCCTCAGCTTAGACCGGATTCTAATTGAGTCCGATGCCCCGTATCTGGGAAGAACCGCTCGAGTGATGCGGATGGCTCCAGGCCCCGCGTCTCCCAGAAGAGACCTACATCAGATCGCGGAGTGGGTCGGACACATGAAGGGGCTATGCCCGTCTGCCGTTCTTGAGGCAGCAGGACATAATGCTCTTCGTGCATTCCGACTCCCCAGGATGTAATCATTCAATCATCCATTTGTAAATAACTCATCCGGGATGTATATAGAATGGGAAGGTATTTTTGCACCGTTGGAACCTGCACCGTTGGAAAACCTGCACCGTTG
>JBCBSL010000787.1:0-1190 GCA_039819145.1 Cyanobacteria bacterium J06638_22
CACATTTGGAGTTTTCGCGAACTATTGACCGCCAAATTGCCCGCTCATCATTCTCAAAGTACTAGCCGCTGAGCACCACCTACGAAGCCTGATCCAAAAATCACAAGATCAACCAGACGGCTCGTCCCCTCTCTACTGCTACGGAAAAATATCGCTGCTTTCTAGCTCTTTGCTTCCAGGTTTCCTGACACGACAACCCTATTTTCAGGCGTAACGCTCTACGGGATTAAAACCTTCCGGCATATATAGGAATCCTATTTGATTGCTGAGAACTCTCCGTACAGGTGAAGTTTGGGAAAATCAAAGGTCGTGTTTTGCACAAACCACTCAAATAGCCACTTGAGCCGAGTAAACGACTGGGCTAAGCCGCAAAAGCGGCGAACCCACGTCTTCGTGGCTAACCAGATATCCTCGATCGGATTTTGCTGTGGACTCATTCAGCTGCGCTAAAAACTGTCGCACAACCTCCGAGCGATGATAGCTCGCTCCATCCCACAACACCAGTAACCGTTGGTTGGGCGACTGTTGCTGTAAATAGCGCAGATAGTTGACGGTATTCTCCGAATTGCCCGCGTCAAATGCTTTCAGTAGAACCTCACCGCTGAGATAGTCCACCGCGCCATAGTAGGTCTGGTTTTGCCGTTCATTCACCACCGATACCCCAATGGCTTCGTCAGTCCTCCCCCACACATAGCCGTTGAGGTCTCCCCAAAGCAAATGGCACTCATCCAGTATCAGAACTCGCACCGTTCGGTTTTCAATTTGCTCTCGGTAGCTTGCCAGCAACTGGCGAATTTCAGTTTTTTTTCCGCAACGGCTTGGGGGTCGGCTTTCGGATTGACCTTGGTGGTTTTCTTCCAACTCATCCCAGCGGCCTCAAACAGGTCATAGTAGCTTTGTTTGGATTCGTAGACCACATCATACTGCTCGGCTAAGTGATACTCCAGCTCTCCTACCTCCCAGCGGTCTTTGGTTTGTAACCACTGCAGCACCGCTTCGCGCTGCTCGGGGCTCAAGTAGCTGATGCGACCTTTGTGTTTGAGGCGTAGTCCTGGGAGTCCTTCGCGTTCATAGGCTTGCTTCCAGCCACTAATCGAACCCGTGGAGACATCCAGGATTTGGCGGATGGCTTCATAGCTGTAATCCTGATACATCAGCTTTAGAGCTAAGGCTTTTCGCATTTCACGGGC
>JBCBSL010000788.1:0-1182 GCA_039819145.1 Cyanobacteria bacterium J06638_22
TCACGGCATTGGGAAACACCTTCTCAATGCCGTGATTGTTATTGATCGTTTCCATGTCATGCAAGCCGTCAATAAGGAGTTAAATAAGATTCGTAGACAAGCTAATATATTGGACCGAGGAAGCCAGTTCATTTTCTGGTAGTCCTAAACAGGTAAGGATGCATTGTAGTGGTGTATGAAGTACCAGATTGCGCCAATATGATTTTCTAGCTTCTTCGAGAACGACAACGTCTTCCGTACGAGCCTTGATACGCGCTGCCGTAAGGTGCAATTGAACCGCTCAATGTGATTGGTCTGACCACTTTCTTTGCCGACGGCCCGATGCCGTTTGGACGGTAGCACGGTCTCATAAGCTTCCCAAAAATCAGTGTAGCAAACGGCGCATTGACGGTAGAGAGGCGGCATCGAATCCCACAAGGCTTGGGCACCAGAACCAGAACGATCGCCGATATGGACACCGACAATTTCGCGCGTGTCGCGATTGATAGCCAGCCAAATCCATTGCTTGTTGCCCTTGTTTGCGACAAAGGACCAGGCTTCGTCACACGCAATCGTCAAGCGCCCTTTTTTTGAGCACTCACTTTTACCTGACGCTCAACTTGGTCGTATTTGGCATTGACATATTGCTGTAGCCAGACCTCTGAAACCTCTGCTACACGGGCAATGCCTGCCAGAGGAATCTTTTCGAGCAACAGTTTATCAATTAAGTGCTTGGTGGCCTCATCAATGATTTTGTTTTGCGGATCTTCCACGAACTGCCGTAAACAGTCTTTGCACTTATGATTCTGTTTACCGTTGTGAATTTTGCCATTTTTGACAATGTTGGAGGAACCGCAGTCGGGACAAGGGGGCAAGGTAAAAGACATCAAACTGGAGGCGTATCAATTTAAGCTCCAGATTTACACCAGCTTGGCCCAGGGCTACATCGCCTATTAGTTGGAAGTCAGGTGTTTTATCCTTACCACTTAAGGACTACCCGACCACAACATTAGCAACCAAACAGCCAAGGCTCACATTCGGAACAAAATACGAACGAAACCACAACGAAGGCAAACTGATCAAATCCACCCTGAGAATCCGTCTAAATAGTAGAGAGATACTGACAGTCCCATGCAGCGCCTGCTCTTCCTTGCTGAACGCTTTCCCCCCGACATTGGCGGCGTAGCTCGGAGTGCTGGGCGC
>JBCBSL010000789.1:0-1174 GCA_039819145.1 Cyanobacteria bacterium J06638_22
TAGCCCGGTTGGTGCCCATGACCCCCAACTACTTTGCCGAGCAATTTAAGCAGGCCGTGGGGCTATCTCCCTATCGCTATGTCACCCAATGCCGCATTCAAAAAGCGCAACAGCTCTTGCGGCAGCGTCATTTACCGATTGCTGAGATCGCCCGACAAGTAGGCATCCACAATCCTAGCCATTTTGCTCGCCTATTTCGACAATGGACAGGCGTCAGCCCCAAAGCCTATCGGGATACACATTAATCTTAGGGTCAATCATGTTTTAAAAGCCCCGCACTGCAGGGGCCTTTAAAACATGATGGAGTTCTATAGCTTGAGTCAGCCAGGATAGGCTGTTAGGCTTCCGTCATGCCCATGAAAATGGGCATCCACCCGGCACCTATCGGTCAAAGCGTCTGACCTGTTTGGATTCCCACATACGCTGGAATGACCGTTCGATAGCATGTCTTAACCTTGAGGGTTACGGCTATACCTGAGCGCGTAGCGCGATAACAACTGAAGGTCTGCACAGTTTTCCTGAAGAATCGCACAACATGGGGACCGATAAAGTTTGTCCCGCCAATGACTAACACGTTCATGGGGCGCTCCACCTTGCGTCACAGCGTGGGCTTAGTGTAGCGATAGTGACTCAGGTGAGTGTGTGCGATTCTTCAGGAAAACTGTGCAGACCTTCAGTTGTTATCGCGCTACGCGCTCAGGTATAGCCGTAACCCTCAAGGTTAAGACATGCTATCGAACGGTCATTCCAGCGTATGTGGGAATCCAAACAGGTCAGACGCTTTGACCGATAGGTGCCGGGTGGATGCCCATTTTCATGGGCATGACGGAAGCCTAACAGCCTATCCTGGCTGACTCAAGCTATAGAACTCCATCATGTTTTAAAGGCCCCTGCAGTGCGGGGCTTTTAAAACATGATTGACCCTAAGATTAATGTGTATCCCGATAGGCTTTGGGGCTGACGCCTGTCCATTGTCGAAATAGGCGAGCAAAATGGCTAGGATTGTGGATGCCTACTTGTCGGGCGATCTCAGCAATCGGTAAATGACGCTGCCGCAAGAGCTGTTGCGCTTTTTGAATGCGGCATTGGGTGACATAGCGATAGGGAGATAGCCCCACGGCCTGCTTAAATTGCTCGGCAAAGTAGTTGGGGGTCATGGGCACCAACCGGGCTA
>JBCBSL010000790.1:0-1169 GCA_039819145.1 Cyanobacteria bacterium J06638_22
CGTGCGCCTGGAAAAGTAGGCGCTTTCTGGCTTAATAAAACCTAACGGCTTGGCAGAGCTGTTTGCCAGAAAGCGCCTACTTTTCCAGGCGCACGGCATACCACTGGAGATACTGTCCTGGATCCATATCCAATTCGCAGGCGGTTTCCATCAGATGCTTTGACTGGTTCTGCACCCCTTCGATGCCGTTCAACTCATAGGGCAAGTTGTCCTGCCGTTGTGCCAGGATATCCACCAGCTTCTGATGCAACTCCTCAGCACTCAGAAATACCTCGGGCTGATCCGTTTCCAGAACAACATAGGCGTCTTCCTGATACATGATGGGATCGGGCATGGGAACCTCCCGAAGTAGTAAGCAGTTTGGCCAAGCAAAAATAGCAGGCGGTTTGGCCAACAAGCAAAGAGCTTTAGCTAGCGTTATTCGTCTTCCGCAAATACGAAACGGTAGAGTTCGGAGGGATCCGGCTCGGGGCTTTCTAAGCCAAACTGGACTGCTTCTTCAATCGTTGCTTGGATGCGACGGTTGATCCCTTTCAGCTCCTCCTGCGTCGCCAGGTTTTGTTCCACCAGATATGCAGCCAGACGCTTGATGGGATCGCGGGCAAACCAGAAATCTTTCTCTGCTTTGGAGCGCAACTCGTCGGGATCGGCTAGAGAGTGACCGCGGAAGCGATAGGTCAGCGCTTCAATCAGGGTGGGACCTTCGCCTGCTCGGGCACGGGTGATCGCCTCCTGGGCCACAGCGTGCACAGCCAGCACATCCATCCCATCGACTTCAACCCCTGCCATGTCGAAGACTTCTGCCTTCTTGTAGATCTCGGGCTGGGATGTCGCGCGATCGTGAGCCATCCCGATCGCCCACTTATTATTTTCTACAACAAATAGGATGGGGAGTTTCCATAGGGCTGCCATGTTCAAGCACTCAAAGAACTGACCATTGTTGGAGGCCCCATCCCCAAAGAAACAGGCCGTCACTTGGTCGGCATTGGGATCACCCAGAGCTTCGCGGCGGTACTTGCTTTGGAACGCGGCTCCCGTTGCAACCGGGATCCCTTCAGCCACGAAGGCATAGCCCCCCAACAGGTTGTGTTCGGAGGAGAACATATGCATCGAGCCACCCCGGCCCTTGCTGCATCCAGTGGCCTTGCCGAATAGCTCAGCCATCACCT
>JBCBSL010000791.1:0-1167 GCA_039819145.1 Cyanobacteria bacterium J06638_22
ACCGTCTGGGTTGAAGACTAAATTAGGCTAGGTCACACAACAGCTCTGGCTTTCCTCTATTCATGCAACAAAGCCGAGCCAAACTGCAAAAAGCAAACCTGGTGAGAGTCAAACTGCAAGGGGCAAACCTGATAGAAGCAGATCTACAAGAGGCAAACCTGGTGGGAGTCAAACTGCAAGGGGCAAACCTGAGGAGAGCCAAACTGCAAGGGGCCAACCTGATGGAAGCAGATCTACAAGAGGCAAACTTGTTTGAAGCCAATCTGGAAAACATAAAATTCGATTCACAGACCCAATGGCCTGCTCAAGACAAAATCGCCAAAGCGGTCAATATTCCAGAAGCCCTGAGACAGCAATTTCAAATCGAACAGGAAGCATCAGCGCCCTCTGAACCCCAGCAACCGTCAGAAGAATGAGAATCGCTCCATCGCATTGGCCATTCTACGGGGAATAAAGAAAGCATCAGGGGTGCTGGCAAAGGATGTACTTCGCTTTTGGAAACCCTGGATTATGGTTGCAGTCGTGTGAATGCGCTTGCGCACAAAGTTCGACTACTGAACATAGGCGATCGCCCCCAAGTTTTCGTGTTGGCTGGTTTGGTGGCAATGTTTGAGACCAATTTTGAGGAGTGAGGGCGATCGCAATGAGTAAAGATCACATAGTAAGAGCTATTAGTTGACGGTTTCCGACCGTTAACATCCGACTTTCCTGGAGTTATCCGTCAAACGTGGCGGATAAGTTCTGTAAATCAAGTTGTTAGCACCCACAGTGGCGGATACGATTTGGAAATGGAGATCTTGTCCACCAGGTCTGACGCTGACAACCATATTAGCTGTGTTGCTATGTCACTTTATGAACAAGAGCGAACCTGTGCCCGCTGCGGACACGAAGAAGTGCGCGAACTCCCTCCGCTAGTTGCAGCGTTTGAAGAACGCCGCCAATGGACAGACCCGTGCAGCCAGTGCGGCAGTCATGTCTTTTCGTCTTCATCGGAGGAACTGCCCCCTTTGGACGCCGAAATACTCGAAGAATGGGCTACAAATGGAAACTTATCTCTGGATCAACAGGACGAAGATTTGTTGATGGCGAGAGCGGATTGGTTTCCTCTACTTTCGGAATTCGTCCAACGACGAGATTTGCCACATCAGAAACGTAGCGTACTCCTTT
>JBCBSL010000792.1:0-1164 GCA_039819145.1 Cyanobacteria bacterium J06638_22
CTGGGCAGCCAAAAGTTTATGTTGTCTTCGGCAACTGACTTCAGGCGGTTAAGGCTTGCTTATCAGGGGCTTGAATCCGGGTCAGTTTAGCCGCGAGTAATTTTTGCAAAAGCAGCGTTGGCCTACTTTGGGCTAAATTGAGCTTTTGTTGATGCTGCAACGCCAACCGCACAATCTGCTCACTCGGGTATCCATGCTTGGGCAAGGTGCGAAACCAGAGCGGAAAGTGAGTCCAAACACTCTTAGGCATCTCCAATGCCAGAATTTGTAACAGCCCCAGCGCTAGGGCATTGAGATTGATAAAGCGTTCAAAGGCCTCAACCTTAGCGACGACTTGCCGTTGAAAGGTCTCAGGATAGTCTGCTAACTTCAGATTCTGAGGCCAGTGCGGAGGTTTGGCCATCGACTTGAGCCAGAAGCGATAGCCAAAGCCCTGCAGCACCTGAGTCAAGGTTCGAAAGCTGACTTCAATTTTAAAGCGCCAGCCATACGCCTCAATCACCGCTGGACCCGTTAAGGTCACATCACTGGAAAGTAAAATGATTTGTTTTCCTGAGGGTAATTGAGTGAGCACAAACAGCACCAAGTCATCGGGGCTGTCCCAGTAGAACTCAAAGCATTGATAGTAGACCGTAACCGACTGACCATATAGCCAGACCGAGGCCTGAAGGCAGTCTTGAATCGGGGCAAACAGCGCTCGTAATTTGATCTCACTGCCCCAGACTCTGGGACGACCGGGGCCATGATTGCCCGGGCGGCGGCAAAAGGCCGCCTTCGCCACCGTGGTGCTCCGCACCCGAGTAATCAAGTGTAACCCATGGGCTCGAAACGGTTGGAGGACTTTGACTGAAGCATAGTAAGCATCGAGAATCGCGTAGCTGCCCGATTCCATGAACTGGACACAGAGGGTCGCCATTTTTTCCACTAGCGTGGCGGCGGCATCGGCCTCAACCGGCTCCAGTCCGTCATATAGCTTCAGCATAATGGGGGTAGCAAATAGAGCTTGGTCGGCTCCCAGCAACAGTCCTAACGCACTAAAGTAATGTCCTCGAATCCATTCGGGTTTACTCACGTCCTCAGATTCTTGGTGCAGACCTTTGACCCCTGGCATCTTACGGCCTTCTTTACTGACTTTGATGCCATCCCCCACATAGACCCGCTGTC
>JBCBSL010000793.1:0-1164 GCA_039819145.1 Cyanobacteria bacterium J06638_22
GGCATATTTCGCCATGAGCAGTGCTCCTGCACCTATCCTCGGCTCAGAGGGGAGGAGTCAGATCGGCACGACACCCGACCAGCCGACCTGTAGTCAAAACGTGTCAAATCGAACAGAAATTACGAAAAAAACGCGACCCTTAATTACAAGAGTAATACGCCTTTTCTAAAATTGAACTTTCCTTGGCAAAAAATCCGGACGGAGGAGGAGTTGCGCCTAATGTGTCAATGGGCGATCGCTCCTTTTCCATGCGCACAATTCGCTGTCCCCAACTATCCCCATCTGCTCCCATTCGTACCCACTCGGAAATTCACCACAGAGACACAGAGAGCACGGAGAAATCCTCTGTGTCTCTGTGGTTTTTTACCTACATCTGACTTATGTTCACAGGACTAGACCGACGGATGGCATGAAAATTTTGGTTTTGGCTAGCGTCAAAATGCTCAGCTCTTTGGGGCTGAAATATCATCCAAGAAGCGATACATCACGTAGGCATCAACATAGCCCAATTGCTTGTTCCGAATAGCCTTGGGCAGGGTTCCGACAATCGCAAACCCCAGCTTTTTCCAGAGCCGCACCGCCGCTTCATTGGTGCTCACGACAATATTGAACTGCATGACCAGAAAGCCCTCGGCCTTGGCTTGCCGCAAACAGTGCCAGCCCAACGCGGTGCCGATTCCCTTGCCGCCCCACTCGGGATGCACCATAAAAGAGGCATTGGCTACATGGCTTCCCAAATCCCGCTGGTTTGCCACCATGCGATATAGCCCCACAATCTGCCCTTCGGCCTCCGCCACATAGGCCCAGCCACCCTCCGGCAGCAAATAGGCGATCGCCTCCTCCCGGCTGGTATCCGCTGCAAACACATAGGTATCCTCCGTTGCCACCACCCGCCGAAAGATTTCCCACATCCCCTCAGCATCGGCGATCGCCGCTGGCCGAATCTCCATTAAACCCCTCCAAACATTGCGAAGCTATCTCTCAAAAGCTTACGTCTGAGTTCGTGACAGATTCTGGGAACTGGCGAAAGATTTCCCACATCCCCTCAGCATCGGCGATCGCAGCTGGCCGAATCTCCATTCAAACCCCTCCAAACATTGCGAAGCTATCTCTCAAAAGCTTACGTCTGAGTTCGTGACAGATTCTGGGAACTGGTACAAAATC
>JBCBSL010000794.1:0-1154 GCA_039819145.1 Cyanobacteria bacterium J06638_22
TCTTTGTTTTTCAGCATTTGCGGTTCGCCATTTTCGTAGCAGCCTCCCATTTGCGGCGGTAGGTCATGCACATGGGTATGGAAATCGCTTTGGGTTCCCCGATAGGTGGGGCGGGTTTCCATGGCATCGAACCAGGCGGAGAAGCGGGGATTTTCTTTCCGTAGGGAGTAGCCCTTGTAGTAATAGAGGCTAGCGTTCATCCGCTCCACATAAGGTGTGAAGACCACATCGGCGGTGCTGAACTCTTCTAGGAAATAGGCGCCGGGGGTGCGTCCCAAAGCGGCCTCTACATCAGCAACAACGGCTTTGAATTGCTCCCGGTTGTAGGTTTCCTCGCGCTCGGAGCGGGCGGGGTAGCAGAGCCACGCGCACCAAGCCCGAAACAACAGCCGCTCTAGGCGTCGCAGTTGCATCACCCGTGGATCGGTCATACTCCATTCCAGAGGGCCAAAGGCTTGCTCCAGCGCGACCAAGATGTCGTCGCTTTCGGTGATCATGCGACCATCCAGTTCCAAGGCAGGGAGCATCCCCGACGGCACCTTGCGCTTATACCAGCTTTCCTTTTTGCCGTAGCAAAACATCGTCACCTTCTCGATGCGGTAGGGGATTTGCTTCTCCTCCAACCACAGCCACACTTTCTGGCAGTAGGGGCACCAAGCGTGGTTGTCGCGATACAGGGTGACGCGCACCTCCGACTCGGAATGGCCAAATAGCCGCAACCGCGACTGCGCATTGGTGGGGCCGTTGATGGGGTCAATCTGAAAGTCGGTGAGGGCTTCGAGGTCTGACCAGCTCAGGGGAGCGATCGCCGTGGATGCAGATGTCATAGATGGTTATAAAAACGCGTTGGCTTAAAACTAAGAATGTTACAAATCCATAAAGTAATTGTGACGGATTTTCTCAAAGATTGCCTGCTCTCTCAACCGTTTGCATCGCGGGTGAGCAGGATGACGTTTTCGGTGATGTGCTCGAAGGTGTCGTCGTGGCTGATGACGAAGAGCTGGCGGAAGGTACGGATGTTGGCGATCGCCTCGGCCAAGCTATCGCGCCGTTGCCGATCCATGTTGGTGGTTGGCTCATCGAAGAAAGCCACATCAATATCGGCGAGAACGCGCAGCAACGCCAGACGCACTGCGAGCGCCGCACACATTTGC
>JBCBSL010000795.1:0-1151 GCA_039819145.1 Cyanobacteria bacterium J06638_22
GCTGGGTTTTTCCACTGCGCCAAATTTCGATAAACGGGAGTTCTCTCGCCAGCGTTTGCCATCCGGCAGGATGGTGCCCTCAGTGAACATGGTATGCCAGAAATACGCACCCTTGAGCCGGGCATTGCGCATATCGGCTTCATCTAGTGTGGCATCCCGCAGATTGGCCCGCATCATCGAGGTGCGGGTGAGGCGCGCCCCGGTCAAATCACTGAGAAGTAGGTTGGCCTTATCCAATTTGGTACCACGTAGATCTGCTTCTTTCAGGACAGCATTGGCTAGGTTCTGTTGACGTTTGGTGAAAGTCGGCTAAACTCACGTCATGACAGACGTAAAACTGACTGACGACCAATGGACAAAGATTCGGGACTTTCTGTTGCGAGACCCGAATGCTTATGTGGGAAACGAGGCGAGTTGCCGTCGTTTCGTCGAAGCCGTGAAGTGGATGAGCCGCAGTGGTGCCCAGTGGCGTTTGTTGCCGAGTGAATTTGGCAACTGGAATAGTGTATTCAAACGCTTTCGCCGCTGGTGTGATAACGGCGTGTGGGAACGGATGCTGGAGCATTTTGCCGATGACCCGGATATGGAGCATGGCATGATTGATAGCACCATCATCCGTGCCCATCCTTGCGCGGCAGGTGCCGAAAAAAACACGGCGAGCAAGCCCTCGGACGCAGCCGAGGCGGATTCACCACCAAAATCCATGTGACAGTGGATGGGTTGGGATACCCGTTGCGGTTCTGTCTGACTGCTGGGCAACGCCACGACATTACTCAAGCTCAACACTTGCTGGAAGGGTTTGAGTTTGAGCATTTGATTGCTGACCGAGGTTACTCGGCGGCCCATTTTATCGACTATTTGCTGGATCGCGGCATTGAGGCGGTGATCCCACCGCACCAACGTGCCAAAATCCTGCGTGAGTACGACAAATGGTTGTATCGTGAGCGGCACCTGGTCGAGTGTTTTATTGGCAAAATCAAGCATTTTCGGCGTATCTTTTCCCGTTTTGACAAGCTGGACGGCTCATATTCGGGCTTTCTTCACTTTGTTGGCGTCTTGATCTGGGTGCGATGAAATGTCAACACAACCTAGACTGGCGGGGAGCAAATACGAGAAACAATATGTTCAACCTGAGGAACTTGAACGAGCAC
>JBCBSL010000796.1:0-1138 GCA_039819145.1 Cyanobacteria bacterium J06638_22
ACCCCTGGCATGGTGTTGACGGTAGCGATGGCGATCGCCCTCGTCGTGGCAGCTCCCGATCTGCTGAAGCAGACCTGGCTCCATGTCAAGCTCACCTTTGTCTTGCTAACGGTGGGCTATCACTTCTACTGCCGTCGGATCATGAATCAACTGGCGACTGGAACCTGTCAGTGGGGTGGAAAACAAATGCGCGGACTCAACGAAGTCCCGACGGTGTTCCTCGTTTTGGTTGTGTTGCTTGCCGTTTTTAAGGACCAACTGCCCACAAGCGCTACAGCTTGGGGGACGCTGGGCTTAATCGTGGCGATGGCCGCAATTATCCAGCTCTATGCCCGCAAGCGTCGCTTAGATAAGGAGCGGGCAGCCCAAGCTATCGAAGCGCAGGCTTCAGAAGCATTGGGTGAAACGGAAATGAGCGGCTCGACGTCCGGATAGTGATTCCTTATCCGAATCGAGTAGAAGAATCCATTTGGCGTTGTCTACTCATGTTTAAGACGAATTGATCGTCAACAGCTTATCGCTGTATGAAGGGCACAAACCAAGCAGTTTGTACCCCCCTCTACATTCGGACAAGCGTCGGACAAACGTTAGAAGGTTAGCACTCCCGTGGGGCGCTAACCTTCTTTATTTCTGCGAGGAGAATGCTCTTGACCAGGCCTGCCTAAGCTTGCAGCGCATCGTTTTGCAAGGTCATTAGCTCTTGAATCCCTTTTTCTGACAGGTCAAGAATTTGATTGAGCTGATGGCGCGAAAAGCTCCCTTCCTCCGCTGTCCCCTGCAATTCGATAATCTGTAATTCTTCGTTGAGCACGATATTGCAGTCAATGTCGGCGGCCACATCTTCCTCATAGGCCAGATCCAGGAAAGCTTCATCTTCCAGCAATCCGACAGAAATGGCAGCCACTTGATGGATGATGGGCGATCGCTCCAAAGCCCCTGTTTGCAGCAATTTATCAATGGCATCTCGTAGCGCCACATAGGCTCCTGTAATAGCGGCGGTACGCGTTCCCGCATCGGCCTGCAACACATCGGCATCCACCAACAGCGTTCGTTCCCCCAGAGCCTTCATATCTAGCACCGATCGGAGGCTGCGCCCAATCAAGCGCTGAATTTCCTGAGTCCGCCCCGATAGCTTGAG
>JBCBSL010000797.1:0-1137 GCA_039819145.1 Cyanobacteria bacterium J06638_22
CGAAAGGTCGATATTCGCCGTCGCACCGCTGGCCACAAAGGTCTGGAAACGCTCGATACCGTTCAGCTGAAACGCCGCAAAATTGGTGTTCGCATTGACACTCAGGTCGAAAATATCGAACCCGCCGCCGCCATTGAGCTGGTCACCGGAATTGAGGCTGCCCTGATTGGCAAAGAAAATATCGTCCCCGGATGTACCCGTGATGATATCCTGCCCCGGTGTAAGTGTGAAATTCGCCATGTTCGCAAAACTCCCTGCAGTACTTGTGAGCATCCAAGCTCATGATCGTTGAAACTCTGAAGGCTGATAACCAGCTTGATACGCTTAGGCAAATCTTTTCATGCCAGTTATGCTCTTTTTTTTCCAACCCTTGGGACGATCTGCCGGCTGAATCAGATCTGGACGACAAAGCCCCATCGATCAGCTGATCACAGCACATCCATACGCTAATTTCGCGTTAACGGGCATGCTTTCTTCGCGCTGACGCACAACCGGTGCGATATCTTCATCTATAACCTCGGTCATTTGTTGGAACAACATTCTGTTTGGTGAAACCATTCTATTGCTCTCTCGATAATAAAGATGATGAACCGCTTGGTATGCACCCCTGGGTTGAGAGGCCCATGTGGTTATCACATGTGCTTTTTTGATTCGGCTCAACCGTAAAAAACCTTCTCCAATCTCATCGGCATCGCGATGATTGGCGTATCAAACGCTTTCCGTACCCAACCGCTCATGAATGGCAGGTCGCGCGAGATTTGGTCAGGCAAAGCAAGTTGGCTCGAAGCATATTGTTCCCCTACCAGAGCCCTTTCGCCTCACCTCACATCAATCACAAAAAGGGCCCCCGCATTTCTGCGGGGGCCTTTCTTTCGCGTTGTATGCGCTGGCTCTTAGAGATGCGCCAGCATCATGTCGGCACCCGGAAGCGCAACTTCCTGCGGCAGGAAGTCAGCGCCCGAGACGATCGCCGGAGCCGGTGCGGCAGTGGCGGTGATCGCCACGCCGTCCTGGACGTCCGCGGCAACCACTCCGCCGACACCCGCACCATCCAGCTCGATCTGCAGGTCGTCGCCGTTAAGAACGCCGTCATCGTTTGAATCGACAATCAGATAGTCGCTCGCACCGCCCGGATCT
>JBCBSL010000798.1:0-1137 GCA_039819145.1 Cyanobacteria bacterium J06638_22
CGGTGGATTTGGACTTAGAGAAATTCTTCGATACTGTCCATCACGACGTGCTCATGTCTCGCGTTTCACGCAAGGTGCACGACAAAGTGCTCCTGAAACTGATAGGCCGATATCTGCGAGCTGGGGTGATGGTGGACGGCATCGTCCAGGCAACGGCATGGGGCACCCCGCAAGGGTCGCCGCTCTCCCCGTTGCTTGCCAACATCTTGTTGGATGATCTCGATAAGGAACTGGAACAGCGGGGCCACTGCTTTGTACGCTACATGGACGACCTGGTCATCCTGGTCAGAAGTGTTCGCGCCGGAAAGCGGGTGATGGCCAAGATTAGCCGATACCTCACCCAGCGGCTCAAGCTGAAGGTGAATCGGCAAAAGTCACAGGTGGTGAATGTCCATGCCCTGGAATACCTGGGCTTTAAGTTCAAGGGCATCCGGGTGTATTGGTCAGACCAAGCCTTTGCAGACTTCAAACACCGACTAAAAGGGTTAACCTCCCGCAGTTGGGGCGTCTCAATGGCATACCGCCTGTTGCGACTGAATCAGTATCTGAGAGGTTGGATGGGATATTTTGGCATCTCGCAGTACTATCACCTGATTCCAGAGTTGGATGGATGGTTAAGGCGGCGGATTCGGATGTGTTACTGGAAACAGTGGCGCAGACCCCGCACGCGCATCCAAAAGCTCCTGGAATTGGGGAGTGACAAGCGCCATGCAATCTTGACAGGCATTAGTCGCAAAGGCTATTGGCACCTATCGAGAACGTTGGCGACGCAAACCGGGATGACAAATGAGTGGTTAGCACAACAGGGATTGCTGTCGATTCGAGACCTGTGGATGAAAGCCCAGGGCTATAGTTGACAACTCAGGTTAGAGTTTGCTCCGTGATGCTGAACCGCCCTGTGCGGACCCGCTTGCAGGGTGGTGTGGGAGGGGGGATTCGTGAGGATTCTCCCTATCCCGATTATGTTTTTTGTAACTTCTTTGCCACTACAAAATAACTAGATGCTCCTCTATATATCTCTTCAGATTCAACCGTTTGAAACCCGCCAGTTTCTAATAAATCGTCTACCTCAGAGCTCTTTATCCTTATTTTAGGAATGGGAATTTATCCTAATTTACACTATACCCGTTCCAGCTT
>JBCBSL010000799.1:0-1135 GCA_039819145.1 Cyanobacteria bacterium J06638_22
GCGCAGCCGCGCTTCTCTCAAAAAAGATGGCAGGTTAATTTATTCGCGATCCTTAGGTGCTAGCTGAAACGAACGAAAATTGTTAATTTATGTAAAGCATGGCAGTTCAAAGTCGTTATCCGTTGGCTCAGGTGTTCGGGTGGAACGGTTGCTGGCTGCCTGTGCGTCTGGTGCGACCGATGCTAAGGTTCCGAAGTTGGCTCGCTAGGTCGTGTCCGCCAGGATTGAGATACCCTTCACCACTGACGTCGTATGTCTTTGTCTTTTCGTTCCTGTCTAAAGGCGATCGCTGCCCTCTGGCTCGCTTGGATATGTATCCTGGGCACTCCCTTCGCCGCTGCGCCCGCATTGGCTTTAGGTGGGCCACAGCCCGCCCTAGAGCAAGCTGCTCCAGAGTTTAAGCTACCCACCAACACAGGGGATGGAGATATCTCGCTGCAAGACTATCGGGGACAATGGGTGGTTGTGTACTTTTATCCCCAGGACTTTACCTCTGGCTGCACGCTAGAGGCTCAACGGTTTCAGCGCGATTTGCCAAAGTATCTGGAGCGTGAGACGCAGATCCTTGGTATCAGCGTTGATGATGTGACCTCCCATGCCGAGTTTTGCGATGCCGAGGGACTCCGCTTTCCATTGTTGTCGGATGTTGATGGCCAGGTCAGCAAAGCGTATGGGTCTTATCTCACAGGGCGATCGCTCCGTCACACCTACATCATCGATCCAGATGGCATTATGCGGGCGCGCTTCCTGGGTGTGCGTCCTGCCATTCACAGCGCTGAAGTTTTGACTAAATTAGACGAGCTACAGCAAGCATAAGCCTCACTGTTATAGCCTTACGCATTGGGGTTAGGACAAATCATTTTTTGAAAGCCGCGCGTCGCGCGGCTTTCAAAAAATGATTTGGTTCTACTTGAGTGCGTAGCGCTATAGTGCATGGTTTGATACGAAGTCCGGGATCCACATATTGTTTGTGCCCGCTGCACGGCAGCGGGCACAAACAATATGTGAGTCCTGTCGATGCGATATTGCTGAAAAACCGTATGAATCGAAATGAAGTTTCGAACATCCAGCACCTGTTTCATGCCTAGGATCAGCAACGCCATCAATGCTATTTGGTTGGGCTTTTGACGTCGCG
>JBCBSL010000800.1:0-1119 GCA_039819145.1 Cyanobacteria bacterium J06638_22
GATGATTTGGTTGGCGTTCGCCACAATAGAGGCGTTAGGTAAGCGGCTGATGCAACGTGCAGTCGCGCCTCTGTCCATCAGCAAAGGAAAACTGAGTCATGGGACTGTTTGATCGGGTCAGCCGAGTTGTGCGATCGAATCTAAATGCTGCCGTCAGTTCGGCAGAAGATCCAGAAAAAATTCTGGAGCAAGCGATCATTGATATGCAAGAAGACCTGGTGCAACTGCGCCAGGCGGTTGCCAGTGCGATCGCTAGCCAAAAGCGAATGCAGCAACAATACAATCAAGCACAAACCGAAGCCAACAACTGGACCCAACGGGCACAACTAGCGCTCAAAAAGGGGAATGAAGATTTGGCTCGGGAAGCGCTCGGACGGAAGAAAACCCAGGTCGAGACGGCAACCGCCCTCAAGGCTCAGTTGGATCAACAAAGCGCGACCGTTGATACCCTGAAGCGCAATCTGATTGCGCTGGAAGGCAAAATTTCTGAGGCCAAAACCAAGAAAGATATGCTCAAAGCCCGTGCAGGGGCGGCAAAAGCCAACGAGCAACTGCAAAAAACGATGGGCAACATGAGCACCAGCAGTGCCATGGGTGCGTTTGAGCGGATGGAAGAAAAAGTCTTGCAAATGGAGGCGCAATCGCAGGCCGCCGCCGAGCTAGCGGGTGCAACCCTAGAAACCCAGTTTATGGAACTGGAAGCCGGCAGCGACGTCGATGATGAGCTGGCCGCTATGAAGGCACAGCTATTGGGCGGCACTGAAGGGCAAGCACTGCCTGCTGGAGCCGAAAGCAGTGCGCCCAGCGATTCCGCGGTTGATGATGAACTGGAGCAACTGAAGACCCAGCTCGATCAACTCTAGGTTCGCCTGAATCGTTCGGCTAACCTAGCTATTTGGCCTATTAGCTACTTGGCATAAATACATAGGCTTTGTTGGATGGAGCAGTTTCTCTGCGCTTTCTGGCAAAGCCTTTTTGATGGGCGGTTTGATGGGCGATCGCTATCCAGACTAATATAGCGCTACGCGCTCAGATAGAACCAAATCATTTTTTGAAAGCCCCGCGTCGCGGGGCTTTCAAAAAATGATTTGTCCTAATCTCAATGCGTAAGGCTATATC
>JBCBSL010000801.1:0-1115 GCA_039819145.1 Cyanobacteria bacterium J06638_22
CTATGCCACCCAAAACCAGATTGTGAATTGAATCCCTTCTCGGGGCGATCGCCTTCGTGAAAGAACCTCCTTTTTCGAGATAACGAAAAAGGAGGTTCTTGTTTCTACGAAACGAGCGGATGCTTACTTAACGGTGGCCTTACCGCCAACTTCTTCGATTTGCTTCTTCGCATCTTCAGCGGCTTCCTTCGCGACACCTTCCATGATGGCTTTAGGCGTGGATTCCACCACTTCTTTGGCTTCTTTCAGACCCAGGCCGGTGATCTCACGAACGATCTTCAGAACCTTGATCTTCTTGTCAGCCGGGACTTCTTCAAGAACCAAATCAAACTCGGTCTGCTCTTCGACTTCCTCAGCAGGCGCTGCTGCGCCTGCACCGGGAGCCATCATCATCATGCCGCCAGCAGGAGCCGCTGCGGTAACACCAAACTCGTCTTCAATCTGCTTTACCAATTCAGAGGCTTCTAGCAGGGTCAGAGTTTTCAACTTTTCCAAAATTTCGTCGGTTGCAGCAGACATTAAAGTCCTCCTGGTATGTAAAGGGTTGAATGTGTTTTGCCGAATTCAGCAATTGGTTGCGTAACGTACCTGTCAGTCGGTCATGGAGTAACCCAAACATCTGAGAGCCAAAAAAGAGCTCCAAGTTTGTGCGATCGCGCGATTTATGCCGCGTCTTCTTGAGGGGCGTCTCCGTCTTTGTCTTTGTCGGCATAGGCTTGCAGGGCACGAGCCAGCGAAGACGGGACCTCCTTGATCCCGACAGCCAGCTTGGTTGCCACAGCATTGATGGCACCGGCTGCTTGAGCAATGAGCTCTTCCTTCGACGGCAGATCACCAATGGCTTTGATGTCCGCCTCGGTGAGTGCCCGACCTTCCATGACACCACCTTTCATTTCGGTTTTCTTGGTGTCTTTTTGGAATGCCTGGTATGCCTTGATTGCGCTGCCAATATCTTCCTTGAGCAGCAAGAAAGCCGATGAATCTTTGCAGAAATCAACCATCGGTTGCCAGTTGTCATCGCCATCCACCGCGATCCGCATCAGCGTATTTTTGGTGACATGGCAGTAGCCCCCCACGGGTCGCAGGCGACCGCGCAAATCTGTGATTTCGGAAAC
>JBCBSL010000802.1:0-1109 GCA_039819145.1 Cyanobacteria bacterium J06638_22
TAAGGGTGAGGTCGCTAGTTCAAATCTAGCCAGGCCCACCAGCCTTCGCAGCTTACTGAGCGAAGCGAGGTTAGCGAGAAGGCTGTCGCGCCGAAGCTTCGAAGAAGCGAAGGCGGACACCTCGCTGCTCCGGCTCGGCAAGCCATTTTCGAGTGGCGCGCGAGCGCCGGTAGATCGGGGCCGTAGCTCAGTTGGGAGAGCGGTAGCTTTGCAAGCTTCAGGTCGTCGGTTCGATCCCGTCCGGCTCCACCATCCTCCGCCCTGCGGGCTCCGGATGGTTGGTTTTTTGTTTGCGCTACCGGCCTTTGGCCTACTTGAGCGCGGTATTCGGTGGGAGCTTCCAGCGAGGCGATAGCCTGCGTGACACGGCCTCAAGTAGCGCGAAGCGCGATAGGCCAAAGAAAAAGTCTTCAGCGTCTTGGATCATTGAATTCGGCCCTATGGCCGTTCGAGTTTCGGCCTTATTGGCCGGGGATTGTTGGATATGTGAATCGGTGAGCCTGCGGGTTGGCGCGGGGTTCGGGTTTTTCCTGAGGGAGAGATCTGGGTCTCGAGGCCTGTATCGCGGGCGAGAGAAAAGCAAGTGACTTGACCGCTGTCATGGTTTCGTCCGGGCTTTGTTCTGCGCTGCTTTAGCTCTTTGGGTCTTAGACCCTCTGGGCTTAGGTGGGTGTTTTGGACGTGTCTGGATGGGATTATGACTGAAGCGATCAAGCGTCTGGCAAGGGCATCTGGTGGATGCCTTGGCGCCAAGAGGCGATGAAGGACGTGGTACGCTGCGATAAGCCGTGGGGAGCTGCGAACGAGCTTTGATCCGCGGATTTCCGAATGGGGAAACCCGGCCCTTTAGGGTCATCCCGCAAGGGAAGCGAACCCGGCGAACTGAAACATCTCAGTAGCCGGAGGAAAGGACATCAACCGAGACTCCGTTAGTAGTGGCGAGCGAACGCGGACCAGGCCAGTGGCACAATGTAGAGAACCGGAACCGTCTGGAAAGTCGGGCCATAGCGGGTGATAGCCCCGTACGGGTAGAGCGCATTGTGTCCTCGAGTAGGGCGGGACACGTGAAATCCTGTTCGAAGATGGGGGGACCACCCTCCAAGGCTAAG
>JBCBSL010000803.1:0-1107 GCA_039819145.1 Cyanobacteria bacterium J06638_22
TAAATTCTTTTCTTAGAGATCACTGCTTAACACCCTCAAAGCAAGCGACTATCGAGAGTTTGCCTGTGAGTTTTCGATGTTGTCAATAGTAGGTGATTGGAGACGTTAGGAAGTATAGTCTTATTCAGCATTACTTCAAGGGTGACTGACTGATCGGGCTTCCCCTTCAAAGTTTCGTTGACTCTAGAACAAGAAATATCGCTGAGCCATGGGGAGTACCTCGGCGGGTTCGCATGTGAGGAGTTCGCCATCGGCTCGCACCTCGTAGGTTTCGGAATCGACCTCGATGGTGGGGAGGTAGTTGTTGAGCTTCATGTCCCGCTTGGTGAGTTGGCGGATATCGGAGACGGGGAGGAGTTGGCGCTTGAGGCTGAGTTGATCGGCGACCCCGTTTTTGATGGCGGCTTGGGATACGAAGGTGAGGGATGTCGTGTGGATGGCGTTGCCGTAGCTGGCGAACATGGGGCGCATGTGGACCGGTTGCGGGGTGGGGATACTGGCGTTGGGGTCACCCATTTGTGCCCAGGCGATGAGGCCACTTTTGATGACTAGCTCAGGTTTTACGCCGAAGAAGGCGGGTTTCCAGAGGCAGAGGTCGGCGTATTTTCCCACTTCCACGGAACCGACGTAGTTGGAGATGCCGTGGGTGACGGCGGGGTTGATGGTGTACTTGGCGACGTAGCGCTTGGCGCGGATATTGTCGTTGCGATCGCTATCTTCCGGTAAGGCTCCCCGTTGCACCTTCATCTTGTGTCCCGTTTGCCAGGTGCGGAGGATGACCTCGCCGATGCGACCCATCGCCTGGGAGTCAGACGAGATGATGCTGAAAGCTCCCAGGTCATGAAGGATATCTTCGGCGGCGATGGTTTCCCGGCGGATGCGGGATTCGGCAAAGGCCACATCTTCGGGGATGCCCCGATCCAGGTGGTGGCACACCATCAGCATGTCCAGGTGCTCTTCCAGGGTGTTGACGGTGTAGGGGCGGGTGGGGTTGGTGGAGGAGGGCAGGACGTTCAGTTCGCCGCACACCCGGATGATGTCGGGGGCGTGCCCGCCGCCTGCGCCTTCGGTGTGGTAGGTGTGGATGCAGCGATTTTTGAAGGCGGC
>JBCBSL010000804.1:0-1104 GCA_039819145.1 Cyanobacteria bacterium J06638_22
TGATGACGATCGGCGTGGTGAACTCAAACAGAAGCCGCTGCCAGTACTCCGGGTCTGCGGTTTCTAGGAACAGGGGAGAGATGACGGTTTTGGAAGGGGATAGGTATTTAAGTGGCTTCCCTCGATGATCTATAGGTGCCTTGTCTGGCTTGAACTGAGCACCTTTGAAGGTTCGTTCCCCGGTTTTGGGATTGACGCCGGCGACGGCCCAGCCGGGGGCGAGGTCGTCTGAGTGCTTCCATCTATTTTTGGTATTGCGATTGAGCAGCTGATCGACAGCGGTGCTATCTTCAATCGTCCAGGTGTTGCGATCGATGATAGTGAAATCCACCCCGGAGGCTTCCCACTCCGCACGATGCTTTTGAGAGAGCGTTTGGTCTTGTGAATGTGTGTACATGCCTCACAACCGAATAACGTACAAAAAATGCCCCTGTTTCACAGTGAGAACAAGGGCAGAAGGAGCTATCAAGCTTGTAGAGTTCTCAGTGTTTGCGTCCAGGCATTCCAGAAGGCTCTGGCTCGTTCCGATACCAAGGAAACAACCTGCCCATCCTGCCCACCTACCAACCGATCGACTGGCAACAGACCACCATAACAACACCAACCAACCAACCAACCACCATAACAACACCAACCAACCAACCAACCAACCAACCAACCAACCACGACACCAGCACCGACGACAGCGCCACCGCCGGCTCACGCAAACCCACCACGCCACGCAAGCGCAACGAAGCTCCCCAGGCAACCACATCTCTTCATATATGATCAAACTCAAAAACCCCTAAAATTGGGATAATTACCATTAAGTGTATAGTGCACTCTCATCCGCTCCTTGTTCTACCGCGGGCAACGGCTCTTTGGGGGGAAGCTACCTCGGGGTTGCCGCACGGCTTTGTCGTGGATCTCCAAGAGCTTCTAGAAGCCCGTGGCCACATCCACGTGGAGCATCGAGGGGAAAACGTGGATAAAGCCGTGAGGGAGCAGCACGGTTGCTTTCAAGCGATGGGTGTGTCGGTCTACCTTGATGCGGTAGCCTAGTGTGCCCTGATTGGGCCTATGTCCTTCTCTCTCTCCCCAGGAAACGTGGGTTGTAACCTAAAT
>JBCBSL010000805.1:0-1087 GCA_039819145.1 Cyanobacteria bacterium J06638_22
GAATTCAATCTGGTTGATATCGATAAGCAGGACATGCGGCAATGTCAGCCCTGCTTGCTTGAGTTCGGTGAGGCTACTGAACAAGTCACTATCAGATGACTCTTGTATGGCAGAGATTTTTTGAGACTTGAGAATGGTTTTCCAGATCAATCCTTGCAGTCGATTTGGCTGGATCATCAACACCAGCTTTGGTTCATCAACCATGGTTAGGGCGCGGTGAGGGTAATGGGTAGAGGACGCTTAGTGGAGGCAGAGGGGTTGTTTTATTTAACAAACGTTACGAATAGAATCCGGACGCCAAGACGATGATTCTTCAGGTTTTTTAGCGTTCTCTGACCATTGAAAATTAAGGATGCATGGCAAGCATTTCGACTAAGTACAGGACAAAACATCGAACCTCTGCTAGAACCCTTGATTTTGTATAGCGCGGGCGGTGCCCGCGCTATACAAAATCAAGATTTTTTTGGTTTTGTCCTGCACTCAGGCATTTCAAAGACTCTATAGCTTTAAGATGCCTTGGTCTATGAGAGCAAGGACGTCAGCCGCGGAGAAAGAACGCTTCTGAGCGATCGCCCATGCCTTCAACTGGGCACGCAGAGACTCGTATTGCTGGCGACTCAGGCAGATTTGCGCCCCATCAGGCTGATTCTCGAACAGCGATTGCAGATTGCTAACGCCACTACATTTGCCAAACCAAATCTCCGGCTCCACATAGGGGAAGATGCAGTAACTCTGGCGATCGCGCAGCAAGGAGTTCACATGGACGCCACTTTCATGGCGCTGGGAGGCGGGGGAATAGGGGGCATGGGCGCGGGCTCCCAAGGCATCCAAATAATCCGTCACCGATTGGAGGGCATCGTAATCAATACCGTTAACCTCCCAGCCAAAGCGCCACTTCAAGCCGTGTAATACCTGTTCTAGGGCGACGTTTCCGGCGCGCTCGCCAATGCCGCCAAAGGTGCCCGAAATGCCACAGGCTCCAGCACGAACCGCCTGGATAGTGTTTTCCAGTGCCATGCCCATGTCGTTGTGAAAGTGAACGGCGAGGCGGGCGTGATGGGTTTGGTCGAGCAGGTCGGCAATCCAG
>JBCBSL010000806.1:0-1087 GCA_039819145.1 Cyanobacteria bacterium J06638_22
GCTGTAAACAGTTGTTTCCTGCCATTATCGATTTTTATTTTTCTAGCACCACATACTTTTGAGCCTGTTTTGCCAAGGAGGGCATGTGGAAGCGCGTCATTTTGAAGGAATTGATTTTGCAGGCTTGACAACGGAGTCCCATCGACTCCGGGATGGACGACAGCTTGCATATGTGCGGTATGGAACCCGGGGTGGAACGCCCGTTTACTATTTCCATGGATGCCCCGGCTCCCGTTATGAGGCAGCCCCAAGCGATGACCCAGCAGGCGCATTGGGGTTCGAGGTCTTCGCGTTCGATAGACCCGGCTGTGGCCGTTCCTCTTATGCAGAACGGTATCGTATGCTCGATTGGGTTAACGATGTCGTGGACTTTGCGGATGCCATGGACCACAAACAATTTGGCATTATTGGGCTTTCAGGCGGCGGTGCCTATATCCATAGCTGTGCCTACGCGATTCCTGAGCGCCTTCTGTTTGCCTATGATTTGGCAGGATGGGCACCCGTCGCACAAAACGAAGAACTCCAGACGCACCTTGCTCCCCTCGATCGGTTCTTCTTGCAACGCGCCTCATCATTCCGATTGCTTTTCTATCTTCCTTTTTCGCTTCTTGGCTTTGCAGCGGCGCGTTTTAGCGACGACGGCTTTGCGAAAATGCTGCGATCGTCGATGGGTGAGGATGATCGTCAATTGATTCTGGGAAACAAAGGGATGGCACACTTCTTCCGAGCCATCGTCAAGGAGAGTTTTGCGCAAGGGAGTCGAGGACCGGCAGATGATGCCATTCGTTGTTATAGTGACTGGGGGTTCCGCCTACGCGACATTGATTATCCAGTGCATCTATGGCATGGCACGGATGATAAGTTTGCAGACTTTGCATTGGCCCAGTTCAAACATAAGGTCATGCCACATAGCTCGCTCACCGTATTCGAGGGACGTGGCCATCTTCACTTCGTGACGGAGTATGACAAACTGTTCGCGGAAATTCGAGAGTCTTTACCCCGCCAGTCTGAACCGAGCTGAGGCTTGTTAAGCTATCGTTCGAGCAAGAAAATCCGATCGAAAAAGGGAGCCGAAGCTCCCTGATTT
>JBCBSL010000807.1:0-1086 GCA_039819145.1 Cyanobacteria bacterium J06638_22
CATCAGATACATGTTTTTGAAGCACAGTTAGCGATCGCCCAGCAGCTCGATCTACCAATTATTATTCACTGTCGGGATGCGGCAGAGTCCATGGCGGAACTGTTACGGGAACGCTGGAAAAAGGGCGATCGGGTTCGCGGGGTCATGCATTGCTGGAGCGGATCACCTGAGGAAACGCAGTGGTTCGTAGATTTAGGCTTTTATATCAGTTTTAGTGGTATCGTTACGTTCAAAAACGCACGAGCGGTGCATGAATCTGCACAGATTGTGCCGGATGATCGGTTGTTGGTTGAAACCGATTGCCCCTTTCTCGCTCCGGTTCCCCATCGCGGTAAAGGTCGTAACCAACCCGCTTATGTTCGCCATGTCGCTGAGCGGGTCGCCGAGCTCCGCAATGAATCGCTAGAGGCGATCGCTGAACAAACTACTGCTAATGCTATTCGGTTGTTCCATCTACCCAAGCTTGATGAGGAGATTGTCGTTCGATCCCAACCGCGGGAAATTTTGAATGCGGGAACTTAGTTTAGAGATCTGGTTTTGTCAAGTACTTTAGCTACAATGACTATGAATAAGCCAACCGTTCGACTTCGATGGACGTTTCCAAATCTTCTACGGGGCATGGAGCGATCGCTCATCCCTATAACTAAGCCTCCAAGTTGTTGATAGGTTGTGATGGCCGTTACTCATCTGGCCATCTTATTTGGAAGCGTTTACGCTGCAACTGCCCATTTCGCCTTCTTCGTAATCCCTTCCATCACTCCCGTTCATCCATTGCATCGTTATGTGCGAGTTGTCTGTTCCCCCCCTCGTGCCGGAGAACCTTTCTAATTCCTCAGTTCATGCCCCTACTCAATCTTCTTGCCTTTGTGTGCTTCTTATCCCTCGCTATTCCTAAACTTTTCAATCTTCTACTGACCGACTTAATTAAATAGCTACCATCAGCCTCCAGTCCACTAAGGGATTGGAGGTTTGTACGCCGTTGCACTGTTCCGGTATTGCCAACCCACGATCCGTTCTAGGAAGACGCATGACTACTTCAATCCAAACCGCTATCAACTTTACCTTGCCCGATCTCGTGGAAATTCA
>JBCBSL010000808.1:0-1068 GCA_039819145.1 Cyanobacteria bacterium J06638_22
GTGAGTAGCACAGGTAAACTCCAGAGGCATTCGCCGTTCTCCAACCATGTGGACAAAGCTTTTGAATCAATTGGGCGATGGGGCAAGGGGGCAAGGGGCATTGCGATCGCGCCTTGAACGGGATCCTTACTATCGCTTCCAGTCGTTTGAGGAAGTGCGGCTTGCGGCGCAAATGGGCATTGGCATCGATGTGAACCAAGCAGAAACAGATGATTGGCTGCGGCTTCCAGGGGTTTCGATCCATCAAGCCAAAACGCTGGTGTCCTTGCGCAAAGCTGGCGTCCAGTTCCATAGCCTAGATGATGTTGCCGCTGCCCTCAGCCTTTCCGTGCAACGGTTGCAACCCCTGGCACCGATTCTGCAATTTTGTTACTACGACCCCGCTAGCCCCTGCACCATCCAACCCATCAATCCCAATGCCGCTTCGGCAGAGATGCTAGTGCGCGTTCCGGCGATTGATTTATATCTGGCACGGGCGATCGTACAGAATCGGCAGCGATATGGAATCTATCGCAATTTGGCAGACCTCCAGCAACGACTCCAACTATCGCCCCGCTTAACCGAAGCGTTGCTGCATTACCTCAGCTTTTGATTTGAACCGTTACTGAGACGCATCTCTCAAAGCTCCCGGTGTTTTGGAAACATCGGGAGTTTGGCGATCGCCCCATCTTTTCCTTTCACAAACTCGTATCAGATTCGGTTAGGTAGCTGTAATACCAATTCGCTAAGAGCCCACTACAGGTCATTTTTTGAAAGCTGCGCACTGCGCGGCTTTCAAAAAATGATCTGGTTTTGGTTTTCGTAGAATTGGTATAAAGGTTTCAGAAAAATATCTGTGGCGAGTTTCTAGAAAATCGGTGTCAATATCATTCAAGACCGAATTGGGGTGCTTGCTAGACACTGAAAATCGTGGATTTCAGGTAAGGCGAGGAATGACGACCCACGAAGTAGCGAACTTACCCCATCAAAAAGATTACTATCTGGCTCAAATCAACATTGCTCGCCTTACCTGAAATCCACGATTTTCAGTGTCTAGCAAGCACCCCAATTCGGTCTTGAATGATATTG
>JBCBSL010000809.1:0-1052 GCA_039819145.1 Cyanobacteria bacterium J06638_22
TAAAACACTGCAATCTGATTGGTCAGCCTACTGGAAGTAGGCCATTTCTAAATGCTGCCGACGAATGGCACGTTTCGTACTGAAAGTCTGTGGGTTCCGTTACGTTCGTTGCAACACATAACGTCATTTTTCCAGCACGTTTTTGAGTAAAACACTGCAATCTGATTGGTCAGACTACCGGAAGCAGGCCGTTTCTACATGCGGCCAACTATTGTCATATTTTTTATTGGTACCAAAAATTCACAAAAAAAAATTTAAAAATTCTGATACCACTCCCAATCATGACATTCGTCGAGCCCTAATATCGCCCATAAATCCATAGTGGCAAGAAGCGCGATTCATCAAATACGATTGGCCGGGGGACCTGCAGGCCTGGCCCCCTCCACCGTAAAACTCTAGAACCGCCTTAGGAGTGCATAGTTATAATCTTGACGTGAACAAATTTTGCAATCTTTGCAGGTGCTTCGGGGGAAGGTATATACCAAAGCAATGGACTGGTGGGCTTTCGGCGTAATCGTCTATGAAATGCTGGTTGGTTCACTCCCATTCACTTGGGAGACATATGATGACCTCCTGGACCCCACCATCTTGGAGAAGTCCCTGGGGGCGGCGGCCAAAGGCGGCACCACACCCCTCACAGGCGTCTACGAATATGCCGAGCCGGTGTCGACGCCGGGCTTTGCCTTTATGGATTCACCTGGCTACGACCCCGCCTCGGTGACCGGGCAGATCGCCTCCGGCTGCAACGTCGTGGTATTCACCACCGGCAGGGGGTCGGCGTTCGGGTCGAAGCCCGCCCCGACCATCAAGGTCGCCACCAACACCGAACTCTACACCAAGATGAACGAGGACATGGACATCGACGCCGGCCCGATCCTGACGGGCGAGGCAAGTGTCGAGGAGGTCGGTCGACACATGTATCGCCAGATCCTTTCTGTCGCCTCCGGTCAATCGACAAAATCGGAGGCGCAAGGGCTTGGCGATCATGAGTTTGTCCCTTGGCAAATCGGCGCTGTAATGTAGGGTGAAACCCTTCGCCGGCTCACCAAGGG
>JBCBSL010000810.1:0-1040 GCA_039819145.1 Cyanobacteria bacterium J06638_22
TGCCCGCCGCGAAGCAGCGGGCACAAACCATAGTTGGTTTCTTCACTCGAATTTGATCTCTGCACTTGGTTGGTTTGCCCCCTTAGGGATTAGCCAACAGTAAAGCCTCAACGCAAGAACAGGTGCGACCTACCCTCGCGTTGAGGCTTTGCAAATTCTTGAGGACAAGGGTCATCCGACATCGGTCTACGTGGATCGGTCTATGTGGGGTAGCTCATTACCACGATCCGCCGTCCTTCGCTGGGGAGGCTGCCAGTGCTGACCGTCCAGGTGTTGCCTTGGCGCTGCACGGGTGTTCCTTCCATTACTGTCAGGAAATCGTCAATGGGTGTGATATTGCAGGCATTGGGGTCTGCGGCTGACGTGCGGTAGTGAGTGGGGATGATGATGCGGGGATTGAGCACCTCGATCGCCGACCTCGCTTCTTGCGCGTTATAGGCCTTCGGCCCGCCCCCGACAGGGACAAGCATGATGTCGGGCCGTCCGACCAGGATTTGTTGTTCCACCTCAACCGGGGCAGCAGCACCGCCCATATGAGTGATGTTGAGACCAGCCATGTCCCATCGCCAAATGACGTTGAAGCCAAAGCGCCGCCCCCCTTCGCGGTCATGGGCAATTTGAATCCCTTGAATCCGTTGTCCATTGACGTCATAGTCCCCAGCTTCTTGTAATAAACGAGGATTGCCCGGTACTTCTTCGAGGGATCCCTCATCGAACAGGCGGCTACTGATCATCACCAGATCGGCGTTGACGCGGGGTGGACGATAGCCTGCGGTGCAGCCAATGGAACGAAATGGGTTGACTAAAAATCGTCGTCCGCCACTGCTAAACAGGAAGCAGGTATGTCCCCAATATTGAATCGTGACATTGGCAGATTGCGTTTGCCCTGGCTGAGTGAACAATCCTGTTCCCAAGGCCGTGGCCAAACCTGCACTGGCGTAGGTAACAAACATGCGTCGTTTCATAGGGAACCTCAATCGCAATCAGAATGGAAGCAAAATAACGGCGGGCGAGAGCATCCACAAGCCGAAAAACCAATA
>JBCBSL010000811.1:0-1036 GCA_039819145.1 Cyanobacteria bacterium J06638_22
GACAGTTCAGGTCTGACAGTTCAGGGAATTGCTGGCGAGACAGAGTGATTATTTCTATCTCGAAAGCAGAACCTCTCCCAAATTCTACGCAAGGAGACAGGTCAATTTCCGGAACTCTTCAAGATCTCCTAAGCAATGAGGGATTCTTGATCACGCCAGCACTTTTCATTTTGAAAATTAATGCATTGGACTTGGCATAAGTTCTGTTCATATAGCTGTATCCATCAAGGCCAAGACACGCTATCGAACGGTCATTCCCGCGAATGCGGGAATCCAGAAAGGCTAAATATGCTGACCGATAGACGTTTGTATGGATGCCCATTTTCATGGGCATGACGAACCCTAACTTCCTATTCTGGCTAGCTCAAGCTATAAAAAATCCCCTCACTTGTTGATGTGGGGGGACATTCAATGATTCAACGTTACGCTTGCTTGTAGGCGTGTGCCCTTCGACTATGCTCAGGGCACCAGAGTACGCCAGGGCACTAGAGCGATCGCTGGCTGAGCGAAGCTGAAGCCAGCGATTACACTCTCAATCGACCTTAGTAGTCGAAGTCACCGCCCATGCCTGCGCCTGCGCCTGCGGCAGCGTCCTTCGGCTCAGGCTTGTCAACCACGATGCACTCGGTGGTTAGCACCATTCCGGCGATCGAAGCGGCGTTTTGAGTCGCGGAGCGCGTTACTTTGGCAGGGTCAACAATACCCGCCGTGAACATGTCAACGAAGCCGTTGTCAGCGGCGTCGTAGCCGACGTTGAAGTCCTTCTCTTTCACACGCTCAGCGATAACCGCACCGTTTTGGCCAGAGTTCTCCGCAATCCGCATCAGAGGAGCGGGGAGCGCACGAGCCACGATCAGCGCACCGGTCAGCTCTTCGTTAGAGAGGTTGGCGTTTGCCCACTCTTCCAACTGAGTTGCCAGTTGCGACAGGGTGGTGACACCACCAGGAACGATGCCTTCTTCATCCGCTGCCTTGGTAGCGTTGATGGCATCTTCCATACGGAGCTTGCGGTCTTTCATTTCTGTTTCGGTTGCCG
>JBCBSL010000812.1:0-1031 GCA_039819145.1 Cyanobacteria bacterium J06638_22
GCCAGCGCGATCGCCGCGAAGCCCGCCAAGCCGCCCAAAAGCCAAAGCAGCGCTTTGAAAACCGTCCGCAAAACCAACCCGCTCCCAAAAGCGGTAAGCCCCAAATGATCAACGAACCGATAACCAGAGCCGATAGCGAAATGATCCACTCCAGGATCAAAAGCAATTGATCTAGCCACGCCGTCAACTTATCGGGCTCTCGCGAATTCTTGCGCATTGAATCATCTCCCATCACTCCATGGCTGAGCGCTTCTATCGCTATTGCACTGAACTCGATTGACTCCATACATTGCGCCGATCGAGTCGTGCGGCAAACTCCGCATTTCTAAACTGCATTTGCCAACGATCGGGCAATTCTTCCAAGGCTTCATACGTTACCAGACCATCAGCCAACAGAATTTCTTGCACCGTGGTCTCATTCGGCAGGACAGGAATGCCACCGTCAACGTCCCCCGGCAAGTCAATGATCACCACATCCAGAGGCGTTCTCCCGTGCCGGGTCAGCATCGCAACAATCGCCTCCGCTTCCGACTGGCGATCGCGCGGCACCTCAATGCCAATGAGCTGAAAAGGTTGCGGCTCACCCTGACCCTGACGCAGTTGAATCGTGTGCGCCTGGAGGTCAACCGCGACAACCGACCAACTCGATGGGCTAGGTCGCAGCAGCAAGGGAGTTCCCACCTTAATGCAGGTCGGCAAGGCAACCAAGGTGAGGCAGAGGAGCACAGTTCGAAGGGGTTTCAGCACCGGAAGATATCACCAAAGACGATGAGAAAAAACAGCCGTCGTCGCTTGCCACCAATCCCTGCACTTTCCCCCAAAGGTTTTGGAGGATTGCAGGGATTGCGCTATGCCCACGCCAAAGGACTCCAGAGGACTACAGGCCAAATGCCTTGCAGCGGCCAAGTGCTCACGCAATTCTCCAGTATGAACCTCTAGCATCGCGGTCGCCGTTTCCAGCGCAGCAACTGGCTCAAGGTGTCGGGTTGAGTCTCGGTTTGCCAGTTCCGTTATGGCGTCCTGCATGATTT
>JBCBSL010000813.1:0-1029 GCA_039819145.1 Cyanobacteria bacterium J06638_22
ATTTGCTAATCCAGCGTCTGAGTTTCCAAAAGATGTAGTATTCCAGCTTATAGAAAACCGCTGAGCTGACCATCCCAACAAGTCCTTCACTTGGCGAGACCAACGGTATTGGGCGAATCACCCAGCTTACCCAGGTAGTCAGTGGAGTTTTGTCGACAAGGACACGGGGATGGTGCTCTATCGCATTGGCTACACCCGCATTCAACGACATGTGTTGATTCAGGGCGACGCCAGTCCGGATAATCCTGACCTTAAGGATTATTTTGAGCAGCGAAATCGTCGCTCAACCCAGATAGGGGAGTATCCTAAAGCAGCCCAGCGGGTTATCCTGCAGCAGCAAGCGAATTGTCCTAATTGTGGGCAATCCCTATTCAATGGGGAAGCTATCCACATTCATCACAAAATTCCACGTTCTCAAGGAGGGACGAACCATGCGTCCAATCTGATGGCCGTCCATTTGGTCTGCCATCATCAATTACATCGGTGAGCAGTCGAGATTGCTTGAGCCGTGTACAGTGAAAGTTGTACGCACGGTTCTGAGGGGAGGGGGTAGGCTATAGATAAAACCTATCCCTTTACCCGACCCTCTGGTCTCTCTATGAAAAATTTCGCTTCGGAGAAAACATGACAAATTCAATCACGCGCCTTAATCCGCCGTCATTGCCGAATGCTGGCGAAATGGGATATTCACAGATATCGATAGTCGAACCGGGCCGTATGGCTTATATATCTGGCCAAGTTGCGTGGCAGCCAAACGGTGAGGCCGTACCTGAAAGCTTGCCTGAGCAAATGAGTATTGTCTCGATCAACACGAAGGCGGCGCTGGATACTATTGGGGCTGCACCACATGATGTTGTGATTGCACGCATCTACATGACCAATCTCACCCCTGAAAGATTAGAAGAAGTTATGCCACCGTTTCTAGCCATTTTTGAGGGGGCTCAACCCTGTGTTACTGGTGTTGGTGTCGAGGCGCTTGCTGCGCCCGACTTGCAAGTCGAGATGGAATTGGTTGTCAGGCTTCCTGAC
>JBCBSL010000814.1:0-1026 GCA_039819145.1 Cyanobacteria bacterium J06638_22
AGGGCACTTACAAATCGGTGAAGTGCCCCATGTAGCGATGTATCGATCCATTCAGCGAGACGCTATGTTGCGGCGAAGTGCATTGGCTGTCAGGCATGCGATCGCGTTTGCCCCAAAGACTGCCATGTGTATGCACCGCTAGCCGCAACATAGCGTCTCGCTGAATGGATCGATACATCGCTACATGGGGCACTTCACCGATTTGTAAGTGCCCTTTAGCCTGTCTCCGGTTGGCCATGCAGTGCCACACAACAAAGATTTAGAACCTATCCATGTCTGACTTTCTTAATCGTTGGCAAGTCCCTCAGGGCACAGCCTCTGCCGATGCCCCTCGCACCTTTGAGCACCGCTGGTCTACCTACTATCAGGCGATAGAGGGACGACCGCCACGGGATACGCTACTATTTGCCCTCGATCGCTTCGATACCGAAAATCAATCCTCCTCGCGCTCCACGGTCGGCTTTGCCGTAGATTTGGGTTGTGGCGATGGACGCGACACCATCGAACTACTGCGACGGCGCTGGCGGGTATTGGCCATCGATGGCAACGAAGAGGCGATCGCCCGTTTGCGACAGCGTTCAGACCTCGACCGCCGCTACTTGGAAACGCGGGTGCAGCGCTTTGAAGACCTCACCCTGCCCCCCAACGTCGATCTGATCAACGCCAGCTTTTGCCTCCCGTTTTGCCCCACCGACCATTTTGCCGAGCTATGGGAGGAACTTGGGGTGGCGTTGCGATCGGGGGGGCGGTTCTGTGGGCAGTTATTTGGCGATCGCGACAGTTGGGCACCCTACGACGACATCACCTGCCACACCCGAAAGGACGTCGAGCAACTCCTCAGCCATTTCGACATCGAGCAGTTGGAGGAAGAAGAACACCCTGGTAAAACAGCCCTAGGCGAAGAAAAATACTGGCACCTATTCCATGTCGTTGCTCGCAAGCACTAATCTAGGAGTTACGCATTGACAAAAACCTGGTTATCGTCAGGCAAAGGTGAATTCGGTCAAGTTCTCCAATATAAACTGA
>JBCBSL010000815.1:0-1015 GCA_039819145.1 Cyanobacteria bacterium J06638_22
CTCCCAGGAGTATTTAGCCTTGGCGGATGGTCCCGCCGGATTCACACAGGGTTTCACGTGCCCCGCGCTACTCAGGATACTGCTATGGTCAATGGTCTTTACCTGTACGGGACTGTCACCCCCTACGGTCGCTCTTTCCAAAGCGTTCCAGTTCATCGCACGACCAATGTCGCAGTCCTACAACCCCAGACATGCCGAAACATGGCTGGTTTGGGCTAATCCGATTTCGCTCGCCACTACTCTCGGAATCACTCTTGTTTTCTCCTCCTCCGCCTACTTAGATGTTTCAGTTCAGCGGGTTCGCCCCCCTTGCGGGGTGACAGGCCTTCAACCTGCCGGGTTGCCCCATTCGGACATTTACGGATCATAGCTCATGTGCAGCTCCCCGTAACTTTTCGCAGCTTATCACGTCCTTCTTCGCCTCTGGGAGCCTAGGCATCCCCCATGCGCCCTTCTCTTGCTTGTCGGCACTTTCGTGCCCCTCGTATCCTTAAATTCTATATTCTACTTGCTTTCAAGTTTCTTCTCTTGACCCAACATTTAATAATGTTGGTTCCCAATATGTCAATGAACTTTTCGATGACGCCAACGCGCCATCTGGCTCCTGCGCTAAAAATGTCTACCAGACATTTTCTTAACGCTTCGGCCCGGTGGAGAATACCGGAGTCGAACCGGTGGCCTCCTGCGTGCAAGGCAGGCGCTCTAGCCAGCTGAGCTAATTCCCCGTTTTTTCAAAACGGAAATTCCAAAAAAATGAAATCCCAAATTCCAAAACATGGGGCTATCTCAACTCCCAGAATTTCCAATCAATACTTTTAAAAGAACCTAATACCCGTAGTCTCGGGCAGGCTCGAACTGCCGACCTCTACATTATCAGTGTAGCGCTCTAACCAGCTGAGCTACGAGACTGCTTCGATGTTCCATCTTGGAACGGGAAATACGACAGCGCACAATTTGACAAGGACCACCATCCACCGGGAACGGGTCTCCTTATCGAACGCCCCTCTTTCTCTAG
>JBCBSL010000816.1:0-1012 GCA_039819145.1 Cyanobacteria bacterium J06638_22
TGGCAACCAGCAGCAGGGATGTGGGTTTCCGATAGCGCGAATCGTGGTGTTTTTTCCCTGGTAACCGGAGCGGTGTTATCGGCGTGTATGGCGGCAAAGACAGTCAGTGAAACAGAGATGAGTCGCTCGCTGTATGCGATGTTATCCCCAGGGGATGTGGCGATGGCTGACCAACTGCATGGCAGCTATGTCGATTTAGCCCTGATTGCCCAGCAGGGGGCGGATGGCATGATCCGCAAACATCATGCGCGCAAGACGGATTTTCGCACGGGAAAAAAGAATGGGATTGGCGACCATCAGGTGGAATGGCATAAACCGAGCCGACGGCCCAAACATATGAGCAAAGAGGCGTTTGACGCATTGCCTCAAACGATGATGGTGCGTGAGGTTTCCTTACGGCTGACGCGCAACGGGTGGCGCGACCAATGCATCATTGTGGTGACTACCCTGTTGGATGCCAAGACCTACAGTGCTCAGTCCTTAACTCAATTGTATGGCTGGCGCTGGCGCGCCGCAGAAGTCAATCTACGCCATCTCAAAACGACCTTGAGCATGGAGAAGCTCTCCGCTAAGTCTCCAGCGATGATCCGCAAAGAGTTTTGGGCACACCTATTGGGCTACAATCTCCTGCGCAGCATCATGGAACACGCTGCGCCTAAAGCAGAGTATCAGCGCACACGCTTGTCCCTACAAACCACCCGCCAAGGGTTCATGGCGATTCTCTCTGAGTTAGGCTCGGCTAACCAGACCATACGGGCACGTGTGTATCGTGACTTGCTCGATGAAACTGCAGCGGCGTTGTTGCCGGATAGACCGAATCGGCAGGAACCCAGAGTTGTTAAGCAGCGCCCCAAGCCATTTCCCCGCATGAGGCAACCCCGTTCTGTCCTCAAAGCTAAGCTGGCTATATGATTCACCTTAAGTCAGTGACATTGATCCGATGGATATCCGTCGCGTCATCTACACCACCAATCCCATTGAATCGGTCAATCGCAGCTTGCGTAAGGTGATC
>JBCBSL010000817.1:0-1009 GCA_039819145.1 Cyanobacteria bacterium J06638_22
TGCAGACACTGCTGACGATGCGATAGCCTTCGACGTCAATCGTTTCTATGCTCCCCTCCAATCGCTGCTCGACTAATTCGGTGGCAATGGTGTTGGTCAATGGCACCCGGCTCAACCATTCAATCCCGCTCAAGAGCGCCAGATTGGCCGCACTGTAAAGCGCCCCATCGGCAACATAGAGTCCTTCAAATTGCCAGTGCTGCTTAAACGATTGCATGAGTTCAGCAAACCGAGCTTTGTCCGATTGGTTGCCATCGGCCAGTTCGATAAAGGCTGGAATCGCTCCATCATCCCAACACACCAGATTCATCATCCATTGCTTCAAGTCTGGCCGATGGTCGCGCGAATAGCCATGGGTGATGGCGATCGGCACGGGCCCACCCTCGAGCACCCCAGCCTCACTCGTCTGCTCATAGCGTCCACTGACTGAAAACGAGGTTGAGTCTAAATGGGCACTCCGCCGCGTCAGTCCACTCACCTGGGCTGCTTTCATACAGCAGGCTAGAAACGTCTCACTTAAGCTACTCAGATACAACCCATCCAACACCCGACCTAAGCGGTCATCATTCAAATAAGCAGGCTTCACTCCATCGCCCAGTAAATGCTCCGTGGCTTTGCCCTCAAAAAACGTTTCAAACAAATAGAGGGGACCGGAAACAAAGCCCAAGCCATTGAGAATCATCGCTTTGACCACGACGCCTGCGCTCACCTTTTCTCGCGGGTCTTCGCCCAACCGCTCATTGAGCTGCTCCACCAAGCCGAGGTCATCGATAATCCCGGCCACAATGCCAAGGTGGTCTAAATCCTCAACCATCAACTCATCCGCCATTGGTACCCCCCGATAGAATGGATAGGAGTACTATAAGGTTCCTAATGCCTGAGTGGACAATTGAAAGGGCGAAATGTGGGTTGTAATATCAAGTTGTCTTGAATGCACATAATATCTTTTGGCGGGGGGGGTGGCGCCGCGCCCAAAGAGGGGGGGGGGTTTTAGGAGTGTTTAAATTTT
>JBCBSL010000818.1:0-999 GCA_039819145.1 Cyanobacteria bacterium J06638_22
TGACAATCAAGATAATCGCTTCTCCCATAATGGGCGAAGAAGGGGAGCCGGATTCAAAGTCCCTCTCCCAGAGCGGGAGAGGGATTTAGGGTGAGGGCTTACAGGGGATGCTTTATTAGTTGGACGACTCTTGGCCAATGAAGTCACAGCTGTGCGCGCCAAAACTGTCGTCGAGGACAACAAAAAGACACCAGGACTCTCTTACCAGCTCACCAGACAAGGAAAGCGGGTCTAGAAACTCGATGTCTTGATCAAAAGCAAAAATAAAAGAGTTCCAGCCATCGTTTCTGCGTCTTCCCTCCCATTACCACTCAACCTTTTTGAGCCATACGGTGAGCGGATTGAGGATGACTGGAACTCCGTCAGCGACAGAGAGGACAACCGGGGAGAAAGCTGGCGTCACAGTCTTACCTGCAATCGCTCAACCGCTCAAGCGAGATTTATCTCGCGCCGCTTGCCCCACCTGCGCTTAGAGCGCATCATCAACTGATTACAGAAGCCTTGCAGGAGGAAGTGTCTACACGCCCGTCTCAATAACACAAGCTAGGGGCTGTAAACGCTTCTGTGGAAGGGCTTTAGCATCTAATTGATGACAGCCCCTAGTAGCGATAGCCACCACCACTGAAGTTATTGTTCGTGGAATTGGGCTTGTGCACGATGAAGAACATCACCTGGCACTGACGGATGTTGTCAAAGCCCACAACCCGCACATAGCAGTTCGAGTACTCAGAGCGGCACTGTTGAACTTCTGTCAGCACTTCCTGGGGAGTCTGTGCGTTGAACAGCGGCAGCTTCCACATCGTCCAGTAGTAAACCTCGGGGTCAGAGGTTTCGTTGAACTCGACGCAAGGAATGTAGCCTTGATCCAGCATGTACTGAATTTGGCGCGTAATCTGCGCATCCGTCAACGGAGGCAGATAGGAAAAAGTTTCGTAACGCGTCTCTTTGGGTAAAGTCTTCATAGTTTCTCTCAGTTTCTCAATAAATCAAAAGACCGGG
>JBCBSL010000819.1:0-998 GCA_039819145.1 Cyanobacteria bacterium J06638_22
GAGCAAAAGCCCGTTACTTCCCAGTGCCACGCTCTGCATACCCACAGACATAATTAGCCCACGTATGGTGGCACGCAAGCAGGCAAGCACACAGCCTACCGTCAAGTTGACAACGGCTTCAATGGTTCCAGAGCCACCCGCGCCATCTCCAAGGACGACGAGAGAGATACCCTCCAGAGACCCTCCAGGGGTACCCAACAGCTCAAAGTATTCCTCATTGTCACTGCTAGGCTGGTCGATGCGAATCTGAATGCAAAACAGCTACCATGAGCCAAAACATCGCCCATACGATGAAGCATACATTGCGGCAAACGTACCTCGTTGATTGCAACCACCAATGGCTGCCCTTGCGGCGGTGGTGAAGGTGAAGGTGATGGTGACGGTGGTGGTGGTGATGCGGTCGGAGGCGGTGACAATGAGACTGGTGGCGGCGTAGCTACTTCACACTCCAAGTTCAAGCTTCCTGGTGTATCTGTTAACCCAACACCGAACTCCCCAATCACAAAGTCTCCTGCCTCTCCCTCGTCTAGGCACACGTACACGTGTCCAGGAACGAAAGTGCCATCAGGCCCCACCTGCTCACCCACGCGCACAACTCTCTTAGTACAGCCACTGCACCACAATGACCACTCCGTCCTATGATATCCGTGCCAGCTCACGTACGGTATTCTCGCAGTAGATCAGTTCGCCATTTTCGAAAGACTCCACCAGTGCGATACAGTCTACCACCTCACTCCAAGGCTCAATGTCCAACATGCCATCGTCATCCTCGTCTAGATCGTCACCGAGGGAGCCTGTAAAGTCGCTGACCAGAAAGAAGTTCACGTTATCACTGTTCTCAAAGTTCAAGTCGTCGACGATCACAGTAGTGCCTGGCTCGATTGCGGGGAACAGGGACATGTCGAATGTATCCTCAGTTACGAGCAAAAGCCCGTTACTTCCCAGTGCCACGCTCTGCATACCCACAGACATAATTAGCCCACGTATGGTGGCACGCA
>JBCBSL010000820.1:0-969 GCA_039819145.1 Cyanobacteria bacterium J06638_22
GGCACTAGCCTGCAACTTATCAATTTTTTTCATTGATCAGTCTATGGTTTATTCATTTACCCGTAATGAAATAATCAGCTAAAGAAAGTCAGCATAATGGGCAAGCAGCTTTTAATCTCTGGACATCCGCAGAGGCAGGATCAATTCTTGCATGGGGAGGGTGGGGCGATCGCTCTTCCCATCTGACGCAAACGTTTGGGGGCGATCGCCAACCCATCGATCATCATCAAGCAGCTTAACCCATGCTTTCATAACTTCCATAAAACTGTGGTAAAAGCAAGCTAACGTCACGGTAACTGGCAGCAAACCAGGAGTGGAGTGGAGCGCATACAAGGGGCAACGCCCATGCGCGGAACGAACCGTAGGTTAGTAGTTCTGTTCAACGTTCTGCTATACATTTTTCGTAAATACCGATGGGAGCATGTCACCTTTGCGCCCCAATCAGGCCATTGAGGTAAGCGCAGCGATGAGCCAAGACCTGAGGAACATTGTCTTCGTTCCACTGAGCCCCTGAGATTTTGATGCGGCGACTAATCTGCTTGATGCCGGATTCGACGGCACCTGAACCAATCGAGCAAATCTGCTCCCGCTGATGATAGTCGTAGTTGAGGATACGGTGCCGATGCCGGCGCAGATACTGACAGAAGTTCTGGGCCGCCTTCTTCTTTAGCGGCTCAAATAAAGTCAGTGCCTCATCGACTTTACCTTGCCATAGCAGCGTTTCAGCTTGGTTAAGGCGTTTGATAGAGCCGCCAACTTTGTGCAGGTTTTCTACCAAATGGTACCAGTCCAGCACCTCTCGACGCGCTGCATCGCACCCCATTTGGGCCACCAGATTCCAAACCCCGTCATGCCCGTCGCCCAGGCAGGTTAAAGGGGTTGCCAAAGGCTGTTGATTGACCCACTCGGCGAGCTCATCGTTCTGCTGGTAGCAGGCAACAATGGCCGCTTCGCTGGCTACAGCTTTGT
>JBCBSL010000822.1:0-968 GCA_039819145.1 Cyanobacteria bacterium J06638_22
GCTGTGAACAACGCGAAAGCAGGCGGATTTTGCCGCTGGGAGGCGCCGAAACCGAACCGTGCGGTGGTTGGAAAGCCCCGGTCACAGCACCGCGATATCAGGCAAGCCTCGGATTTAAATACAAAAATATAGACCTTCTGAGAAATCGTCATCTTTCTGCAAAAAAGCCCTTGCAGGCTCCCGACCCGATCCGTAAATACCCCTTCACCGACGGGGCGGACACGCCGCGGCGGGGCACCGGAACGGCCGCTGGCCTGGATGGGAAGAAAAATCAGAGACATGAGCGAGCGGGTCGCGTCAAAGAAAAATGGCGCCCTCGTGAGTTTTTGCCTCTGCGCTCTTTGAAATCGCGAGTATCTGAAGAGATATGTGGGCGGTTTGGTTCATTCGATGGACTAATCGACTGCATATCGGCTCACTAGGGTTTCGGCCCGATTATGTGAGTGTCAGCTTCACTGTTTGGCGGCTTGCGTTACTTCGGTAACCAAGCACATCAAACAGATGACGTACCCTGTTTTCACAGACAGGGGACGATGTGCAGAGGTTCGAACGTCAAGGACACGCCGCAAGGCGTTTCAACTTGAGAGTTTGATCCTGGCTCAGAACGAACGCTGGCGGCAGGCCTAACACATGCAAGTCGAGCGCACCTTCGGGTGAGCGGCGGACGGGTGAGTAACGCGTGGGAATATGCCCAAAGGTACGGAATAGCCTCTGGAAACGGAGAGTAATACCGTATGTGCCCTTCGGGGGAAAGATTTATCGCCTTTGGATTAGCCCGCGTTGGATTAGGTAGTTGGTGGGGTAAAAGCCTACCAAGCCGACGATCCATAGCTGGTTTGAGAGGATGATCAGCCACACTGGGACTGAGACACGGCCCAGACTCCTACGGGAGGCAGCAGTGGGGAATCTTGGGGCGATAAATCTTTGGTCCGAAGACGTCATAAGGTATTAGCAACCGTTTCCAGTTG
>JBCBSL010000823.1:0-963 GCA_039819145.1 Cyanobacteria bacterium J06638_22
CGGGCGATCGGCTTAGTCACGTCTTGCAAGATCTGCGGCTCGACTTTTTGGTGAATGAGCCGTGCCGAGCCAATGTCATACAAGCAATCCACAATCATGCCAATGGTGGTTTCTTCATTACGCAGCAAGGTATCCACCAGCATCACCACGTCTTGCATTCGAGCAGTCTCCAGGCGAGCCTGCTCAACAGACACTTGATTGAGATTTGGCTTGGAAAGGTTCGGTGGCATGAAAGGGGAACTTCACTAAATGTCCAAAGAAAAACTTAGCCCCACAGCGAGGCGCGAGGGAGAGTAACAACCCTTCCTTATACATTAGCCCTGAGTACAGGATGAAAACCAGAGAACCGTTAATTTTGGGTAGCGGGGGCGGTGCCACGCTACCCAAAATTAACGGTTTAAGTAAGGTTCTGCTTTTTTGTCCTGCACATCGATAGATGTTGAAGACAGGCTGTAAATAGTAGGCTGAGCATGGCGAACATGTTACCCATTAAGACCCATGGCATATTCTAATTCGTCTGCTGCTGTTGAATCTTTGGCAGCCGGGATTGGCGAAAACATCTACATCGACGTTGCCAAGTGGCATCTCTATTTGCGCGAAGCTCACCTGCATACCTTGCTGGCTGAGCAACTCTATCCCTTACTTAGCGACGGTGTACCCACCAAGGAACGCGTCGACCAGATTCTGGCAACGATGATCATCAAGCTTGGGGGCGGTAAGCGCGAGCTACCGCTAAGCGACTTGATTCCTGATACCGCCCAGCGGCAGTTGATGCAGGTGCTAGAAGACTTCTACAACGACATGTAGACAAGACTTACGCGAACCCTGAGTACAGGACAAAAGATTACATCCCGACGAAAATCCAAAATCAAGGATTCCCTGATGTTTGTCCTCTTCTATAGGAAAGCGCCTTACAGTCGATTGGCAGCCAGCTTTTGAGCCGCTTCAACAATCTGGGGAGGT
>JBCBSL010000824.1:0-950 GCA_039819145.1 Cyanobacteria bacterium J06638_22
CCGCTCAACTCTTCCAAGTCAGTCCGGCGACGATTTATCGCTGGCGGCAGCGTCCTTCTCTAGAGCGGACCGTGGTCACCCAACGCCGCCGGAAACTCGACCCTGCAGTGCTCCGGCAACATGTGCGGGACTATCCTGAGGCCCGTTTAAAGGACCGAGCCAAGGCCTTCGGCGTCCATCCCAGTGCCATTGGTCACGCCCTCAAACGGCATCGCATCACCGTCCAAAAAAACAGTTCCGCTACCGGCAGCGCGACCATCGGCACCGACAAGCCTTCCTAGCGCGTTTGCGGCAGTTCCTTCAGCAACATGGTCGCGACGCCATCATCTATCTCGACGAGAGTGGCTTTGAACTGGAGTATCCAACGCTATTGGCCTGGGCACCTCGGGGACAACCGGTCTACGGCGAACGATCCAGTCAGAGGCGACCGCGGCAAAATCTCTTGGCGGCCCGGAATCCTCAGGCGTTTTTTGCCCCAATGATTATCTCTGGCAGCATTACGGCAATCGTCTTTGAAACTTGGCTACAGGAGCATCTCTGTCCCGTTTTGCCGCCGGGCTCACTGTTGATTCTCGATAACGCTCGTTTTCATCGCCCCGAGGCGGTCACGGAGATTGCCGAAGCCGACGGACATCAGGTGTTGTTCTTGCCACCCTACTCCCCCGATTTCAACAAAATCGAGCATGACTTTGCCGCTTTGAAGAAGATCTTGGCCTATGCTCCCGAGCGCACAACACTCGATGAAGTCGTTGCCAACTACCGGTGCGCCTGAAGCTGAATCCATTTCTCATTCTTAATTAGAAGCACCATACGTTCCAGGAAATCCGTATTGTTTGGTCCAAGCGAGCCTTCCAGGACCTCAAGCACCGCTTTCGGGGGTTAACCTCGCGGCGGTGGCGGGTATCGATGGAGTATCGGCTGAAGCGGACCAGCCTTTATTTGCGGGGATG
>JBCBSL010000825.1:0-914 GCA_039819145.1 Cyanobacteria bacterium J06638_22
GTGTGCCGAACTCCGTCTGAGGGTGTATTTCTATGGATCCAGTGTTGAGCTGAAGTCAAAACTGAGTGAATTAAGCATCATCTCTGCTATCAACCCCATCCATCACTGTAGCAGATGCCCTGAAAGAGCTTCTGAATTGGCCTGAGAGAGGTGAAAGTGGAGAGAGGCGAGGCAAATTGCCCTATGCCTCTTCTGTTGCTGGAGCTTCTGTAGGAGCTTCGGGAGCTGCATCTACAGGAGCTTCAGTCGTTGCTGCTGCAACAGGCGTATCCGCCACTTCAGCGTTGCCTGCGATCGCCGTGCCATTCAGGGTAATCGCGTCGATCATCAAGCGCGTGAGTTCTTGACGGTGCCCTTGCTTCTTACGCGTCTTCTTTTTGGGACGCATCTTATAGACGATGATCTTCCGTCCTCGGAGGTGACGCATGACGGTGGCTTCAACGGCTGCTCCTTCGACGAGGGGCTGACCGATTGAAGCGTCTCCATCACTTTCAACAAACAAAACCTTGTCGAGGGTCAACTTACTGTCTTCGTCAGCATGAATGCGATCGACATCGTAAAACCGACCCACTTCTACCCGGAACTGCTGACCGCCGGTTTCGATAATTGCGTATCCCATGATCTCCTTGGACGACCGTACAGGTAGGGGCGCTCCGACGGGCTAGGGGGACAAACGTTGCGCCCACCTGCTGGAACTTCCACCTTTTCACCTGATCCGAGTCAAAAAATAGACAACGTTTTATTATCCCAATTAAAAATAGCCAATGTCAAGACTAAATTTGGCTAGGAGTGCGCGATATGGCTACACCGTCGAACAAAGTCCATCGAACAAAGGAGCTATCCGAGTAGCTGGCGGGCGGCATCTAGGAGGAGTTGTTGTTCGGCACGGACGATCGCCTGCTTGATCTCCCCAA
>JBCBSL010000826.1:0-897 GCA_039819145.1 Cyanobacteria bacterium J06638_22
GGAAGATTTACCGGGGCTCAAGCTGTACACCGAAGCTGCGGATGCATACTTGTATGCATGGTAGAGGAGCGTTCTGTAAGCCTGTGAAGGTGCGTTGCGAGGCATGCTGGAGGTATCAGAAGTGCGAATGCTGACATGAGTAACGATAATGCGGGTGAAAAACCCGCACGCCGAAAACCCAAGGGTTCCTGCGCAACGTTAATCGGCGCAGGGTGAGTCGGCCCCTAAGGCGAGACCGAAAGGTGTAGTCGATGGGAAACTGGTTAATATTCCAGTACTTTGTGTTACTGCGATGGAGGGACGGAGAAGGCTAGGTGTAGCCGGGCGATGGTTGTCCCGGTGAAAGTATGTAGGCTGAGTGCTTAGGCAAATCCGGGCACTTAAGGCCGAGATACGATAGGACCGATCTTTGTATCGGGAAGGAGCCGATGCCATGCTTCCAGGAAAATCTTCTAAGCTTCAGGCAACACAGAACCGTACCGTAAACCAACACAGGTGGGTGGGGAGAGAATCCTAAGGCGCTTGAGAAAACTCTGGTGAAGGAACTAGGCAAATTGGTACCGTAACTTCGGGAGAAGGTACGCCCCTGCTGGTGATGAGACTTGCTTTCTGAGCTGGTGGGGGTTGCAGTGACCAGGTGGCTGCGACTGTTTACTAAAAACACAGCACTCTGCAAACACGAAAGTGGACGTATAGGGTGTGACGCCTGCCCGGTGCCGGAAGGTTAATTGATGGGGTTATCTCGCTTTCATATTGCATTTGATAGGATTAAAGGATTTGATAGAAGGAGAGGAAAAGAGTTCTTGGTAAGAGATTGTTTTTTTATTGAGGCATAAAATTTTAGATTCGAAGGATTTTAGGTTGATTAAATGACTGAGTGGATAAAAATTGATAACG
>JBCBSL010000828.1:0-894 GCA_039819145.1 Cyanobacteria bacterium J06638_22
GGTATAGTTCTCATCCCAGAATCTAAAGGTCAATTCAAAGTCCTCTTTCTCTCCGAGGTACAAAGTCCTTCCATTCACTTCAACCACGCCATCTTGATTCACTTCTAGAATATGAGATGAGACATCTCGACTTAACCAATTTAATTTCGAGTCGATTTGTTGTTTTATCCGTTCAACTTCCTTTGTAATTGCCGCTTTGTATCTGCGTTGCTTCGTTATTTTGTCCCAGACATTCGCTCCAAAAGGCAGAGCAAAGCCAAAAAGCGCTCCCAAAAAGGCAACAATTACTTGATCCATCTTGATTCCATACGAGCCTATGGAGCAAATTCTATGCGGTTCAAAAGCTCTTTCCAATAGGCTGTTGCACTTATTCACTTGCCGAGCTTGCCTTTGTTGTCTATCGATCTTCTACATCAGCGGTAGTTTCTCAATTCTGGCAAATGCAATCCACTGCTTAGCCTTACCAATCACCTTAGTCATGCCTCACTAGCCCAGCAATTCTCACTCAATCAGTTACGAGGATAAACGTGTCGTAGCGAAGTTAGGTCATTTTTCTTAATGCGTAATATATTTTTTCTTTTCTCATTGAGAGTTTTTCTGCAGACACATGGTATTTGTACTACGAGGATTTTGATAGACCTCATGACCTAACCATGAGCATTCACTTGTTTTGAAGATGGGAAGCTTGGATCGATGGCGCGTGTAAGATTTTTTGTACCCTATGACATGTCAGTAACAGCCGTAGGTTATGGCAGTGCTTCTGTTTCTCGACAAACTGAAAATCTAATCCTGGTCGATTTAGGATTTCTTCAAGAAGAATACCGAGGGACGGGTCTGACCTATAGCGGAAATTTAAACACAGGCGGTAGGGTAACAGGCGGGTTTGTAACCAGC
>JBCBSL010000829.1:0-892 GCA_039819145.1 Cyanobacteria bacterium J06638_22
TGAACACCCCGGGGGGTAGAGCACTGGATGGGCTATGGGGCCCCACAGGCTTACTGATCCTAACCAAACTCCGAATACCCGGGAGTGCTATCCAGCAGACACACGGCGGGTGCTAACGTCCGTCGTGGAAAGGGAAACAACCCTGATCGCCATCTAAGGCCCCCAAATCATGGCTAAGTGTGAAAGCATGTGGGGATCCCAAGACAACCAGGATGTTGGCTTAGAAGCAGCCATCATTTAAAGAAAGCGTAACAGCTCACTGGTCTAGTTAAGGGTCCCTGCGGCGAAAATGTAACGGGGCTCAAGCCATGTGCCGAAGATGCGGGCTCAGCAATGAGCGGTAGCGGAGCGTTCCGTAAGCCGGTGAAGGGAAGGCGTGAGCCGACCTGGAGGTATCGGAAGTGCGAATGCTGACACGAGTAACGACAAAGGGGGTGAGAGACCCCCTCGCCGAAAGTCCAAGGGTTCCTGCGCAACGTTAATCGGCGCAGGGTTAGCCGGCCCCTAAGTCGAGGCAGAAATGCGTAGACGATGGGAACTGGGTCAATATTCCCAGGCCAGTGGATGGTGACGGATCGTGAGAGCTGTCGTCCCTTATTGGATTGGGGCGACTTGGTAGCGGTCCCAGGAAATAGCCTCCACATCAGACCGTACCCCAAACCGACACAGGTGGACTGGTAGAGAATACCAAGGCGCTTGAGAGAACGATGCTGAAGGAACTCGGCAAATTACCTCCGTAACTTCGGGAGAAGGAGGCCTCATCCATGAGGGTGAGGGGCACAGACCAGGGGGTGGCGACTGTTTACTAAAAACATAGGGCTCTGCGAAGCCGCAAGGCGACGTATAGGGTCTGACGCCTGCCCGGTGCCGGAAGGTTAAAAGGAGGTGTGCA
>JBCBSL010000830.1:0-892 GCA_039819145.1 Cyanobacteria bacterium J06638_22
ACCGGACCAGAGCTGGGCGTACATGTTGTTCGAGAGCCTGCAGGTGTTCCACACGAAGTCCACTCGGGCCAGGGCTTATACCCGCGGGAAGCCGTTGGAGAAGGGCAAGGAGCGATTCATCCGAGGCGGTACGCGCGTTCCACCGAGGGCTCTGTAGAGGTGCAGGGTCAGTAAGCCGTGCAGACAAACACTCTTCGAGTTGGGGGTGCAGGACCGTGTCGGGAACGTCCGGGAACAGATCTTCGAGGGCCTTCCAGGTTTGCGGAGTTCTGGGGGCAAGGGGAGTCGAAAGAATGTGCTGCGCTGCTTGGGAGAGGCGACGATGTTTCGCCTTATGGAGTACACGACGGCAGGAAAACGACGAGCGCGGGGTACGAGTTCCAGAAGAAGCGGCATCTGGGCCCGGCCGCGTAGCAGAAAGGGCACTCCACAGGGCTTCGAAGTCACCTTCAAGCAGCATCTCAAGTTGGGCGGGCGGGTTGAGATCGCGAGCGTAGCCTAGCATCAAACTAGGCAGTACCTGGACGAACAGGCGGCGCAGGTCCGGGGCGCTGTCATCCAGGGCTAGTTCCAGGGCATAGTTGAACAGCGCGCTCCATGCTGGGACTTGTCCCGAAGGGACGTGTTCTCGCGTATTCGTGGGAGAATGAGTCAGAGCCCACCAAATGGTACCATTTTCAGTGTGGTTTTGCAGGAACAGGTCAAGCCGGGTAATCCAGCGGTCCACGTCCATGTAGAACAACTGGGGTTGGCGGAGTCTCTTACGCGAGCGGGGATTAGAACTCGGACGACGCCCCGTCATGCTTGGGGAGAAGGGTCCTCTTGTTCGGTTGTCTCAACGCGGGGTTTCTTACTTTGCTGACTCTCGCCGTCGGCTGCGGGTAGCTGCTTG
>JBCBSL010000831.1:0-872 GCA_039819145.1 Cyanobacteria bacterium J06638_22
GTGCAGGAGGAAACCATTTTGCGCTGGTTGCAGCGAGCAGCGGCGCAAGCCGAGCGGGTCAACGCACAGCTGTTGCAGGAGGTGGATGTGAGCCAGGTGCAACTGGATGAGCTGTGGAATTTTGTGGGGCGTAAACAAGCGGAGACGGCACAAACCAATGGCGAAGCCTCAGAGGAGAGTCCCGATGGGCGTCATTGGGTGTGGTTGAGTTATGCCCCCGAGTATTGCTTACTGCTGGCCACGGTGGTGGGACCGCGCACGCTGAGCAATGCCCAGCGCTTGATTCAGCAAACCGCGGCGGGGGTTCAAGGGGTGCCCTGTTTTTTCAGCGATGGCTTCAGCTGCTATTTCACCGCCTTGCTGGGATGCTATCAGCAAGTGATTCACTTCCCGCGCACGGGAAAACGCGGCCGCCCCCGCAAAGACCGCGTTGAGCCCCACCCCCAACTGGCCTATGCCCAACTCGTCAAAGAGAAGCGCAACGGACGCTTACAGTCCTTGCGGGTGCAAGTGAGGTGTGGGGCAGAGCGACTCAAGCAGTTAGGTCTAACGGTTTCGACCAGTTTGGTGGAACGGCTCAATTTAACCTTGAGAACCGCGCTTGCACCGTTGGTGCGAAAGAGCCCGAGTTTTTGTAAACAGCCACAGCGCTTACAGCATCGCGTCGTCTTTTTTCACGCCTTTTACAATTTCGTCCGCCCCCACATGAGCCTCCGACGCCCTCTACAGGATGACGCCAGCGAGGCTCCGCGCTTCCACACCCAATACGAACAACGAACCCCGGCTCTGGCGGCAGGATTAACCGACCACATTTGGAGTTTTCGCGAACTATTGACCGCCAAATTGCCCGCTCATCATTCTCAAAGTACTAG
>JBCBSL010000832.1:0-872 GCA_039819145.1 Cyanobacteria bacterium J06638_22
ATTGGTATAGTGATTGAAGACGTTGCTAGGATCAGTCATTTACAATATTCACTCAGGCAAAAAGTATAGAAAGACTTTTGCTGTTATTGCGAACCTGCTAACATCTGCCCCATGAGTGACAACCAAATCGATTTGTTTGGTGCCCCCAATGCTTCAGCTTCCCCTGCTGAAGACTTTGATCTTGAGGCTATTCCGAAGAGTGCGAGTATACCGATTCCAGCAGGCGTATACGACAGCTTGGATACCCTAGCCACTCACTGCCAGAGTTGTCAGCGATGCGAGTTAGCAACTGGGCGCACAAACGTGGTGGTGAGTCGCGGCAATCCCCAAGCACCCATCATGATCGTGGGCGAAGGGCCAGGCCAACAGGAAGATGAACAAGGCCTACCCTTTGTCGGTAAGTCAGGTCAGCTACTAGAGAAGATTTTGGCGGCAGTCCGGCTCGATACGGAGAAAGACGTTTACATTTGCAACGTGGTGAAATGTCGTCCGCCCGGTAACCGGACTCCCACAGCTGATGAGTCGGCAGCTTGCAAAGGCTACCTGCTCGAACAAATTCGGCTGGTGGATCCCAAAATCATTCTCATGACCGGAGCTACAGCCATGAAAGGGTTAACCGGCGAGAAGCGGGGCATTACTAAAATTCGAGGCCAATGGATGGAATGGGAAGGTCGCTGGTGCATGCCTATTTTTCACCCGGCTTACTTGCTGCGTAATCCTTCCCGTGCGAAGGGTTCCCCCAAGTGGCATATGTGGCAGGATATTCAGGCCGTGCGGGCAAAGCTGGACGAGATGCTAGCAGCCAGTTAATGGAAAAGCAGACGATTGCCTATAAATCTTCCCGAATTCGCATCAGGGGTTGACCGAACTCC
>JBCBSL010000833.1:0-863 GCA_039819145.1 Cyanobacteria bacterium J06638_22
GGGCGATTCCTGGGTGATTTGGGCGATCGCCTCTCCTTGGGGCAAGTGGCAAATGGCTTCGGCTTCGGCCTCCGCGTCTCCTTTGACAATTTCGGGCGATCGCTCCTTGAGGAGCTGAAGCTGGCGATCGATCTCTGCCGACAACTGGTTCAAGGCATCGTCAGAAAACACCTGGGGCATGTTCCATCTCCTCCGTAGAATGCTGAAACTAGGATGTTAGTACTATTACAGCAAAAAAATTAGTCGATTAGGAGGCTTTAAGTATCGGGAGTAAAGCGAATACCTTCTGAAAGCGCCTTTTTCCGTAGAATCTCGCTTTTCGGATCTTTTTTATTTATCAAAATGATGGGTCATGCCCCTCTTGTGATTTTTAGATGTGATTGCGATCATGTATTCAAGTGACGATTTTCAGGAACTCCGACCCCTAGGTGATATCACCTGGGGTTTTTTATTTGTACGGTGTATAGAGCTGTCAAAATCGATACGATAGTTTTTATCCTGGGTAGGGCTTTGCGGCTCTCAAACGGCAGATTTTTGTAGTCCATCTCGCGGACTATGGTCTTAACGCCGCGACGTTAGTCGCCACAGCGTTATCCCAAACTGCCCTGGTTGTACTTTTGCTCTAGTTCTCAGGTAACAAAGAACAGTCCTAATCCGCACTCAGGATAGAGAGAATGATTTGAAAGCGCGGCTGGAGCCGCGCTTTCAAATTATTCAGAGTCCTTAGATACTGTCCTATTGCTCTGGCAACACTTCTTCGAGCACTAAGGCCAGTTCCTGCCGCAACCGTCCCGCGCGCACGAGTTCGGCGTAGGTTTGCGCTTCGATCGCCACCAACTCTTCCCGCAACTGTTCGCGGATAA
>JBCBSL010000834.1:0-606 GCA_039819145.1 Cyanobacteria bacterium J06638_22
GAGAGACGGAGTGGGGGGCGATCGCTTCGTTCAGACTTTGAACGATAGTTGGAGGAATTTTTCTAGCAACGTTTGGGCAATTTCAATTCTGTTTGGGCAGTTTAGTTGGAGAGAGTCGATATGACTGAACTGCCAGGCGCACCCTCTCTATACCTACGGTGACAACTGCTGACCACAGCTGAAGAGAATTTCATCGATCATTGGGGAAGAGGCCTTTGGAAAGGAGATCGTGACGATCGGTGCACGATGGGGATTAATCGGGACATGCATTTCAAGAACATCCGATCCTCATGGTTGACGGAGATTACTACGTGTTCAACCGCACGTAGTGCTACGCAGCAGAACAGTAGCCAACAAATCGTGCATCACAGATTAGTCGGTAGCCTGCTCGGAAATAATGCTAGTAACAGGGTGTTAGCAATAGCTGGTAACAATAATGTTTAACGGCAACTGGCTGGCGACAACGTTATCCGAAGAGTGAGCCATTCTGGCGCTCTATCATCATTCTTGAGACAGTATAGACCTAGCAAAACTGAGCAAAGCATCCCGCTTATTCGGCGAACTGACTCTCTCAGTATTCTGACCGACATTTGAAAAATGTCGGTC
>JBCBSL010000834.1:616-857 GCA_039819145.1 Cyanobacteria bacterium J06638_22
TTTCAAATGTCCAGATTCCCCAGGGAAATTTAAGACTTGCTTTAGGGTCTGCGGGAATAGGGCGTTTGATTCACCCTTGGGCACAGGTTTTGTATTCAGTCTATAAAAATCAAATCCCGACAATACCTGAAACCTTTTCAGCATAAAGAATTTCAAGCATCATCGAGATTTGTTTCTACCGTATCGGGGTCGTCAGCGTCAGGAGGCTGTGGCCTCTTCCGGGTCAACCTCGGTCGCGCCC
>JBCBSL010000835.1:0-848 GCA_039819145.1 Cyanobacteria bacterium J06638_22
GTGGTTGCTCAAGCAAAAGCTGTTTGATCACTGAACTATCAAGTCGCTGAACTAATCCGCCAATCGCCAATGGTTAGGAGGTTGCTACTCTTCGACCTGCGATTGACCCGTGACTGTCGGTTGGCTCAGCTCTGTGGTGGGGGCAAAGGATAGCAGCAGCCCACCCATAGCGATCGCCGAACCCAACACCAAGGCCATGAAGATCCGAACTTGAGCACGGAGACGACGCAATTCATTGTCGCGATACTTGATCTGGGCGATCGCCCGATTGTATTCGCTGAGGGGCACAATCCCAGTATCAGTGCGATCGCGGGCTGTGTTTCCCTCATCGGCAGCAACAGCAGCGGTTGCCTCTGGCCTAGCCGCAATGGCTGCATCGGGAAGCGTTGATGCTTGGGGTGTGGGAGCGATCGCCGTATCAGGTGTATCAAGATTGGCCTGTGTATTAAAGCTATCCGGCAATGCTGCTTCAACTGGCGGTGCGGCGTCGGGTGGGTAAGGGGTTTGGGACAGCGGCGAAGTGGCCTGTCGTTGCGTCGGATGGTTGGCGATCGCTGTAGTATTTTCAGCTAGCGCTTGCTTCGCAGCCTCTTCTAAAATTGTGGGCTGTGGTGCAGGGTTTGCCTGTGATTTTGGCTTGGATTTTGGCTTATCAAACTTCACCTTTGAGTAGAGCCAGTTGGTCAGAAGCACCGGACAGTTTTTCTTAACCCAGCGTAGGGCAAAGGCACGCGCCGCTGGCTTGGAGAGTCGGGCGATCGGCTTAGTCACGTCTTGCAAGATCTGCGGCTCGACCTTTTGGTGAATGAGCCGTGCCGAGCCAATGTCATACAAGCAATCCACAATCA
>JBCBSL010000836.1:0-835 GCA_039819145.1 Cyanobacteria bacterium J06638_22
GGGAATATGGGGTGTTTTCGTTAGGTCGGAAACAATTACCCGATGCGATCGCCTACGTGGAAAATCAAAAACACCACCATGCAACCCAAACCCTGATTCGCGGTCTGGAACCTCAATTCTTCAACATTCCACGCAAACCGTATTAATTGGCCGATGGATGCCTACTGGGATGAACCTATTTCAACAATGGATCTGCTCCCATTGGCTTGCTGCCATCCGTCGGAATCGCCCGCGAAGAATGGCGGGCTACTGCATCAAGTCCACTATCGGGGACTGAGCTTCTGTCAGTATTGGTGTTTGCAATACGAACCCATTTCAATGGGTTTCCTCCATTAGCCCGCAATTCATTTGCGGGTGAGGGAATGCCTCGAACAATCAACCTATTTCAAATCGAACATCTAACCCATTTCAACAATGGATTTGCTCCCATTGGCCTACCGCCATCCTTGGGAATCGCCCGCGAATGTAATGGCGGGCTACCGCATTAAGTCCACTGCCGTGGACTGGGTCTCTGGAAAGAAACCCATTGAAATGGGTTTCTTTCCTTTCCATTAGCCCGCAATTCATTTGCGGGCGGGGGGATGCCTCGAACAATCAATTTTCCTTAAGCGAAATGCAATCTCTTTCGCGAGAGGTCAAGACGTCGCAGATCTGTGCCTCTGAGAAATTTCCGGGGCCGGGGGCGTTGGGCAGTGCCCAACCTACGGACAATCGCATCCAAACACAATCCTCCCTTAGAAAACTTGCCTGAATCGGTGCGATCGCCGAAAATGCTGACGTTCGCAGAAAATACTCTTTGATTTACCCCTGCGATTGCCTCTGCCATGACCCACTC
>JBCBSL010000837.1:0-834 GCA_039819145.1 Cyanobacteria bacterium J06638_22
AGCGGATCGCCTCGGCCTACTGCTGAATCAGCAGGGTCTTGGGCTGGTGCTGTTGTCGGCCTGCCAGTCGGCAGCGGTGGCAGGAGAAGAGGCGATGGGTAGCGTTGCTGCCCGCTTGACCCAGGCAGGCATTCCCTCCGTGGTCGCCATGCCCTACTCCGTGCTGATTCACACGACCCGCGACCTGTTTGCCACCTTCTACGAAAACCTGGTGCAGCGGAAGGGCATCGGCGCATCCCTCGACAATGCCCGCCGCCGCCTGATGACCAACCCCAAGCGAGGAGAACGCCAGCGCGGACAAGACCGCATCCCCCTGAACCTGGAGGATTGGTTCATCCCCAATCTGTATCAGTCTGGGGTAGATACGCCTCTGCTGATCCCCCCTAGCCCCCCTTACCAAGGGGGGGACGAGAGGCAAAGCCCTCCAGCCCAAGGGGAGAACGCACCTCAAAGCCCCCCTTATCAAGGGGGGTTGGGGGGATCAAACCTCCCGCCTGCCCAAGAATCCGGCTTCCACGGACGCACCCGCGAACTGTGGCAGATCGAACGTGCCTTCGTTCGGGGCACCCACCGCATCACCCTCCACGGCTTTGGTGGCCAGGGCAAAACCGCCCTCGCCTGCGAAGCCGCCCGCTGGCTGCAGCGCACCGGAATGTTTCAGCGCATTTGCTTTGTGGACTACAACGCCTTCCAGGGAGAAGATGCTGTGAGCCTAGCTGTTGCCGCTCTCAGCACTGTCTTGGAACAGAGCCTGCTGGATGCCGATGCTGCCACCGCCGCCCTGCACCGCACCCCGACCCTCCTGATTCTCGACAACCTGGAAACCCTGGAACG
>JBCBSL010000838.1:0-808 GCA_039819145.1 Cyanobacteria bacterium J06638_22
ATTTTAGATAAGGTCAATGATCTCAACCTGTTTTCCAGCTTTTGCTAATCAACTCTCAGAGGTCCGACTCCAAGTCCGCAACCTACAGCCTCAACTGTCAGTTTGGCGACGTTTAATCCATCAGCAGCCGGAACTAGGGTTTCAGGAAAAGCAGACGGCAGCCCTCATCGGCTCCAAACTTACTGAATGGGGGATCGAACACCGTCAAGGAATCGCCCAAACAGGCATTGTGGCAGTTATCGAAGGGCATCAGCCGGGGCCGGTACTGGGGATTCGGGCTGATATGGATGCTTTACCAATCCAAGAACTGAACGAGGTGGAGTACAAGTCACAACGTCCAGGCCGCATGCATGCCTGTGGTCATGATGGGCATGTGGCGATCGCGTTGGGTACAGCCTATTATCTCTCTCAACATCGCGATAGCTTCAGCGGCACAGTCAAAATTATCTTTCAGCCTGCTGAAGAAGGCCCCGGCGGTGCTAAGCCAATGATTGAAGCGGGTGTCCTGCAAAATCCTGCTGTTGACGCCATCATTGGTCTGCATTTGTGGAACAATCTTCCCCTTGGCAGCATGGGGGTGCGTAACGGCCCCATGATGGCAGCAACTGAGTATTTTCACTGCACTATTAATGGCCGGGGCGGCCATGGTGCTATTCCGCATCAGACGGTTGACTCCATTGTGGTGGCGGCTCAAGTGGTGAATGCCATTCAAACCATCGTGTCCCGCAATGTTGATCCCCTCAAATCGGCCGTCGTCACGATTGGTGAACTGCATGCCGGGTCTGCTGTCAATGTTATTGCTGATGCG
>JBCBSL010000839.1:0-807 GCA_039819145.1 Cyanobacteria bacterium J06638_22
CCCACTAATCGGAGCAACAATGGCGATCGCTGGCGTTATCCTTCCGGCGATCGCTCCCATCATTGGGCGCGGGCTAGTCGTCTCTGGTGGGCTGGTGCTAGTAATTGGGGTGCTCGGCAAAATACGACGAATGAGTCAGTGATTTTAATAGAACGACAAAGCCCCCGCTTCGTGGTGAAGCGGGGGCTTTGTTATGAGGGAAGAGCGATCGCCCTCCACTGAGTTCATCTGCGCGATCGCCCAATACTACCTCCTAGAGCACATGTACTTGCAAGTTGATGTCTTACGTTGCAATATAGAAGCATACACTCACCTCAAATAGAGGGCTTATGAGCAAGGACACCATCACGTTTCGACTCGACCCAGACAAACGAGAGGCACTGGATGAGATTGCTGCTGGGTTGGAGCGCGATCGCACCTATGTCCTTAATGCAGCGGTTGAGCTTTTTTTGGAACTCCACCACTGGCAGGTCGCCCACATTCTGGAAGGAATCCGCCAAGCAGATGCCGAAGAGTTTGCCTCAGATGATGAGGTTGAGGCAGCCTTTGCGAGATGGCGCAAATGAAACTGGTTTGGACAAAGCAGGCGATCGCCGACCTGAATGCGGCGTATGGCTACATTGCTGAAACTGCACCAGAAGCCGCCGAGGTCATTATTGAGCGGATTGAGAGATCGCTGGAGTCTTTACAGCAATTCCCAGAAATGGGGCGGCTAGAGCGTGTCAAAGAGACGCGGGAGTTAGTCATCCCACGGACACCGTTTATCCTGCCCTATCGAGTTCACAAGAAACGGATTGAAGTCCTGGC
>JBCBSL010000840.1:0-803 GCA_039819145.1 Cyanobacteria bacterium J06638_22
AGCCACCCCAGCATCGGAATATGTTCAGCAGTTGCAGCAAGTCCTTCATGATACTCATGCCTTGGCACGAGACCAATTAGGTTACAGTCTACTACGGCGGAAGAAGTACTACGACAGGAAGCAGCACGTGTCCGAGGTCGACGTTGGAGACTTAGTGTATGTCTTGAATGGAGCCAGCAAGAAAGGCCACAGCCGGAAGTTACAATCTATTTACTGTGGTCCATACCTTGTCACTCATCGAATCTCCGACATCCTGTACCAGATCCAGGGGCGAAATGGCAAAGGAAAACAAGTCGTCCATCATGATCGACTGAAGTTGTGTCAAGACAGAGCCATTCCTCTATGGCTACGACGAGAACGGGCAGAATTTCTCAACAACACTGTACCGCCTGCAGAAGATGAACAAGCCCCTCTGGAAAACCTTTGGCCTGAGGACACGGAGCATGGAAATGAAGAAACTCCTGGTGACTGCGAGACGACATTTGATGATCACCAGGACTCCGCCGGTGAACCACCAACGGTTAGCCAAAAGGACTCGAGAGGACGGATCGCCCACGACAACAATGAAGACCAGGATGTTGCAGAACATGTCACCCCATTTCGGTTCCCAGGGGAACGTCGTCAACATTCTGATAGTTCCGGGCCCCGCCGCCTCACCCGTGTCAGTCGGCCCCCAGCGTGGCTGAGGGACTACGCTTGCTAACCGTGTGAGTGGATATAGAAAGTTTTTAAGGCTAGTGAGAGCTGATGTTTTTACAAGTTAATGGTTTTATTTAGTCCCAATAACAATACTCTGATGATGT
>JBCBSL010000841.1:0-776 GCA_039819145.1 Cyanobacteria bacterium J06638_22
GATTGAGCCCCATTTTCCTTAAGGCTAACCGCAATAAAAAAGAGAGGTCAGTGACCTCTCTTTGGGGGGATTATTTATCAAACCTGATTGCAATTTTTGCCGTAGCCGCTGATTGCGTTGTCGCTGTTGTCGCTGCTTAGCACTGCCACCGCGGCCTTTATGGTTACGCCCCATTGCACGAGGAGATTCCCAGCGCTTGAGCCTGGTCATAATTCACCTCTGGATACATGGGCGGAGAGAGACTCGAACTCTCACGACCGAAGTCGCCACATTTTGAGTGTGGTGCGTCTACCAATTTCGCCATCCGCCCCGGTTGGCCGTCTCACCATTATACTGGACTGCCTCTCGCTTTAACAGGGCGATATAGTCAGCGCTGCTAAACCAGCGCTCAATTTCGCGTGCCCGCAGCACCGGCAAAGGATGGGTCATATCCTGAGAACGAACCTGCTTAATAACCGTACCTAGTTCAGAGTCAATGGCTTGGTCGTAGGCTCGGGCCTGCTCTAAAAATGCATCCACATTGAGCTGACTCGCCAAATTAGGGGATCCCCCTGATAACTTCATGAGCAAGGAAGCCACGGTTCGAGCATCCTGCACCACTAAGAGCGCCGCGCGATCGCAGGTAAACTCGGCACAACGGACCCATTCCATAATCTGAGTTTGAAAGGTCGGCAGCAAAAGTTCGCCAAACGGTAGTTGGCTAGCGGCGATCGCTAGCAAATTGGCTAAAGTCAGGTAAACACTGTGGTCACATTTCAGGTGCCCTAGTTCATGCC
>JBCBSL010000842.1:0-757 GCA_039819145.1 Cyanobacteria bacterium J06638_22
CACGGCCACTGCGTACACGGCGAAGTTCACCATCGCCGCTGCCACCGGCCCAGCAGAGTTAAATGCCTCCCCTAACCAGCCCCCCAGGAACGGCGGGGGTTTAGGGTCGGAATCTAGCAACGGCTTGGGTTTAGGGGATCTGGACGGAGATGGCGACCTGGATGTGTTTGTGGCGAATCTTAGGCGGAACCAGGTATTGCTTAACAACGGTAGCGGTGTTTTCACGTCCGCCGCTACTCAGCCCCCCAATCCGACGCTCAATGACAGGGGTATGAGTTTAGGAGATCTGGATGGGGATGGCGACCTGGATGCGTTTGTGACGAATCTTGAGCAGAACCAGGTGCTGCTCAACAACGGCAATGGTGTCTTTACGGCCGCCGATACCCAGCCCCCCAGGAGGGATGACAGCTCCGATGTGAGTTTAGGGGATCTAGACGGAGATGGCGACCTGGATGCGTTTGTGGTGACTCGGAGGGGAGCGAACCAGGTATTGCTTAACAACGGCAGTGGGATCTTCACGGCTGCTACTAACCAACCCCCTGGTGGTGGCGATAGCCCAGATGTGAGTTTAGGAGATCTGGATGGGGATGGTGACCTGGATGCGTTTGTGGCGTATTTCGGGCAAGCGAACCAGGTGTTGCTCAACAACGGCAGCGGAGTTTTCACGGTGGCCGCTACCCAGCCCCCCGGTACGGACAATAGCTTGGGTGTGAGTCTAGGAGACCTAGATGGAGATGGCGACCTAGATGCGTTTGTG
>JBCBSL010000843.1:0-749 GCA_039819145.1 Cyanobacteria bacterium J06638_22
CTCTTCGCGACGAAAACCCCACAAAGATTACACCGTATGTTACTTACGGTCTGATTGCTATCAATGTCTTGGTTTTCTTATATGAGGTGACATTATCATCGCCTGACCTCATGGCACTCTTTAGAACGTGGGCAGTTGTGCCAGAGGAACTAACCATAAGCTTTCAGGGTGATGTTTCAGCTATCGTCTTATGGCGTGAATGGCTAACCCTATTTTCGGCACAATTTCTTCATGCAGGTCCGCTGCATCTCGGCGGCAACATGCTGTATCTCTGGATTTTTGGCAACAATGTCGAGGAAGAGTTAGGGCGTTTCCGCTTTCTTCTGTTCTACCTCGTTTGTGGGGCGTTGGCCTCATTGACGCAGTGGTATTTTGGCATGTTTTCTGAGATTCCATCCCTTGGTGCCAGTGGCGCGATCGCGGGCGTTATGGGTGCCTACGTTTTCCGATTCCCAACTGTTCGGATCCTGACCGTAGTACCGCTGGGGTTTCTGTTTCTGCCCTTAAGAATTCCAGCCATATTTTATCTGGGTATTTGGTTCCTTCAGCAGGCCACCTATGGCGTAACCAGCCTTGGTGTTCCGACCAACGTTGGTATGGCCGCAGGCGGTATTGCTTACTGGGCTCACGCAGGCGGTTTTGTATTCGGCATGACCCTAGGTCCGCTCCTAGGACTCCTGGATAATACGGAAAGCCTTGAAGAGAAAGACACCTAACCGGAATCCAGGGTATCTAAGTTGCAAGCATCC
>JBCBSL010000844.1:0-721 GCA_039819145.1 Cyanobacteria bacterium J06638_22
CTTGGGACTTGCGCAAAAACTGCATCATTCGGAGTGAGCTTTGTTAATTGTGGGGCTGCGCCACGGGCGCGTGATCATGGCACGTGATTATTAAGTCCTGATTCTGTGCGTCAGATGCACTGAGTTGATGCGGTGAGTATATTGCGCCCACCGCATCAACGACGTTAGACCTGTTAGAACTGGATAATGAAAGTTACAAAGATATGACCTTACGCATCGAGATTAGACCCAATCATTTTTTGAAAGCCCTACGGCGCGGGGCTTTCAAAAAATGATTGGATTCTACCCAAGCATATAAAGCTATGGAAGGGCAGAAGTATAGTCAATAGGGCTTTGAGGGATAGCGTTCAAGTTCGTTCGGTTATCCGATGCCTCACTGTCCCTAAGACAAAGGGGATGATGCCCCAAACACTTGAGATTACCGTCGATTGAAGCTTTTCTCCCAGCTTGCGGGGCTGATCAGATATTTCTACTGCGCTACCCATCCACAGTTTGTGCAAATGCCCTTTACAATTGTTTAATGAGTCTGGAAATCTAGTACTGTCGCCGACGGCACAACGAGGTTTTGTAATCCACATCACACGGTTGAAACCCGCCCAGCTACAGAAACTCTAGTCCTCCTCCTTTGAGGTCGTCTCAAAGGTATCCACCCACGGTTCGTCGTACAAACCTAGAGAGCAGTTATGAAAAAAGACATCTCACGCTATCGCAACATCGGTAT
>JBCBSL010000845.1:0-721 GCA_039819145.1 Cyanobacteria bacterium J06638_22
TATAAAGTTGCACATGCTCAGAAATCTCAGCTTGATCCTGAGGCGCACGGCCCAGCAAATGCTTAAAGTTCAATTCAACAAAGCGATAGGGCGAGGATGTTTCAAAAAAGAGGGAGCGGTATAGATCAGACTGAGCCACAGCCCGCACAAACTCTCTCACCGTAATATCCCCATTTCGCAACTGGGACTCGGCATTGGTGAGCCGCTGACTGTCCATCACATGGGCATTGCCCAAAACTTGACGATAGGCCGCTCGAATCACAATTTGCAGCGCATCCTCGGCTGCACTTTCTGTTGCACTGGGGCGCAACTCAACTGGTTCGGCCTCAATCCAAAGTGTCATATTATGAACCTCTTAAAATGCATCAATGTAACCAGAATTGGCAAACGCATTCACCCGTGAGCATTGCTCACGGGACAAGTGACGATCAGATTTCGGTAATGCTGACAATCTTGCCGGAGGTGCGGTTGATGCGCTGGATCTGCGGAGTCATCTTACTGGCGGGGACGATATATTCGCTCTTGCTGATCCGCCGGGGGCCATCACACTTAGACCCAGCCACCACAATCTTGAACCGCTTTTCCGTGCCGGAGCCAATGACAGTTGAAGTGGAAGGGCTAATGGCATTGGCACTGTTCGTGGCCACGTCATACACCAATTGGGATGCTTTAACGGAGCTATCGACTTGAGCCGCGCCGCGATCGATCGCAAACATGCGGT
>JBCBSL010000846.1:0-716 GCA_039819145.1 Cyanobacteria bacterium J06638_22
TCAAGAGAAAGAGGATGAACTCGCATTATTGCTGACTAAAAATGTGAGACGAGATAGAAAAGATTTTGCGTAACCCAGGCGAATTCCCTAGCGTTTCCTTAAGTATTTTTAGCTAACTTCAACTTGGCTAACTTCAACATAGTTGTACTCATTTAGCCTTTTTGCCAATTGAATAGGCCCTGATGTATCTAGGGCTTTTTATATTTTGGAGCTCGGACTTCGATGGTCATTTGATCTCAGTCCCTCCACCTCAGCCTGCTCATCCGAGGCGATCGTTGTCTACGGGAGGTCAAAATGCAGAGAAGGTGTGATCGAAATCGCAAGCGGTCAAAACGACGGGCTATCTATTGCCCCATTCATCAATGTTATTTGCACAGTGTGAGTCGGAAATATCCACTGTTCGCCGATCGCCCAGGGCAACTCCAACAGCGTGGGGTTAGCCGAAAAAGTGCTTTGATGCTAACCGCTAATTACAATTCTGTTTCGTTGCCAGGGGAATGGTTAGAAGCTTTCTGGTGCGACCAGTGTCAGGAAACAACTTGGTATCACATCCAAAAGCAGAGCGATCGCTCTTACCTCGTCAAGCCTGTTCCTCAGGACTTGTGGCAGCAGGTCTACAACGTCATTCAGCCCTCCGGTAACCCATCTGTTGGGGAATTTACCCGTCGTCAATCGCGGATGGTGGGCTTTAGAGGCGCTAAAGATTTTACGTTTGT
>JBCBSL010000847.1:0-713 GCA_039819145.1 Cyanobacteria bacterium J06638_22
CCATTGCTTATAACAACCGGGGCCTTGCCCACGTAACCCAGGGCGATTTGCGGGAAGCCATCATCGACTTTGGCCAAGCCATTGCCCTCAATCCGGATAATGTCGAAGCCTATACCAATCGCGGCAATGCTCGGGCTGAGCAAGAAAACTGGGAAGGGGCGATCGCCGACTACTCGCGAGCCATTGAACTTGACCCCGCATACGGCATTGCCTATGGAAATCGAGGGCTGGTCTACCAGGACTTAGAGCGCTATGAAGAAGCCCTGGCTGACCTGAACCAAGCGATCGAGCTGGGTGTGCGAGAGGTGACGCCTGTCCGAGACGAAATTCAACGGTCATTGAACCAACCCTAAATACGATAGGGAGAATTTCAGAAAAAAATTACCTCTTTCAACCTGTGCCCTTCGACTACGCTCAGGGCACCCAACAACTCGCTGGCTGAGCGCAGCCGAAGCCAGCAGCACACCCTTTTCGAAAAACCGCCCAGATCTGCGGTTATTTTTCCGCCCAAAACTGTAACTCGGCAAACGGGGAACGGGTATTTTGGGCAATAGCTAGAATGACACCCAGAAATACGAGCGACCAGACATCCTATGGTTAATACGCCGATACCCGATGGTCGGCAAGGTTGCAGTGTGTTGTAGCGTTTCTGATTGTCACCATTGGCCAAGGCGTTGAGGCCACGGACTGTCCAGCGAATCAGCGTATTAACC
>JBCBSL010000848.1:0-706 GCA_039819145.1 Cyanobacteria bacterium J06638_22
TTTGAAAGATTGCTCTAGAACAACCCAAGCGTCAAAGACTCATCAATCGGGAAAGTTGCCCCAATGCCGAGCCAAAGTGTAACGACCGTACCAAACAAGAACACGGTGGTTGCTACCGGGCGACGGAAGGGGTTTTGGAACTTGTTAACGTTCTCAATAAAAGGCACCAACATTAGGCCCAAAGGAATCGCTGTTTGCAACAGCACACCTAGGAGTTTGTTGGGAACGATCCGCAAAACCTGAAACACAGGATAGAGATACCACTCTGGCAAGATTTCCAGAGGAGTTGCAAACGGATTGGCGGGCTCACCAACCATGGCAGGATCGAGGACTGCAAGGGAAACACAGCAGGCGATCGTACCGAGAATCACAATTGGGAAGGTGTAAAGCAGATCGTTAGGCCAAGCAGGCTCACCGTAATAGTTATGCCCCATCCCCTGCTTTAGCTTTTCTCTTAACTTAGGATCACTGAGATCCGGCTTTTTGAGTGTTGACATTTGCTAAAAGCTTCTCCTAGCATCAAACTGACGTCATCAAAATGCGTATCTTGAGCGCTGGCTGGCAGTCAACCAAAGCTTAATCAAACAGCCTTACAAAGGCCCAGAAATGCCTTGCTTCCGAATCATCAGAAAATGAAGCAGCATGAAAACCGCAATCGACCAAGGCAGAACAAAGGTGTGCAGGCTGTAGAACCGAGTGAGCGTGG
>JBCBSL010000849.1:0-702 GCA_039819145.1 Cyanobacteria bacterium J06638_22
AATGTTCCTCAGGTCTTGGCTCATCGCTGCGCTTACCTCAATGGCCTGATTGGGGCGCAAAGGTGACATGCTCCCGATCTAACCCGGTTAATTTTCTTGACTTAGCTACTTTTTTGATCGAAAAAGATGGCTTGCCAATCGCGCATGCCAAACTCTTTTTGGAATTCGCTGATCACCCAGGAAATCGATTTGCCTTGCCGTTGCGCCAAGTAGGTCAAATAATTTTTGTAGTTGTACTTATCTTCAAGGGTCGGGCGCTTGCCAAAAATGGACCCCTCACACCAGGCATCTTTAGGAAGGCAATTAAATTGCTCGAAAAACTTACGCGTTGTCCAGGCAGGGGATGCGCCTTTTTGATAGTGAAGTTTGCGTAGATCATGGAAGGTTCGCTGCATCTCATAATCCTGAGCTATGAGAAATTGCTCTTCACTCAGCACTTCTGCCAAGTCTTCGAGGGGCACCTGGGCTTCATTGCTCCAGTGGTGCTCACATTCGGGGCAGGTCATCACGAAAATCCAAACGACGCGTCCACAGCAGGGGCACTGCTTGGAGGGAATGTTGCCAGAACCTTCTGGTTCCGATGTGGTAGGTAGGCTATAGCTCTGGATATCTTCGGGGAAGCCAAGGCGCTTCAGGCGGATTTCGCCCAGAACCGACAAGCTCCACGGCACCATTCTGGATCAGGCTGGCAACCTAAAGCGC
>JBCBSL010000850.1:0-701 GCA_039819145.1 Cyanobacteria bacterium J06638_22
CTGAAGTTGAACCTGGGACACAGCAATTGGCAGCTCAGCACAATACTTTTGAGCTTGCCTCACAACAATACAAAAGAGCCTACATGTAAACAGTTCAACAAAAGAAAGTCCCCTCTGAAATAAATTGAGATATCTAGGGATGTATTACCTGCAGCTTCACCAAATTTTCAGAACACCATGCTACACCACTTGCACCAATGGATGCAAATTTTCAGGATCATGGGATTAGGGATGCGTAGTTCAGCACATGTTTTGTGAGACAACCCTCCTTTTCAAAAGTTGCAGGCTAAGTGGCCACCAGTCTGTGCACTGAGGAGGAGGCAATAACATTGCTGTAGGAAAGTGAAAAAATACAGACACAAACAAATTCTGTGATGTGACTTTATGACCAACTTAACAACGTGTAAAGCAATATCGTCAACAATGGAAAAAAACTTACACTTAACTTCACTGATTCAAGTTGACCTGCCCACTGTACCCAGACAGTCAATCACTGAACTTGCAACTTTTGAAAACCATGGTGCTGGTGTTTGACATGTGCTCACTCACCCATTACTGATCCAATCTTCCCAGAAGTTTTCATGGTATGACATAACACCTGTAAGTATTTGTGCCAAAAATATGGACACAAACAAATTCTGTGATGTGACTTTATGACCAACTTAACAACGTGTAAAGCAATATCGTCAACAATGGAAAAA
>JBCBSL010000851.1:0-700 GCA_039819145.1 Cyanobacteria bacterium J06638_22
CGCGACGTGATTGGCGAACCGGTATTTTTAGTCGGCAATTCTATCGGCTGTATTGTGGCGTTGCAGGCGGCGGTGATGGAGCCGGAACAGGTGCGGGCGATCGCCATGCTCGATTGCTCGTTGCGACTGCTGCACAATCGCAAGCGCTCGACCCTACCCTGGTATCGCGGTGCCCCGACGCCACTCTTCCAGAAGCTTCTCGGGATTCGACCCCTAGGTCACTTCTTTTTCTCCCGGTTGGCTCGCCCCAACTTCATTCGTAACGTGTTGAAACAGGCCTACGGTCGTGAGGAAGCGGTGACGGATGAGCTAGTCGATCTCCTCATCGGTCCGTCCAAAGATGAGGGGGCAGCGGATGTGTTTCTGGCATTTGTGCGTTATTCCCAGGGGCCTTTAGCCGAAGACCTATTGCCTCAACTGAAGTGTCCGGCAATTTTTATCTGGGGCGCAGACGATCCTTGGGAACCCTTGGAACTAGGACGCGCACTTGCCAACTATCCCGCTGTGGAAGATTTCATCGTGCTCGATGGTGTAGGGCACTGCCCTCAGGATGAAGCCCCTGAACTCGTCAACCCGATTCTACAGAAATGGGTCATGGCACAGAGCTAATAGACAGAGAGACGGCAAAGACAACATTGCGGCCTAAGTGGGCATCCTGTTTACAAAACCCTCCGCGACCTTGCCTCTACAGCCTGAAATC
>JBCBSL010000852.1:0-696 GCA_039819145.1 Cyanobacteria bacterium J06638_22
CCCTCGACAGTTGTACCCTGCTTCACAAGGTTGAGGCATACTCCCGCACCATCATGCCAATCTTCGGGATCCGGTTCAGTGCAAAACTGATAAGCGCCATCAGCAAGATCGGCTAGCACCGTCTCTGCTGTTGGCCAAATGTCATCGGTTTCTCTGCTTTTTGCTAGGAGTGCAGGAACGGTTCCTGTGCTAGCCAATAGCAGCCAGCCAGTTAAACCCATCAACGCAATCAACCGATCCCAGCCAGACATCGTGAGTTCTCCGGCTGTCCTCTACCTTTATCCTATTGGAATAGTTTGACGAACTTGTGAAGGCACATCACTACCTGTCGGGTATCGCTGATTGAGGAAATGATGTTTTCAGAGATGGGGCGCGGGATGCACCTTCCCTGAAAACATCATCCTTGGATTCTGCAACCCCACCCGTCAATAGATGAGACTAAGCGAGAGCAAATCGACAAGGTCAGCGCCCTGTAGCGATAGCTTGGGTTTTCTCCTGATAGAGGCGATCGCAAATCATGGCCCAAACGACGCCCACCATCCCAATCAATGACCCACTGACCACAATCTTGAGTGCCCAACCGGGGGGGCCGAGCCAGTCCGTCAGCTCGCAGAGGATAGCCAAACTTCCCTTTGTGATGAGATAGGTTGTTCCTGCAGACGTTGCCGCAACGACGCCAACTTCAACCAAAATTTC
>JBCBSL010000853.1:0-696 GCA_039819145.1 Cyanobacteria bacterium J06638_22
TGGCCGATACCTCGGCAGTATCAAAGTAAGACTCTAGCTGATCCGTTGCTTCGCCAGTTTCTGCCAGTTGCGATAAGTCCGAGACGGCAACGGCGCGCTCGAAAATGCCGTATCGCAATAAGATTTCTTCGGCGGCGATCGCTCGTCCTGAAAATAGCCCACTAATCCCCAAAACGACGGCCAAACCTAGTTTCCACTGCTTCATATCACCCTCTCGATAGCTCGTCTAGACTAAGGCACATAAAGAGATAACGTCGCACCGAGAGGGTGATATGAAGCAGTGGAAACTAGGTTTGGCCGTCGTTTTGGGAATTAGTGGGCTATTTTCAGGACGAGCGATCGCCGCCGAAGAAATCCTATTACGATATGGCATTTTTGAGCGCTCTGTTGCTGTCTCGGACTTATCGCAACTGGCAGAGACAGGCGAAGCAACGGAACAGCTACAGTTTTACTTTGATAACGCCGAGGTATCAGCAACAGAGGTTCAAGAGCTTTTGAACAGTGACGTAGCGGTAGATGGCGTCAATCTTAATCGCATTCTGGATAATCCCATTGGCGATGTGCTTTTGGATGAAGTTAGCAAAAGCATCTATCCAGAATCTGGGGCAGCGGGACGACAATCCATGCGAGCAGCTCTCGTGCTGTCGGCAGTGGACGACGATCGCATCACACTGATCGAAGTTTTGGAGAATTATC
>JBCBSL010000854.1:0-690 GCA_039819145.1 Cyanobacteria bacterium J06638_22
CATACAGATCGGTGAGGCGCTGAATGAAACCTTCGTCAACATGCGTCACAAACCGATCTGTATGGCGAATATCTTCGACCAGGAATGCGTATTCTCGATATGATGAGCAGCTGGGTTTCCCATTTGCCGGAAGAAATGCAGTTTGACCATGTTGAAGGCCATGGCATGAATGCAGAGGAACTGGCTCGCAATCCTCGCCTCGATCACTACTTTGTTCAAAATCTCAACCATAAACAGCTTTTGCCACTGCCCGATACCTCGTTTGACGCCGTACTCAACACAGTGTCGGTGCAATATTTGCAGTATCCTGAAGCGGTATTCGCTGAGATTTATCGCATTCTTAAGCCTGAAGGCGTTGCAATCGTGAGTTTCTCGAATCGGATGTTTTTCCAAAAGGCGATTCAGATTTGGCGAGATGCGTCTGAACCGAAGCGCGTGCAATTAGTGCAATCCTATTTTGCTAATATTCCTGGCTTCGCTGACATCCAAGCGATCGCCGAAACTTCGTCTCTTCCATCTATTCTGCGAATGATGGGGGTTCCAGGAGGCGACCCGTTTTATGCGGTTATTGCTAAACGTGTCCGTTAAGTATTTACCTTGCCTCTGGTTTTTTATATGTTTCGAGTCCTTACCCGTGGCTACTCTGAGGAGTTTGAGCGCTGGACAGATGCTCTGGAGGTAGCCAATTCC
>JBCBSL010000855.1:0-690 GCA_039819145.1 Cyanobacteria bacterium J06638_22
GATTCTTTACAACGGCATGAACCTGGAGCGTTGGTTTGAGCAATTTCTAGGTAATGTGCAGGATGTGCCTTCAGCCCTACTGACGGAAGGTATTGAACCTATTCCCATCGCCGAGGGTCCCTACACCAACAAACCCAACCCCCACGCCTGGATGTCGCCCAAAAATGCGTTGGTCTATGTTGAAAATATTCGCCAGGCATTTGTGGAGCTAGACCCTGACAACGCGGACATTTACAACGCAAATGCAGCGGCCTACAGCGAGCAGATCAGCGCCATTGATCAGGAACTGGCCGACGATCTTGAGCAGGTACCCGATAGCCAGCGGTTTTTGGTGAGTTGCGAAGGGGCGTTTTCGTACCTGGCCCGTGACTATGACATGCAAGAAATCTATATGTGGCCCATCAATGCGGAGCAGCAATTTACGCCCAAACAGGTACAGGGGGTGATTGAGCAGGTAACCGCTAATGATGTGCCTACGATTTTTTGTGAAAGTACGGTGAGTGACGAAGGTCAAAAACAGGTGGCTCAAACCACCGGCGCCAGGTTTGGTGGCAACCTCTATGTGGACTCGCTGTCGACCGAGGCAGGACCGGTACCCACATTTTTAGATTTGTTGGAATACGACGCCCGAGTAATTTCCAATGGTTTACTGGCGGGTAGCAACACGCAGTAACTGGTTTACCACGCGTT
>JBCBSL010000856.1:0-689 GCA_039819145.1 Cyanobacteria bacterium J06638_22
AACAACATCAACCAGGCGCTCAAAATTATTCACCCTACGGTGGATGATCTCTATTTTCAGCAGCCCCAGGGCCAAGTGTATGAGCCCCTGAGTGAAGACGCCTGTGCGGGCTTAGCAGCAGCTCAAGCACTGTTTGGCGCTCGCACCCTCTGGTGTTCCTATGAATCCTTTGCCATCAATGGTCTCCCCATTTGGCAAACGGTGACCCAGGCGATGGCAGAGCTGCGTCGCCCTACCCCCTCCACCATCACGCTATTTACCGCTGGAGCCCTAGAGCAGGGGCGCAACGGTTGGACGCACCAGCGCCCGGAAATTGAAAATTACTTTGCCGGAATGATGCGCAATGGCAATGTCTTTCCCCTGTTTCCGGTAGATGCTAACAGTATTCAAGCCTGCTACGAATGGGCTTTGGGGACGCAAAACAAAGGTGTGACGATTACTGCCAGTAAGTCGCCGCTGCCTATCCGCACCACCTTTGAGCAAACTCGTACGGCATTAGCGAAGGGGGCGATCGCCCTTCAAGCAACGACAGGCTCAAAGACCGTTGTTTTTGCCGTTATTGGCGATATGACCCTAATTCCAGTCTTGGAAGCTGCGAGTCAACTCACGGATACCGGAATTGGGGTACGAGTTGTTTCCGTCATCAATCCCCGTCGCCTCTACCGCCCCACGGATGTCGCCTGGAAGAG
>JBCBSL010000857.1:0-688 GCA_039819145.1 Cyanobacteria bacterium J06638_22
CTGCATCGTTTCGATCGCCTCTTCAATTAAGTCAGTGACCTCACAGACCTGAGTATCCATGGTGATTTCACCCGATTCAATCCGCTGGAGGTCAAGGACGCTGTTAATCAAACGCACGAGGCGATCGGTATTTTCGTCAGCCACCTCCAGCATTTGCTGACCTTCTTTCGAGAGATGTCCTAAGCGCCCGGTGGCCATTAGCTTGAGGGATCCGTGAATGGAGGTGAGGGGGGTTCTCAATTCGTGACTAACGACCGCAATAAATTCGTCTTTCATGCGCTCAATGGCTTTGCGATCGCTAATGTCCGTTGTCAGAGCAAAGAAACCGCGCACCTGAGGTAACGCATTGCCGCTTGTCTCAACATGGGGGATGTAGGTCACGCTGACCGAATGACTGCGACCATCTTTCAAGATCAGTTCACTTTCATAGGTCACCTGTTCACCCGCTAAAGCCATCTCGATGTATGACTGTATTGCTTGGTGGTGAACCGCTCCGATCAAAGCCTTCATCGGCTGACCATAAATGTTCTTGGGAGACTGCCCAAACCAGTGCTGATAAGCCTGATTATTGAAGCGATAGCGCTGATGACGATCCACATAGGCGATCAGCACGGGCAAATTATTGGTGATCAGGCGCAGTTGTTCTTCACTTTGCCGTAGTGCAGCTTCAACCTGTTCGCGTTCTTGA
>JBCBSL010000858.1:0-685 GCA_039819145.1 Cyanobacteria bacterium J06638_22
GCCGAGGATGGTTGCGGCCAATACCCAGACCTTTGCTTGCTGGCGACAGGGAGAAACACAAGGCTTAGCGTAGATAACGCCTTGATCGCAAGGTTGCTGAATGTTAACTGCCATGAAACCAAAACAGACAAAATATGACCCGCTCAGTGTACGCCTTCACAGGTTGATTGAGGGGATTACCTAGCTACATACTGCTTCAGTGAACCTGATTGAATGCTTTCACCTCCTTGAGTAGGGCGATCGCCAGATACCCGACACCTTGAAGGTGTCAGGTATCTACAAGGCTTCTCCTCATGTGCAGGACTCGAAGCATCACGTCTGAGTCCTATTTCTTCGTAAAACCTGCTGAGAGAGACGCTGGGGGCTACATCAGCTCTGCGGTTAAGCAAAGTCGGCTGCGCTAATGTCACCAACACGGGTGTTTTGCAACAGCAATAAGCGTTTGGTTTACGGATAGAAAACATCGATGTTTCACATCACCGCTTGGAATCGTTTCATTAATATGGCGAACCTCTTTTTGCCAGAAAACGCTGAATTGACTGGGATAGGGTTAGTTCTCCTTAAGACTTGTGGATTGTGTTGAGGGTGTGGCCGCAACGCAGTCACACTCTCAACACAATCCACTTCTGGATCCAGCAACGCAACGATGACGTGCTGATTTCCCGTGGCACCGAACGCTTATTGC
>JBCBSL010000859.1:0-683 GCA_039819145.1 Cyanobacteria bacterium J06638_22
CCTCAAGCAGCGTTGGATCCTCATTGAGAGTCTGACGCGCAAGGCTGACGCATCGTTGTGGGAACCCGAACTCAAGAAACTAGAGAAACGATTGAACCGCGACCTGAAGCAATTGCAGCAGATGGTCTTTGCCTGCAAACCCGATGCCCTAGAAGCCTTGATGCGCTTCCAAGACACCCTGGCAGTCCATCAAGTCACTCAAGTGAGGGTTGAACCCCTCCCAGTCAAGCGCCCACCGGGCAGCTCAGCCAAGGCAAAGAACAAAGACCAGGCAACTGCCACTGGCTATCGCATCAAAGCCAAGCTGGAACGCAGACCGACGGCCGAAGCCTCCTACCAGAACCAACGCGCTCGCTTCATTCTGGCCACCAATCAGTTGGATGCCCAACAGTGGCCTGCCGATAAGCTGCTGCAAGAGTATAAAGGGCAGCAGAAGGCTGAACGAGGCTTTCGCTTCCTCAAAGACCCACTCTTCTTCGCCAGCAGCCTGTTTGTCAAAAAAGCTCAGAGAGTCGAAGCGCTAGCTCTAGTGATGGCGCTCACCTTGATGGTTTACACCCTGGCTGAACGCAAGCTCAGACAAACCCTAGCCACCCAACAGCAGACTGTCCTGGACCAGAAAAAACAGCCCTCAGCTAAGCCCACCTTTCGATGGGTCATCCAGAAGTTTCAGGGGATTCATC
>JBCBSL010000860.1:0-682 GCA_039819145.1 Cyanobacteria bacterium J06638_22
CATTCTTCAAAAGGCACGCCATTGCGGCCATACCCGTAGGTATGACGACGCTCTGACTGTTTGTAAACCAACGGTTTCAGGTACTTTTAACTCCCCTCCAGGGGTACTTTTCACCTTTCCCTCACGGTACTCGTGCACTATCGGTCGCCTACGCATGCTTAGCCTTACGAGGTGGTCCTCGCGAATTCATGCCAGGTTTCACGGTCCCGGCATTACTCGGGAGCACAGATCGCAGTCCAACAACTTTCGTGTACGGGGCCCTTACCCTCTTCGGCCCGCCGTTCCAGGGCGGTTCCACTAGCTGTTGGTTTGGTAACTGCGTGTCAGATCTGACGCTCTGACCATCTGGTCCCACGACCCCAACTGGGCAACGCCGTCAGGCTATTGCACCCAGTTGGTTTAGGCTATTCCCTGTTCGCTCGCCGCTACTGGGGGAGTCGCTGTTGCTTTCCTTTCCTCGGGTTACTGAGATGTTTCAGTTCACCCGGTTCCCTCCTCCGGCCCTATGTGTTCAGACCGGGGTAACACCCTCTCGAGTGCTGGGTTTCCCCATTCGGACATCCACGGATCGACGCTTAGTCGGCAGCTCCCCGTGGCTTATCGCAGCCTCTCACGTCCTTCATCGGTGGTAGGCGCCAAGGCATCCGCCGTTGGCCCTTCGTAGCTTGGATCTCTTGTCTCG
>JBCBSL010000861.1:0-675 GCA_039819145.1 Cyanobacteria bacterium J06638_22
CCTAACCCTAACCCTAACCCTAACCCTAACCCTAACCCTAACCCTAACCCTAACCCTAACCCTAACCCTAACCCTAACCCTAAGCGCGTTAGGTAAGTTTTAGTGACTTATAAGGCGTGTGACTGGTAGCGGCCACGGATGTTGTGAACCGTGGGCGGTTTACTCCCCGTCCACGGTTCTTATCTTATCCTGCGGCGTAGCAAGGTCAGCGGCGCCGTATCAAGATCGGCAGCGCCGCTGGGCCACGCACTAGCCACACTGGCTAGTACATTAGCTTGCTACCTCACCTCCGCTCCTCCCACTTTCCCATTTATTTTAGTTAATAAATGGGCCTCGCAGTCTAGACTGCGCGACGGGGTCTTGCGACCCTGATTCTTCCGCACTGATGCCCACGCTTCGCAAGGGCCGCGGGACCGGCGCCACTCCTGGGCAGCAGGCCCAAGATGACCCCTCGTTTGACCCTGGTTCAGGCTCGGATGAGGAGGAAGAGGAGCCGACGGAGCCTTCGGCTCGCGGCGGCTCCGAACTAGAGGAGACTATCTCTGCCGCCTTGAAGCCCCTGATGGATCGACTGCGCGCGCTCAAAGACCGGCGGGACGCCGAGGAGGGTTTTAGACCGTGGCCGGTTTCCCTCCTACGGTTAGCGCCGGTCTTTGTAAGAATCACGTCTTAGGC
>JBCBSL010000862.1:0-674 GCA_039819145.1 Cyanobacteria bacterium J06638_22
GCAACCTTTCAAGGTCTCTAAGCATAGCCTCGACCAAGCATTCAATGCCTGAAAGTTGAGGCTATGCAAACCTACAGCTAAACCTGGACATAGGTTAAAGCTCCATTTTGAAGCTCAGGTACGAAGCTAAATTTAGGTGTACGCCTGTCGAGATGTAGAGTTAGCTCACAAGGAGTATAGAAACCTGGCAATCACATTTCCGTAAGTAGAAATCGCTCGAAGAAGCGGGTAACGCGATTCGAACGCGCGACATTCACCTTGGCAAGGTGACGCTCTACCACTGAGCTATACCCGCAAACCGTCATTTCAGATTTTGTCTTCTGATATTGACAAGGCCAACGTCGTTTGGAATACTAGAAAAAGTCTGAAATGACGGTTTGCGGGTATAGCTCAGTGGTAGAGCGTCACCTTGCCAAGGTGAATGTCGCGCGTTCGAATCGCGTTACCCGCTTCTTCGAGCGATTTCTACTTACGGAAATGTGATTGCCAGGTTTCTATACTCCTTGTGAGCTAACTCTACATCTCGACAGGCGTACACCTAAATTTAGCTTCGTACCTGAGCTTCAAAATGGAGCTTTAACCTATGTCCAGGTTTAGCTGTAGGTTTGCATAGCCTCAACTTTCAGGCATTGAATGCTTGGTCGAGGCTATGCTTAGAGACCTTGAAAGGTTGC
>JBCBSL010000863.1:0-671 GCA_039819145.1 Cyanobacteria bacterium J06638_22
TGATGCGCTCGATGCTGATACCGAGGCGTAGCCACCAGACAGACAGTCTGGACAGGCCGAACAGTGCGGTTGGGCATGAGAATGGTACGCCGTTATCAGTGCGGATCGCGTCGGGCAGGCCGAAGTCCTTGAAAGCTCTCTCGAAAGTCGAGAAGGCGAAGGACTCCCTGTTGGATGAGAGGGCGTCGCAGCCGAGCAGATATCGGCTGGCATAGTCGGTGATGGTCAGCGGGTAGCAGTAGCGTCGATCAGCGAGCATGAACTCTCCCTTGTAGTCGGCGCACCACAGCGCGTTGGGCTGCCGGACGTGGTTGAGGGCGGTTCCCTCTGCCCTATACCGCTTGCGCTTCCTGCGCTTGACCAGGCCGTTGCGGTCGAGCACGGCATGCACGTTGCTGATGGCGGTGCAGACGAGCTCGGGGTAGCGCGTACGGAGCTTCTGGCGGATCTTCGGCGCACCCCAGTGCGGATACTCGCGCTTGATCTTTACGATCAGCTTCTCGATCTGCATCGGAAGCCGGTTGGCCTGCCGATAGGGTCTTCGGGACCGGTCGGTCAGGCCGTCGATGCCACAGTCACGGTAGCGGTTGTAGATCTTGTAGCCGGTCTTGCGGGTATTGCAGTAATCTATGGAGAGAGCAGCCTTCTTATGGCCATGGTGCAGGCGGGCG
>JBCBSL010000864.1:0-661 GCA_039819145.1 Cyanobacteria bacterium J06638_22
CTTTGACCGCGTTCGCGACTTTACTCCTGGTCAGGACAAGATTGTGCTGGGCGGCGGGCTTTCGGTTAACCAAATTCGGTTGCAACGGCAGGGTAGAAACACACGGGTTCTCTTTGGTGGCGAGACTTTCTTGCTGCTACAGGGTGTCAATCCTGGGCAACTCAGTACCTCAGACTTCATCTAGAGCTACTTGATGTCGTGAGTCTGTAAAACAAGGCGTTGCTGCGGTCGCGCGAAAACTCGGAACAGGATAGAGTACGATGCTAACCGTTTCGTTTCGCCGCTAAAGCCGCAACGCCTTTGCTGTGTTATCCATCCCATTCGCAGAAAGTACATAAGAGAAGTGAGGCTTTATACCCTGCCGCTATTTTTGCAACAGAACCAGATTGGGACACTGAGAAATTATCATGCCGCAATTTTCCAACCGTGCGATCGCACGTTTACCTCCCACAGTCGCTGATATAGCCCCCCCTGCTCCACCAACATCTCATGCTTTCCGCGTTCAACAATCCTGCCCTCATCCAACACCAAAATCTGATCCGCTGCCGCAATAGTTGTTAAACGGTGGGCAATCACAATCAGTGTTTTTTGAGTACTTAGAGCATGAATCGCTTGCTGAATCAGTCGCTCATTTTCTGGATCGATGGACGCTGTTGCCTCA
>JBCBSL010000865.1:0-658 GCA_039819145.1 Cyanobacteria bacterium J06638_22
TGCCCAGAAATCTACTAGAACGGGAACCTGGCTTTCAAGCACCTCTTGCTTGAAGGTAGAGTCTGTTACTTGTGAGGCTGCCATGCCTTAGTTATCCTTACCATTCGTAATCATTAGAATCCTACCATAGCCAATATCCGGTACGTTCTACGAGAGGGTTTGCATTCGGATACACTTTTCTGACCACCATGATGGTGATCTGATCAGGCTTGGCTCAAATTAAGGGCTGCATTAATGAGGAACCGCCCGGAAAAGTTCCGGGCGGAGTGTGGTGTGAGGAGTGAACGGAAACTTGCGTCTCCGATATATCTATTGTAGTTGTGACGGTCAAAATTCCGCCACCGCAGAACTTGCCAAGATTGATGTTTCTTTGACGTCTATCTGTGGAGATTTACGTACTCTTGAATAAGAGTATTGAAATACACCCCACAAATCTATATCGCCATTGATAAACCTATTTCCCCATGCCCAATTGCTGAGCTTTCTGATAAACCTTACCTTCGGTCAGTAACGAAGGTGCAATGACTACATCAACCTGCTGCATCTCCTTCAGGTTTTTCGCCCCCAAGGTCCCCATACTGGTTTGGAGAGCCCCCAGCAAGTTGTGAGTGCCGTCATCGAGCTGTGCTGGCCCTTTCAGAATTTGCTCTAAAGTTCC
>JBCBSL010000866.1:0-656 GCA_039819145.1 Cyanobacteria bacterium J06638_22
CTCTGCTGTGAATAGGTAATAGAACCGCCACCAGCAGAGCGCACTTCAATATCGGCTCGCATTCCGACTTCGTGGGCACTGGCAGCCAGAGTTAAAACTAAGGCAATCAAAAATGCTAGGATTCCAACACGAAAATAGCGAACAGCCAGTTTCATCATTTACCCTACTGCTGTGTCAGTTTTGGTTTTGTGGGGAAATTCCTACGGAATTTCCCCACAACATCAGTTTTGATAAACCACTAAATTGATACGAAACTCTCAGGACTTACGCAGTTTGATTGTTTTTGGGACGCACTGCGTCCCAAAAACAATCAAACTCCTTTGGGTTTTCGTATCCCATGCGTAAGTCCCAACTTAATTTCCGCTATGACACGGCAGATTCTAGTCGCAAGCTGTTACCCCTTCAGCACAGTACAGGCTCCACCAGGGATTGATTTCTGCTGCATCGGGTTCCATCAGGCTCATTTGCAGCAATGTATCGAAGCTAGAGGTTTCACCGCCATAGCGGACATGCATGTGGATCGGGTCACCATGGGGCGATCGCAAGGCAACATAATTGAATCCAGAACAGGCTGGGTCATCAGAGACCAGTTCAAACAAATCCCAAATCGAGGTCTGAAACTCCGGATAGTAAAACGGGTCTGGAGCCGATCCTTG
>JBCBSL010000867.1:0-654 GCA_039819145.1 Cyanobacteria bacterium J06638_22
GCCTTTTAGCGTTTAGTTTCCATTATTCCCGGAGGATTCCTTTAAAGAAGTGCCAAAAATCTAGCGAAAGGAGTTGAGAGGGGAGGTGGGGAGTGGCTATCTTCGTAAAGCGGTGAATGAGCGCACGGGACAGCGAGGAGCTGAAACGGGGCGTGAGTTTTCCGTCTGAACCTAGGCAAGCGAATAGTTTGGAAGCCAAGCAAGCACAAGCCTGAAAGAGAATAAGGCTTGAAGTGATGTGGCGATTGCGGGAAGCAGAGGAATCTGCTGAGAGCGATTGTCAGTCACTGATAGCGAAGTAACAAACCGGGTAAACCGGAGACCAGGCATGCGTTTTTTTGATGAATCTTTTCCAGTTGGGAAAAGGGGAGAAGAGATGCATGAGCTTTATGTAATAACATGGAGAGTTTGATCCTGGCTCAGGATGAACGCTGGCGGTCTGCTTAACACATGCAAGTCGAACGGAGTTTTTCGGAACTTAGTGGCGGACGGGTGAGTAACGCGTGAGGATCTGCCTTTAGGAGAGGGATAACGATTGGAAACGGTCGCTAACACCTCATATGCCTACGGGTGAAATAATTTATTGCCTGAAGATGAACTCGCGTCAGATTAGCTAGTTGGTGGGGTAAGGGCCTACCAAGGCGACGATCTGTA
>JBCBSL010000868.1:0-654 GCA_039819145.1 Cyanobacteria bacterium J06638_22
GGCACCAGCATCGGCTGCAATCTGAGAGCCAGCCGCGATCGTTACATTCGGCATCGGGAATCTGCGAAGTAGCCATGTTTCATGCTACCGCACTGCGTTGGTCAGTTCTCGGTGCTGGCCACTTCTCCAGCAATTCTCACTATGGCTTTGTTGGTTTATAAACTGCCACTCAGGCTAAGCCTGTCGAAGCCTGTTCAGCCTTCGACAGACTCAGGGCGAACGGCAAATTTTCCAACATGAGAATTGCTGCCACTTCTCGCACCGTAATGCCATCACCTACGTTGATTTTTCGTAGTGCGCACGAAAAATCAATACCCCTTAAGCCATTTCAAACAACCTCTAAAATAGGAAGTAAGGGTTGGAGGTTCTCCAGATGCCGAAAATTGTCTTGATTGCGGGCTTTGAAACATTCAACGCAGGGCTTTATCGGCAGGCAGCAGAGAAAGCCATCCACCGCTGTCCTGATTTGGAAATTCGCGTCTTCAGCGATCGCGACATCGGTGAGCAGCCGGATGCGATCGCCCAAGCCCTTGAAAACGCTGATGTCTTCTTCGGCAGCCTGATCTTTGACTACGACCAAGTGCTCTGGCTGCGGGAGCGGGTGCAATCCATCCCTATTCGCCTGGTTTTTGAGTCGGCACTGGAATTGATGGC
>JBCBSL010000869.1:0-653 GCA_039819145.1 Cyanobacteria bacterium J06638_22
ACCCCGAGGGCTTTGCCGCTTTTCACCAAAACTTGCTCCACATGGGTTCCCAAACGCAGTTCGCTCCCCCAGCGTTGCAAGCCTCGCACCAATGCATTGACCAGCGCCTCACTCCCACCCACGGGATAGTCCACAGGGGCTGTTTCTCGTTCGCCAAATACAAAGGCTACTTCGGGGGCGATCGTCGCATGGGCTTTCATGCCAGACAGCAGAAAGCATTCCAAATCCACCAGCCGCCGCACCCAGGGATCCTGCACTGTCTGATCCAACAGCTTACCTGCCGAGCCTTGAATGATACCGAGCTGGGGCAAGAGCTGGACTAACGCACCGGGATACTTCAATAAAAAGGGAATTACGCCCAAATCAGGCCGTAAGCCCAGACTGGGAATTTGACTCAGGGGCTTGTATAGCGCCAGCAATCGCCGCACGAACTGTCCCAGCTCGTGTGCCCCCTGAGGAGTGAATGGAGTCACCGCCTGCTGATAGTGGCTCAGCTGTCGGTGAACAGAGAGGGTACCTTCCGGTAGATGGTAATAGCCCAAAGGATCGTAGGCGATCGCCTCAATGGGTTCTTCCAACACGTCCAGCACCTGCCGGAGGGGATTACGCGATGCCGGTTCCCCCAGGCCAGAGAAAAAGGACGGCCCGGAATC
>JBCBSL010000870.1:0-637 GCA_039819145.1 Cyanobacteria bacterium J06638_22
CCAGTTTTGGACTGAAACTTGCTTAGACACCGCGAAATTCTGAGTCAAGCTTCACTATTTTTAGAATGGCCAGGTAAAGTCTAGCCCAAGCAAGGATTTTCAGCTCTTTTCAAGGAAAGTTTTACAAAAACTACTTGTTATCCTGATCACAATGAAGATCCTCCCTCCCACGATTCTTACTTTAGGGACGAGTAGAGGATCGTAGCAGTTCCACCAATACTCCTATGCGCCCAGTTGCAGCGACGTCCGCCTGGCTACCGTTGACCTGCCGTTTGAATGCAATCGTAAACCTTGGGTATCCGGGCTTACTCCGTAATTTCACAGGAAAATCACACAAACTTTGCATCTGCTTAGCAAAAACGCAAGCCTTTTAAGCAACAACGTTTCTCAGAACATCTGACGAATTCGTTGATGGCATGGACGCAACGCGTCCATGCCATCAACAACGTGTGTATGTAAATTCCTTCTCGTCGCTGCTGAAAAGCCGTATGAATCGAAACGAAGGTTCGATTCATACATCACTACTTTTATACCTAGAATCAGCAATGCCCCTTTTTCTTTCTGTTTCCAATGGGATGGTGAATGCACAACATTCGCTATCCCATTGGAAACTTATGTAATCCTCCTCAGTACAGGA
>JBCBSL010000871.1:0-633 GCA_039819145.1 Cyanobacteria bacterium J06638_22
CGGCAAAGTCATTGGCTTATCCAAAATTGCCCGCATTTGTGAAATGTATGCCCGTCGCCTTCAAGTGCAGGAACGCTTGACCCAACAAATTGCCGATGCCTTGCAAGGGCTTTTGCAACCGCAAGGCGTCGCCGTTGTCGTTGAAGCCACTCACATGTGCATGGTGATGCGTGGGGTCCAAAAACCGGGGTCCTGGACGGTAACAAGTTCGATGCAAGGCGTATTTTCTGATGATGCCCGCACCCGTCAGGAGTTCATGGACTTGATCCGCCATAGCCCATCGTTCCATTAAGGCTCTTATCCTTACCGGGAGGTAAGAAGTCCCTAATTCTTACCTCCTTTCCTGGTAAGTCCCTCGGTATCGTTAAAAGCCAAACCCTAAAACCCTGCTCCGCTTAGGGTTTTAGGGCTCTAGGTTTAATTGCACCTACCGACTTATTCAACAGATACACTCTGGTTTATGTATGAGCACTTTCGTGCCGGTTCCCAGCGCCCAAAAGCTTCCTGTGACGATCATCACGGGCTTTTTAGGGAGTGGTAAAACAACCTTGCTCAATTACATCCTAAAAAGCCTTGAGGACTTTAAAGTCGCCGTTTTGGTGAATGAGTTTGGGGATATTAACATTGATAGCC
>JBCBSL010000872.1:0-632 GCA_039819145.1 Cyanobacteria bacterium J06638_22
GTACAGCAAATTTCAGAATTTTATCTTTAAAATTGGATGAGATAATAAGGAAAAATGTCTTGATAAAAAAGGCAGTTATATGCCCTGAGTGGGATTCGAGTCTCATGAAGTACAACGTCATTCCGTAGCGTTTTATTTCATGAAATAACTCACTTTCTGGAAGTAGTCCATATAAAATGTCATTTCGTCCCCTGGCCAATCATTTTTGGTGAAATACTCTTCCTGCTGCTTTCAAAAAATGAGTTATTTCATGAAATAAAACGTTACGGAATGATGTTTTATGTGGACTTCATGGTCTATACTATTACAGACCAGCTTGCTAACTGGGCACTCTATCAACTGAGCCAGTTTCCTTTCAGAAATAGCTGTTCTCTTTCTAAAAATAGCTGTGAGTGTAATGGCCCTGTCATGACATCTGGTGAGGCATTGGGACATAAAAGTATGCATTGCTGACTTTGTTGTGCGAGCGACTTTGTTAAGGTGACAAAGTCAACAATGCTTCAGTAGATATTTTGTGAGAACTATTTGCAAAAGTAAGTTGGAGCTTTTTTTATTGTGAGAACTTTGGGAAAGGTCACCATACAGAAATGGGCAGCATGTTTGATTTGGGAAAGCAAGAGCGAGAGATTTGG
>JBCBSL010000873.1:0-630 GCA_039819145.1 Cyanobacteria bacterium J06638_22
GATTGTACTTACGTGATAAGCACTACTTTTGTTTGCTCCGCTATAGTCAGAGGCGATATACATTGTTGGTCCACTTATTGTGGGAGGTTTTTCAACCTGTAATATTCGGTCAATAGTGGTTACCCAAGGATAAAGAGGAGTTATGATTTCTCTCCAAGCCATTTTTAATTCATAGATTATGAGTAACAGGTATGGCTAACTATAATATTCAGCGTCAGATCTGGTGGATAAGATCCTCATTTCCAGATCTTATACGTCACTTTTGACCGTTAAGCACCCATCTAGGGGCGTTATCCGCATTTACCATGGCACCATCTAAACCACCTCGCCTGCTCGATCAAGTCAGAGAGGTTGCTCGGTTAAAGCACTTTAGCCTTGCGACTGAAAAATCATATGTCTACTACATTCGGGATTTCATCCTGTTTCATAACAAGCAACATCCCAAAGAGATGGGAGCACCTGAAATCAGGGCTTATTTATCGCACCTGGCAATTCAGCGTAACGTAGCTGCCTCGACGCAAACGGTCGCTCTGAGTGCTCTGCTGTTTTTGTACCGTCAGGTATTAGATATTGAATTGCCATACATAGAGAATATTGAACGAGCGAGGCGCCCCCAACGCTTGCCAGTTG
>JBCBSL010000874.1:0-630 GCA_039819145.1 Cyanobacteria bacterium J06638_22
GAGAGAGTAGCTGAAGCTGGGTGATACAAGGAACCCCGTATTGCCTTTTGCTCCGGATTGGGGCGGTTCATTCCATGAGTGCGATCGCCGCCTAACTCGCCTAACTATCCGGTTGCACCCGACAAAGCGGATAGTTCTGATTAGAATCGAAAAGCTTCTACTACGGGTGAACCGGAACGCCATAGGTGTTAATGGAATGATGAAACATCCTGGCTATAACCCAACACGGTGTAACCGCAATATCGGCACCGCAGACGCGGGCTTATTAAGGACACTATGTTGCCGTTAACCCCAGCTAAGTCCCTCGGTATAGTTAAAAACCAAACCCTAGGCCGCCCGCGCAGGGGGCGGCCTAGGGTTTTAGGGTTCTAGGTTTAATTACACCTACCGACTTAATATAAGCATTAGCTTGATATTCATTTGATTTCACATGGCCAGAAAAAATGTTTCCTCTGGCTCTCCCATGGAAAAGCCCATTGGTTTTTCCAGAGCATCGCGGATTGGCAATCTAATCTCAGTCGCAGGAACAGCGCCAATCAAGGCCGATGGCTCCACTGCTTGTATTGGAGATGTCTATGGTCAAACTCACTGCTGTTTAGACATTATTCGCAAAGCCATTGAGGAAGCGGG
>JBCBSL010000875.1:0-621 GCA_039819145.1 Cyanobacteria bacterium J06638_22
CATTCTTTGATTGTTTAACCGAATTGTGTCTCAGAAATATCTTTGGCTCTTGTCAAGAAATTTTGTCAAAATATGAAAATAATTTCAATTAAAGAATGAAAAGCAATAAGAGTTATAGGCGTGATCCATTCTCTCACCACTTTTTCAGGGCAGCTCCTCGTCAACCCTCTTTAAATTTGTCAATCGACTCCTTTCTAGAAAATGATTTTTCGATCGATAGAACTGCCCTTTAAGGCAGGCTTGGAGTGATAATGAGGCGCTTGGTAGTAGTCGATCGCCAAGGTAGGCGGTTTAGCCTCGGCGGTTATGTCAGGCCTGCATAACCCATCTGGTCAGTTAGTTTTACAGAAGATGCCGTAAACCCCTCCTCTCAAGATAGATGCGCTGTAGACGCATGAGTTTTTTCTGCAAATCGTCACTCGGATAACGGCGGAATCAGAAATGGATTTGATAATGTGAAAAGGTTGATAAAAGATGCAGGATCCAGACTGGTTTAATAAGTTTCTCTATACATTGAGGGAAATTACGGAAATAGGTGAACCCATAAATATTTTGCTATTTTTGTTCGTTCTGATACGCTTTAGGCCCTGCGGGGATATTTCCTAACTAAAAGCATTAGAG
>JBCBSL010000876.1:0-616 GCA_039819145.1 Cyanobacteria bacterium J06638_22
TAGAAGAAGAAAGGAAACTTACTTCTTCTAGATTTTATGCAGTTTTCAAGGTTCATACTAGAGTCTAAAACTCCAGCATCCTCATCCTACTTTTCTCCCTGTAGTAATAATGACAGTGCTGAATTTTATCGTCTTTTTTCTCAATGTCTTGTGGTGGAGGTAAGCGGATTTGAACCGCTGACATCCTGCTTGCAAAGCAGGCGCTCTACCAGCTGAGCTATACCCCCCTTCTTCATTTACCATTTAACATTCATACATTGACCAGTAAAACCTGGTAAATGTTCAATGATTAATGCTCAATGATAAGTGGGCCATCCTGGACTTGAACCAGGGACCTCACCCTTATCAGGGGTGCGCTCTAACCACCTGAGCTAATAGCCCTTTTGGTTCGTTCACACGAACCCAGTCTCTAGTTTGAAGAATTTCTACGAGCGACCCTGCAGATTGAAAATCTGCCAAGGAACGCGCGAGTTGACTTCCAATTTTCTCTGTACGACCTCTTATGGGATGTCTCATTCAAAACTATTCGCTTTTTGCTTTCGTTCTGTGAGTAGGTCTCCCTTTAAAGGAGGTGATCCAGCCACACCTTCCGGTACGGCTACCTTGTTACGACTTC
>JBCBSL010000877.1:0-614 GCA_039819145.1 Cyanobacteria bacterium J06638_22
GGCTTAGGAGGTAATGTTGCTCGCAGCAGTAGGCGATCGCCGCGCTGCTGGATATTCACCCCAATACCTGAAGCTTTAAGGCTGGCGTTAATCTGCTTGAGTTTGACACTGACATCCATGACTTAAAATCCGGCCTAAATTTCGGCCTAAATCTACAAGGTCATTTAAGTGCATTCAAGTGCCATCAAGGGTGTTTTACAACGTGAAACAATCACCAAAACCTAACTCCTGCAAGCACAACAGCCTACAGGGGTTGATTCTTTGGTGGCTTTATGCGTATACCCCCAGGGGAATTCGAATCCCCGTCGCCTCCGTGAAAGGGAGGTGTCCTAGGCCTCTAGACGATGGGGGCTTGTCCGCTCGTCGATGTTCAATATAAACAAATGATGTGCCCGTGTCAAACCCAACATCGATGAATCTTCCGTCGCTTCTAACGCCGCCTACAAAACAGACAGACAATTCACGGTAGCAACAATGTCGATGAATATGATTCAGCAGTTGTCACAGCCAAAGATGTTCAACGCTGACCATTATCGCTGGCGATTTCAATACACAACATTGAGATAATCTTTAGCTGATCTAAAGAGTTATTGGCATCCGGTGTGGCGTTTCTA
>JBCBSL010000878.1:0-610 GCA_039819145.1 Cyanobacteria bacterium J06638_22
AGATGGTGCGCTGGGGTGGATTGGATCAGCTGCCTGCTGGAACGACGGTTCTGGATGTGGGCTGTGGCATTGGGGGGAGTAGTCGCATCTTGGCTCGCGATTACGGCTTTGCGGTCACAGGGATAACCATTAGCCCCCAGCAAGTGCGTCGGGCGCAAACATTAACCCCTGATAGAGTCAACGCTCAATTTCGCGTGGATGATGCCATGGCGATGTCTTTCCCTGATGCCAGTTTCGATGTGGTGTGGTCGATTGAGGCAGGGCCACACATGCCTGATAAAGCTGTTTTTGCCAAAGAACTCCTGCGCGTACTGAAGCCCGGTGGCATTCTGGTGGTTGCCGATTGGAATCAGCGGGACGATCGCCAAATCCCCCTCAATATTTGGGAGCGCCCAGTCATGCAACAGCTGCTGGATCAGTGGTCACATCCGGCCTTTGCCAGCATTGAAGGCTTCTCAGAACGCTTGGTCGAGACCGGTTTAGTCGATGGGGCCGTAACCACTGCTGATTGGACCCAGCAGACGCTACCATCTTGGCTGGATTCAATCTGGCAGGGCATTGTGCGCCCTCAAGGTTTCCTCAGTGAGGGCTTCAGCGGCTTTGTGAAATC
>JBCBSL010000879.1:0-606 GCA_039819145.1 Cyanobacteria bacterium J06638_22
GAAAGTTGCTGCTACGACTGTCGCAAGCTAGTTCTTTAGATTGGCAGGATGACATCTTAGGTAGTGAAGGAACGTAAGCGCTTTTGACCGACTGGTCAGGGCGCTTACTGAATTTTAGAGATTACGGATGGGACGTTACTCTTTTAGATAGAGTAGATTCAGAAGTTAGACGCAAAGTAGTAGCAGACCCATTGAGGTGGAGTGCGAATGGATTTTGGTATTGGATTCCTGTCAAACAACATCATGTTGCCAATCCTGGATTTCTTTTACGGGATTGTGCCGAGCTATGGCTTAGCGATTGTTGCGCTGACCCTGGTGATTCGATTCGCACTTTACCCGCTGAATGCTGGTTCTATCCGCAACATGCGCAGAATGCGTGTTGCACAGCCAGTGATGCAGAAGCGTGTGAAGGAAATTCAGACCCGCTACAAGGATGACCCGACTAAGCTCCAAGAAGAGATGAGTCAGGTCTACAAAGAGTTTGGCAACCCACTTGCAGGTTGCTTTCCAGTACTGCTGCAGATGCCAGTGTTGTTTGCCTTGTTTGCCACATTGAGAGGATCACCTTTTGCCGATGTCGCTTACCCTGTGAACGTGCAAAATTTG
>JBCBSL010000880.1:0-604 GCA_039819145.1 Cyanobacteria bacterium J06638_22
ACCCTAGCACCTTGTATTCTAGAGAACTGCCTCGTTAAAAATGTTTTGCATCCTGTGACAAAACTTGATTTGACAATCAGGATCGTTCTGAGTAAACGCAAACAAACTCTTGCTCTTCGAGCATTGAGAGCGATACCAGACGATGTCTATTTACCAAGCTTATGCGTTTACGATGAGCGATCGCACCCCTATCAAGCTATTAGGATAAGCGGAGCAGGGGTCACTAACATAGAGATAGTATCCAAACAACGTCAGAAAAGTGAATGGCCTTTTTCTAAAGAAACTTTAAGTCTAAAGCAAACCTTAAGAGAGCGATTGGATGAGCTTATTGTTAAGGTTGAGTAAGGTTACAAACCGCTATATACAGGTACACTCCATCAAGCAATACAGATGGTTAGTAAAACTTATGCCCTTGAGAAAAATAAGCAGCCTGAGATATCGATATTACGGAGGTTTGCGAAATATTGGAAAAGTTTAAGTGTTTTGACAGGATTCAAAACAGCGTTTGCAACTGATCCCTTGAGCCTCTATCCGCAAAAATACATGTCTATATCGCGCTTCAACTATTGTTAAGCGTTGAAGCACTGTTCTTGTATTCGTCTAT
>JBCBSL010000881.1:0-602 GCA_039819145.1 Cyanobacteria bacterium J06638_22
TGGGTCGGAATGCCCTGCTTGGCCAGCGATTGACCGATGTAAGCATACAACCGCATACAGGGAGACATGGCGACTGCTGTAATACCGACCGCCTGGCTCCAGGCCGTTGCTAGCAAAAAGTCCGTGTAGCGTCGGGTAGCAGCGCTGGGCTGGACGTCCTGAAGCGAAACTCCCCATGCTTCGGCATACCCCGCGTGCAAATTCAATTCCTCAAGTACTCCTCCAGCTAGCGTATGGAAGGTATTGAATCCTTGCCAATTAGGGGCTTTTGCCGCGGCAATGCTGTAAGCCCGAGCAAATGCTTCCAGGAAGAACGCATCCTGACCGACGTAATAAGCAAATTTTGAGTGGGGCAGGGTGCCGTCGTAGAGACCTTGGACAAAAGGACTCTGCAATGAGGCTTGGGCCAAGTCGAGATTAGCTTGCCAGAGGCGCTGAGACAGTTTCATTGCAGTATCAACTTAGTAATCAGCTCAGTGGTCAGCATCGCCCCATACCTGCGCCAGACGCTGATCGCGTCCGCAACCGAAACGATAAACCTTGTACCGGACAGGGTGGGTAAGGTAATAGTCTTGGTGATAATCTTCAGCAGGATAAAACGT
>JBCBSL010000882.1:0-596 GCA_039819145.1 Cyanobacteria bacterium J06638_22
CTATCTATCTATCTATCTATCTATCTATCTATCTATCTATCTATCTATCTATCTATCTATCTATCTATCTATCTATCACACAATTTATTCTGAAAAAGTACCTCCCAACTATAATTCTGAATGGTCCCTTAAGACATTGCATAACACATAACTAAATAGGAGAAAAAAAGTGAAGACATTACATAATACTTAACTAAATAGGAGAAAAAAAAAACACATGAAATCCATGAAAAGTAGTCATTCTGTAACCTTTTATTTCATGAAATAACTGAAAATAGCAGGAAGTACATTTTCACTAACAGGGGACCTGTCCAATCATGTATGATGCACTTCTTGCTACTTTCAGGAAGAGTTATTTCCTGAAATAAACCGTTATGGAATGACGTTTGACATTGATTTCATGCATAAGCAAGATTTTTTTTTACAGTCAGTCAATGTGCAGCGTTGAATGGTTGAATTTCCCAGATGTTCTGTTGCTTGAGCCACTGCAAAACTTTCATGTAATGGTAAATAGACAGGTAGATAGATAGATAGATAGATAGATAGATAGATAGATAGATAGATAGATAGATAGATAGATAGATAGATAGATAGAT
>JBCBSL010000883.1:0-597 GCA_039819145.1 Cyanobacteria bacterium J06638_22
TTCCAACCATATTTTTCGTAGCGAATGGCAACGTCTTCTGCGGCGAGTCCTTTTTCTATATCACCCATAAAGTCGTTCACGACCTCTTGTGGAGAAAGGGTGTGATAAGCGTGCCGTTGATCCTGTCCTAATTTCATAGTTTTTGAAAGCGTAGATAGACATCTCGCTCCTCATTATTGATGAAATGCCAATAATTCGTGGGAAGGATAAACGAACAACACCGATGCTTCACGCTTGAGTCCAGACCCAAACCCAGAGAATGCCTGGTTTTGGGTGGTGCGGCACCGCCCAAAATTACCCATCCGAGTGAAGCATCCAACTATCGTTTGCGCCCGCTGCAGTGCAGCAGGCGCAAACGATTATTTGGGTTTTATGGCTATTCAACCGGATTTGATAGTAGAAGAGCGATAGGCTCTAGACAAAATCTGCCGCCGTTAGGCTACTCGCATTGACACCCTCGATCAGCGCGATGCGCGTGTCGTCCAGGAAAATCACGGTGTTGGCGCCTTGCTTTTGCTTCCATTGGAGCGGCGGTTGAAGAAGGGCGCACGGTCTATCAAAACCTGCGGAAGGCGATCGCCTTCCTCCTGCCCGTCA
>JBCBSL010000884.1:0-595 GCA_039819145.1 Cyanobacteria bacterium J06638_22
CATTTTTGTATGACTTTAAATGGACTGTCAGCAATTTCACAATTTGCTCTTCATGAAGTCCATGTAAAACATCATTCCATAACGTTTTATTTCATGAAATAAAGTGGTATGGAATGACGTTATATATGTGGATTTCATGTAAAATGTTAATTAAAGATAAATGTTACATAGTCAAGCAGTCCACTTAAAACATCATTCCTAAAGGTTTTATTTCATGAAATAACTCATTTTCTGAAAATAGCAGGAAGCGCATTTCACCAAATATGATTGGGGAGGTCCCCTGGCAATCATATTTGTTGAAATGCACTTCCTGCTACTTTCAGAAAATGAGTCATTTCATGAAATAAAACCTTTCGCAATGATGTTTTAAGTGCACTGCTTGACTATGTAACATTTATCTTCAATTAACATTTTACACGAAATCCAAATATATAACGTCATTCCATACCACTTTATTTCATGAAATAAAACGTTACGGAATGACGTTTTACATGGACTTCATGCCATTCAGAATTGCCATTCAGAAATAGCAATGCCCAAATGGGTTCCTTCATGCAATAAACGTCACAGAATCACATTTCATTTGCATTTTCCA
>JBCBSL010000885.1:0-593 GCA_039819145.1 Cyanobacteria bacterium J06638_22
GGAATACCCCATCGAAGCTGGCTCTAGTCCCGTGCTCCTCTCCCAAGACAAATACGGGCTTTATGACGAAGACTTAAATCATCACTTAACGGCAGCGGCAAGCAAATGCCAGATTCCCATTCAGCCAGCGGTTTTAAGTGGTTTTGGGAGCGACGGTTCCATTGCCATGACCTTTGGCCATGTGCCTAAGGCCGCCTGCCTTAGCTTTCCTACCCACAACACCCACGGCTATGAAATTGCTCATTTAGGCGCGATCGCTTATTGCATTGACATCCTTGAGCAGTACTGTAACGACCTATGACGCCGAGCCAGCCAGCCCAAAACCGTTCTCTAGAATACAAGTAGAGAGGGTACTGCTTGATGCCGCAGTAAGCATCATTAAAGCTGCCCCAAGGAATATCCGCACTTCGTTAGGGAGCAACCAAAATGCCCAACACGGTCGCCGACGCCATGACCCGTGACCTTTTGACTGTTCGCCCCGAGACGCCCCTGGCTGAGGCAGTGCAGCTCCTGGCCAAAAATCGCATCAGTGGCTTGCCTGTGGTCAACGCAACGGGGGAGCTAATCGGGATTCTGTCGGAGGCTGATTTGAT
>JBCBSL010000886.1:0-592 GCA_039819145.1 Cyanobacteria bacterium J06638_22
TTCATTGGTGGTGAACCGATAAATTCCGCTACAAAGCGATTTGCTGGCTGTTGGTAAATCTCTAGGGGCGGGGCAATTTGTTGAATTTGACCCTGATTCATCACAGCAATGCGATCGCCCATAGTCATTGCTTCGGTTTGATCGTGAGTAACATAGATGGTCGTGGTGTTTAATTGGCGTTGCAGCCTGACAATTTGAGCGCGGGTTTGAGTACGTAATTTAGCATCCAGGTTAGATAGCGGTTCATCCATCAAGAAGACTTGGGGATCGCGAGCGATCGCTCGACCTAGTGCTACTCGTTGTTTTTGTCCCCCTGATAATTCTTTGGGTAAACGATAAAGTAAAGACTCGATCTGCAACAAACTAGCCACATATCTGACCCGATCTCGCACATCCTTCTCTTGCGCCGACATATATCTGAAACTTCGAGGTAAATAGCGAGTGGTTGCGGTTAAAGTACTTGACCAAAAACTAGGCTTAGCTCTGTCTTTTCTTCCTGTCCCTGAATTACGTCGTAAACCAAAAGCAATATTATCGTAAATATTGAGGTGAGGATAAAGAGCATAATTTTGGAACACCATCGCAATATCCC
>JBCBSL010000887.1:0-587 GCA_039819145.1 Cyanobacteria bacterium J06638_22
CTTCGAGTTCGGCGATGAGGTCTGCATTGGTGGCATCGTCGGATGGCGATCGCTCCGATGATGGGTTGGGGTCGTTGGGAGGCTGAGAATACTCGTCTGAACCGCTCATGAAGCTGTAACCATTCCGCTCATCTACTTTATCGCTTTTGTTAGTTGTCCGCCTCTCCTTGGTACAGCAGAATCAATCTTGCGGAGTGAGCCGCGAACACTCAATTCAGAGACACAATATATCGACTAACGAGAGGCATGCATATGTTTAGAGTTGTAGCGAGTCCTTTGAAGGATGGGCGATCGCCCTAAAATTCTGATTGAACCATCGACATAGCCGCAGCGCTCGACGCTGCCATAGCGGTGTACAACCGCATCAAGTACAACATTGATGGTGTGTGGGTGCTGCGTTCCATACACCACCATGCTTAACTAACGCGCGTAGCGCTATAGACGGATGTATTCAGGACGGGTGTATGCAACTTGCGTATCAATTGCCATTCGAGTGGGAAAAGACCGACGAGGGAAAAATTGCCTGTCATAATGACCAATCGGAAAATGGCGCGGCATTTTGGATGACCCCATTGAGCCACCGTTGG
>JBCBSL010000888.1:0-583 GCA_039819145.1 Cyanobacteria bacterium J06638_22
GCCAGTTTGCCGGGTTCTAGATGCTGCGCTTTCGGAATCACCTCGTCACCGATGACAAACAGCATGGCTCCCGCCGCAAATGCCAGCCCCCAGGGCAGAATCGCTTCTCCTAAAGTTAGAATGCCGACCCCAACTAGACCACCCAGAGGCTCTAATAAGCCAGTCGCGAGGGCAATCCAAAATGCGGTTGATCTGGCGTAACTCTGTGTGATGAGGGCCAGGGCAACGGCTAACCCTTCTGGTAAATTCTGTAAGCTAATGCCTATAGCCAAAGCCAGCCCGTTGCCAATATCGTCGCCCCCAAAGCCGACTCCAACCGCCAGCCCTTCTGGAAAATTGTGAATCGCGATCGCCAGCACAAAGAGCCAAATTCCCTTAAGCTGTTTGGCATTCCCGTGCTTTGGCTGGTCGATAAATTGTTCGTAGGGCAAGGTGCGATCGATGACCCAGATGAAGGCAGCACCGATTAACGTTCCGGCTACCGCCACGCTGGCCGCATAGAACTGTCCGTTGCCGCCCGCCGCCGCTGCTTCAATAAGCTAATTTATGATTGCAATGCTCAAAAGATGTTTTGCAATATTGC
>JBCBSL010000889.1:0-578 GCA_039819145.1 Cyanobacteria bacterium J06638_22
AGCCAGTACGGGCAGCAAGAGTTTTCTGATCCAAGTTAGGGGAGAGCTTCATTAACTCAGGTAGCTTACTATGCACTCTCATAAGCTCAGTGGCATTGAAGACAAAGCCCAGACATCCACAGAGGCGGGATCAATCATTGACCACCCCCGTCCCAGGTATCCACTCTAGGATTTCTCCAGGCTGGACTTCATAGGTATCACAAATCTTGCTCAGCACCGTAGACGAAGGAAGTTGGTATGGCTTGTCGTACAGGCTATATGCCGTGGCTTGAGCCAACCCGACATCCTTCATGAATCGATAGCGAGTGATGTCTCGACTATCCAGAAATTGCTTAATCTTGTTTCTCACTGGCATCCCTCCAGAATATCGGATTGGATAAATTAATTATATATAGACATGACTTTATATTCAATCAATTGACAATATCTAACTAGTTAGCAATAATAAGACATAAGAGAAGGGCGATCGCACCGCCAAGCACAAACCGCCCCTCTCTCTGTTCAACTCAATATGGAGTTATCTCATTATGGCTCGAAAAACCTTTACGCTCAAGAACCCGAAAACAGGCCAGACAAAG
>JBCBSL010000890.1:0-576 GCA_039819145.1 Cyanobacteria bacterium J06638_22
CTTGCGATTCAGTGAATCAAGACGAGCGTTGCGATTGGGGTCGAGTCTTTCCGGTTTAGCGTCACCGGATCGCCTTGAGTCAGGGTATGGTTTCGAGTCGGTTCGGTTAGTGAGGAGGACACTCAACCTATTTCTAGAGTCGTGTGATGCTGTTGTATTGAGCTTGGTCATAATTTTGGCGATCGCTCTTTCCAAAAAAGAGGCATCAATGTGGCAGTTTTTCTCCTGTCCAACGCCTTCTTCCATGACTGAATGGTTGATCAACTGAATATTTAGCCATAGGAATTTAGTAGTAGGACGGATGGAAACCCGCTGTCTCATGGCTGCTTGATCCTAGTTTGGGATGTTTTTCACGCTTCTTCGTTGATGTAACGTAAACGCTCTGTATCACGCGTCGTCCTTCAACTCAACAGCCAACGGCAATTCCACAGCTAACGTCAAGTTATTAATGGCCGATCGCTAACGGGTAATCGCTCAAGGCAATACAGTCTCCTTCTATAAACGCATCCCATTAACAACTTGACGTTAGCTGTGGAATTGCCGTTGGCTGTTGAGTTGAAGGACGACGCGTGATAC
>JBCBSL010000891.1:0-575 GCA_039819145.1 Cyanobacteria bacterium J06638_22
CATTATCCACCGCATGTAACATCTGAGGATGCAAGGGAGAACCGCCTACCGGGAAGGACTTTGATAATTCCATGACAGTCAGCAGAGGAGCGGTGGCGGTGGGGGTTTGGAGCATGGTGAATTTTAGATTTTGGATTTTAGATTTTGGATTGGGTTGGATGGCTTGGAGCGGGGCTTGTTGGAGGGATTGTGGATAGAGCTGGTGGATTTTAGATTTTAGATTTTAGATTTTAGATTTTGGATTGGGTGGCTTGGAGCGGGGTTTATTGGAGGGATTGTGGAGAGAAAGGCTTGTGGAGAGAGACGTAGGATTCGGATTCAAAGTAGTAAGCATCCCAGAATCTAAAATCCAAAATCCAAAATCTAAAATTGCCTAGCCTGAAATTATCTAAGGGAGACCTCACCCACAATGCCCCAATACGTTATGGCCCTCGATCTCGGGACCACTGGCAACCGAGCAATTTTGTTTAATCAAACCGGCGACATTGTCGGCCAGGCCTATAAAGAACTCACCCAGTACTATCCGCAACCTGGTTGGGTAGAGCACGACGCCACTGAAATCTGGCGGGAAATCC
>JBCBSL010000892.1:0-575 GCA_039819145.1 Cyanobacteria bacterium J06638_22
ATTCGCCGCAGTAGATGACATCGCCGTTCTCCAGCCCGAGCCACATGTGATAAACCTGGTCAGGCGGCAGCGGCGAATTCAGGACGGCAGAAGATGGGTCAGTGTTTGTCCGACTCACCCCGCTCGAAAACCCTCCTCAGGGCGTGGGCGCTACGGAACTTTATGTTACGGCTGATGCAGATGCCGCCACCCCAGATCCCACGGGGGAACGGGTCATGGAAGGTATCATTTAAGGTCTAATGTCAAATCCAGTTCAGTGCCCGTAAACCTAAATATCGTTTGCGCCCGCTGCATTGCAGCGGGCGCAAACGATATTGGGGGTTCTTCAACCGGATTTGATATCACACCTTCCTCGATGAGAGCCTATGTCATGGCTCTGGTATTTCCATTACCAATGATTGGACAACGGTGGATGGATCCTCACGTCGCCAGGCGATCGCAATTTCTAGCGTGGGTGTCATATCACACAACTCAATATGACTCACACCACTGGGTTCGAGGCATTCCATACCCGATGCAATGAAATGAATGCCTTGCCCTGCGGTTAAAAGAGCCATGCAGCTTTGATCATTGCC
>JBCBSL010000893.1:0-572 GCA_039819145.1 Cyanobacteria bacterium J06638_22
GCCACTGCGAGAGTCGCAGTGGCGACGCCGAGTTTGAGGTGACCTCCCGCTCCCGTACCGTTAGCAGTCGAGCGATCGCCGCTTTCACCACGCTCCTGGAAGTGCGTTCCTGATTGACAGCGCTAGAGCGCTACGCACTGGGTCAAACCCAACCACGTTTTGAACGTCACGGGGTGCGTGGCGTTCAAAATAGTTCGATCACGACCAAAAATTAGAATTGTAGTTGGCTGAAGCGAAAAATGCTGTAAGCGGAAGAAATTTGGAGCGATCGCCCGGAATCCACTCCTTTAGAGTGAAAAAGACTCTAATGAAAGGGATAAATGCGGCATATCCAATCCTCCCAGGAGAACCAGGAAGGTTGTTTTTGGGAGGAACTTGTTTCTTAGAAGAACAATAGTGTGAAGATAGCCGTCAGGGGTGGATACATTCCCGTGTTATCGGATCATCGGTGAATGCCCTGGGTGAGCCATGCTCGCCCTACACCCTGAGCCACGTCAATTCAACCATGCGATCGCTATGTCAAAGGAAACGAGTTCAAAGAAAACGAATTTCGAGTTTTTCTTGCCGGAAAC
>JBCBSL010000894.1:0-570 GCA_039819145.1 Cyanobacteria bacterium J06638_22
GAGTATCTACAGTGAACTTTTACATTATTGCCAGTTGCTATATCAGCATCTGCACACTGACTGCAATGGTGGCTTAAGGGCCTGTCTAACTGGGGCGAACTTGCTACGAACAGACGGCGAATTGGGGGTGCGGGAAAACGGCGATTCATTCGCGTCCAGGGGTTGTCGTAGTGATACGTAATGAGCGTGGGGGGCGTGCTAACCATTCGCACGCATGCTACGCTTCTCTGGCGACCATATATAAAGCCATTTGACAGTTGCAATTCATATGACTTGAACAGAGTATCTATCTATCTATCTATCTATCTATCTATCTATCTATCTATCTATCTATCTATCTATCATGAAGTCCACGTAAAACGTCATTCCGTAACGTTTTATTTCATGAAATAACTCATTTTCTGAAAGTAGCAGGAAGTGCATTTCACCAAATATGATTGGCCAGGGGACCATTTTGCTGAAAGTAGGTTTGATCAATCAGCTTCGGCAAATCTGTATAATATGGCCAGCTGCCTGAGGCAGATGTAATGATGAGATGGTAGGAGATCCTAACAAGAAAATTAAAAGGAA
>JBCBSL010000895.1:0-566 GCA_039819145.1 Cyanobacteria bacterium J06638_22
GTTCCGAGGTGTTCTCTTCATATTTGTTGCCTTTGTCCTCAGTCATCGCGACGAAGCGATCGGGATTTGCAATATCCCAGAAGTTGCTGAGGACTGGGAGCTGGTTGTAGAACAGGTCAGTATTCATGAAGTGTGAGCCACTTAGCCCTAAGTGGTGTGTCTAAATTGCCAAATTAAGCGGTGCTGAACCTCTGAGACAGGCAGAGCCTTGTCGTGCCCTGAGCTGCTTTCAAACGATCAGCCAAACCCAGCAGATGAAACCCGTTCTGTTTTAACTACGAACAACTTCAATAGCTGGATGCAAGAACCATTGACTAATGTCTTTGGTTAATGGCGATCTTGCCAATGATGGTACGGTCGGGAGGGCGTTGGAAAGGGACTATCCTGTGCAGTCATATCATGAGCTTAGAGCGTCTATGACAGGTTTTCCTTCAGTGATTCCCTAGGCTTCTCGTCACGACTACAAAATCAACAAATATGCCAGGTTTGCCAATTTACCAGTGCAAAACCGTTCTTAACTAGCGCGCGTAGCGCCAATATAGGTCTGTTGACATTGACAACATCTA
>JBCBSL010000896.1:0-566 GCA_039819145.1 Cyanobacteria bacterium J06638_22
TTCATATCACCCGCAGACTTTATACACATTGCAGAAGAATCTGGCTTGATCACCTCTCTTGATCACTGGATGCTTCAGAAGGCATGTGAACAATTAGCATTTTGGCACCAACAATTCCCACAGTGGAAGCATCTTAGAATGTGTGTCAACTTCTCTGGCAAAGAACTACAGGAGAGTAGTCTAGTTGAGACAATCAAGAATGTGCTGGCGCAAACTGGCGTGCCTGCCAATTGCCTCACGCTCGAAATTACCGAAAACGTACTTATTCAAAATATTAGCCAAACGATTGAGATGTTGCATAAGCTAAAGAGTCACGGCATTCAAATCAGCATTGATGATTTTGGTACAGGCTATTCGTCACTAAGCTACCTGCATCATTTGCCTGCCAATAGTCTCAAAATTGATAAATCATTCATTAGCAGAATGCGTAAAAATGGTCGCGATTACAAAATTTCGCAGGCGATTATTGCCCTGAGTAATCAGCTGCAAATGAACGCGATCGCGGAAGGGATTGAGACATTTCAGCAACTTCAATGGTTGCGCGAAATGGGGTGTGAGCAAGGACA
>JBCBSL010000897.1:0-565 GCA_039819145.1 Cyanobacteria bacterium J06638_22
GCCATGGCAAAGTGATCGTAGAGCGCACTAAAAAAACTGGCAAAGTCACTGAATTGGTTGAGGACTCCCGCTTTTTGAAACGTTTCAGCGGCGATCGCCCACCACCAGCCATACTCCCGCTCCGGTATATCCTCGGGCATCGTCCCAGGAAACACCATCTGCCCAGCCGCATCAAAGCTATCAAAGAACGCCAGATCGAGTGCCTCTGGATCCACCTGAACACCAAACTGTTCGGCAAGTTGGCTATAAACCTTACCAACTCCACCTTTCACGCCAAAAAGCGTACCAACGGCATCGAAGAAAATGACTTTTGGCTGTTGCACAGACATGGGCGCTGAACGGGATTCTTTGAGTGGATTGGACGCAGTGCGTCTATAGTGCGGCAGATGTGGAATGAATTAATGGTAGGCGATGTAGCTACTATTATTCCCATGATCCGGGCAAGGATCGGAACTGATTCCAACCAACTCCAGACAATTCGCTATATCTTCATCTAGCTAGCGTAAGGCTGAATCTAGCACCAGTTCGGATTCAACGACTGGAGACTGTTGACGTCAAGGTTATA
>JBCBSL010000898.1:0-282 GCA_039819145.1 Cyanobacteria bacterium J06638_22
TTGCTGGGTCGTCATACAAAACCTCCTCACGCACCGCGGCTAAAGAGATCATCAGCGCTTGGGAGCCTTGCAGAGGACTTCACCGCTTGAACATCTGCTCGGATTGCAGGGCGAACAGCTGCCAAGTTGACAGGTTGAACGGGTGAACCGTTCACGCCTTGCTCTGCTTTTGGTATTGGAGCGCCGCTGAGGTCGTCTCCCCAGCACTCCCTGAGCGCCATCCTGACAACCTCAGCATTGGAAACTCTTAGGCGCTTAGCGACTGCCTCTACGGTGGTTGCG
>JBCBSL010000898.1:292-564 GCA_039819145.1 Cyanobacteria bacterium J06638_22
GCATCGCCTCCAGTGCGTAGAACTGGGGGTTTGGAGCCACCACATATCGAGGGTTTTCTGCAACGAATGGCGCAAAGATTGGGGCGCTACCCCCGACGATCAAGATTTGGGCGTATTGGTTTTGAATAGGCTTCCAAGCCTTGTTCATCTCGGCTCGAATGCCGTCTACCCATGCGGGTAGTAGCGCATCGTAGGCGGTTTTGAAGTTGACGGCATGGACAGAGAAGGAGCCATCAGCGATCGCATCCATGATTTGCCCTTCTACATTCAGC
>JBCBSL010000899.1:0-562 GCA_039819145.1 Cyanobacteria bacterium J06638_22
CTTAACCGTTGGACTGTGCTAAATGTTGGACTTTGAGCCGTTTGGCCAGGGTAAGATAGCGATCGGCCTGTAGACAGACCGAATATTCTGCTTCGGCTCTTTTTCTGGCTTGCTGGCCGAGGAAATTCATCGTTTCTGGATTGCTCAATATCCAATGCAACCCATTAGCCATATCCGCCGTGTCGAAGGGCTGAGCTAAGTAGCCATTGAGCTTATGCTCAACAATATCTTTCAAGCCCGTCGCATCGAAGGCAACGACGGGCACACCACAGGCCATCGCCTCAAACGCTGTCTGACCAAACGCTTCTTGTAGGGAAGGAACCACCATCACATCCGCCGCAGAATATACCAAACTTAGGGAGAGGTCATCTTGAAAAGTCCCCAGATAATGGGTTTTGAATCCAAAATCAATCCCTTGGTCGGGAGACTTTTGCCCAAAAACAGCCAACTGAATGTGGGAACTCGCATCACTGAGCTGATTTAACTCCGCTAACGCTCCGAGCAGCAGGTGAAAGCCTTTTCGTTTTTCAGATGTGCCATGGGCACTACCAAATAGGACGAT
>JBCBSL010000900.1:0-558 GCA_039819145.1 Cyanobacteria bacterium J06638_22
GGCGCTCCAACAATAGACGCTAATAGCTTTACTTTGCAACAAGTCTAGAGTGACTGTCATTGTTGCGAATGGGGCTCTATCGCAACAATGACAGCAGAGGATAAAACCTCACTTCCTTACCTAGACTTGTATCATATCCGGTTAAAGAACTCAAATATCGTTTGTGGTCGCTACACTGTAGCGACCACAAACAAGTGATAGATAGGAACTAATCTTGTCTGATATGTTAAGTCGCTTGGCGTTATTCAACTAAAAAAACGAAAACCTGGGGCGCTCCGGAGGGGCGCTCCCCAGGTTTTTGAAGTGAGTTTATTTATGCCTATCTACTTAGATAAAGACTTGTCGGCTGACATTTTGGTTATTCAATCAAGATCGCCCGTTTGAACTGGAACTTTCACGATCTTTAGATCCTGTTGTGGGTGAGGCGATCGCCCTCTACAGGGTACTCCCAATAGTGTCGCATACCGTTAGATAGCGATCGCAGCAATCCACAGGCCAATCAAATGACTTCAGGTAACGCTGTAGCCATGACATGAACAAGAGACGATTGTTGTTAGC
>JBCBSL010000901.1:0-557 GCA_039819145.1 Cyanobacteria bacterium J06638_22
ACACGGCTCAAATCCGACAGCAGGCGGTGCATATCCTGCTTGCTTGCCACAATTCCTGCATCGACAAGGCAAGGTGCGGGAAGAGCAGTGTTTCCAGAAAGTTGGTTTGAATTCATAAGGCTCAAAAATCTACAACCCTAGCAAAGCTGACTGAACCGAAGTTGCGAAAACTAGAACACTTCGGATGCGCTCGTCACGAGACATGAAAAACGCCTTCACTTTGTCCCCGGTCAAATCGTCGGACGGAACCGACATAATCTATTTCTCAGACCGTTTTAGTGCCGTCTGGAATCTTCCGCGAAATCTTGAGAAAATCTTACGGCCTATGAACTTTCCTAACCTCGTTAAGAATTTCAGGAAACTGGGTAGCCTAGAGTTGACATTGCTCTGGCTAGTGCCGAAACACTCGACTGTGTAGACTTCTTGGGCGATCGCCCAATGCATCACTTCGTATCCCATGCTGCAATCTTAGCTCACTCGCGTTCGGCTTTCCGCAAATTTGAATGAAGTCTCGTCACCAGACTTTACGAAAACTCGAAAAGGCGTGATGGACTGAG
>JBCBSL010000902.1:0-556 GCA_039819145.1 Cyanobacteria bacterium J06638_22
AAACCGACGAACTGACTCTCTATCTAGGAGAATCTGCCGAAACCCCAGATTTCATTGTCGATTGTCTGAGCCATTGGTGGCAGGCCCATCAGGCGGCGTATCAGGACATCCAAACGCTGGCGATTAATCTCGATAGTGGTGGGGCAACTCGTTCGAACCGCACCCAATTCATCAAACGCATGGTCAGTTTCGCGCGCCAGCATCACCTGTGTCTTGAACTGATTTACTATCCGCCTTATCACAGCAAATACAATCCCATTGAGCGGTGTTGGGCTGCGCTTGAGCAGTTCTGGAATGGCGCCATTCTCGATTCCGTCGAAACGACCCTACAGTGGGCTAGCAACATGACGTGGAAAGGGCTGAAGCCAGTTGTCCATCAGGTGACGTGCACTTATGAAAAGGGGATCAAAGTCGATGCTCAGACACTGGCATCCTTTCGAGTCGATTGGCACCCATCTGCGGAACCGCCCAAGTGGGCTGTTACGATAAATCCGCTCTAGATGGGTGGCTTATTTCTCAGCGTGTCCCTTAGTCCCAAAGGCGAGATCCAGAGTTG
>JBCBSL010000903.1:0-553 GCA_039819145.1 Cyanobacteria bacterium J06638_22
TTCACCCAAGCGGGAGCCAACTATCCGGTTGATATTTCGTTCTCGGGTGTTTACCACTGGTGGTACACCATCGGTATGCGCACCAACATGGACTTGTACAGTGGTGCCATGTTCTTGCTGCTGGTGGCGGCAGTCTTTCTGTTTGCTGGATGGCTGCATCTTCAACCTAAGTTTCGCCCAGGTCTAGCCTGGTTCAAAAATGCGGAGTCCCGCATGAACCACCATTTGGCGGGCTTGTTTGGCGTGAGCTCTTTGGCTTGGACGGGTCACCTGGTACACGTTGCGATTCCGGAAGCGCGGGGCCAACATGTAGGCTGGGATAACTTCCTGCAAACGCCTCCCCATCCTGAGGGGTTAATGCCCTTCTTCACTGGACAATGGGGCGTCTACGCGCAGAATCCGGATACCGCCAATCATGTGTTTGGCACCAGTGAAGGTGCTGGAACCGCTATCTTGACCTTCCTGGGTGGCTTTCATCCCCAGACCGAAGCGCTTTGGCTGACGGATATTGCGCACCACCATTTGGCGATCGCCGTTATTTTCATTATTGCGG
>JBCBSL010000904.1:0-553 GCA_039819145.1 Cyanobacteria bacterium J06638_22
TGGGTCATTTGTTCAGGTCAGGTCATTGAGTGGGATGTCCAGGGAAACCCGCTACGGATGATTGGCTGCCATGTGAATATCACCCAGCGTAAGCAGGCCGAGGAACAAATGCAAAAAAGTGACATGCACCTCAAAACGGCTCAGCGCATTGCCAAACTGGGTAGCTGGGAGTTCGATATTGCTGCAGAACAAATCATTTGGTCAGAGGAGATGTTTCACATCTTTGGCCGCGATCCAGCACTCGGGACACCCGCCACCTTTGATGAGTTGCAGACTATTTTCCATCCCGATGATCGCGCACTCCATGCCGAAACAGTGCAAACGACCATTGCCACGGGGCAGCCCTATGATAAGGAGTTTCGGGTTTATCATGCGGATGGTACGTTAGCCTATCTGCATGTCAAAGGCTCGGCCATGGTAGATTCTACTGGGAATATCACCCATCTGCTAGGCACAGCCCTCGATATCAGCGATCGCAAACAAGCCGAGCAAAAAATCCAGCAAACAGTCACTCAGCTAACGGCAACCAATCAAGAAATTCTTGATTGGTTGC
>JBCBSL010000905.1:0-553 GCA_039819145.1 Cyanobacteria bacterium J06638_22
TAGGATTAAATGTCAATAGTGAGTTTATTATGAGTTTCTACATGAGTCTTGCCGCCGCCTTAAAGCAAGGCTGCGGCTTGTTTAGAAAGTGCTTGACGGAGAATGTGTGGTGAATAAGAAGTTGAAGCTCTGGACAGGGATTGGGACCTATGCGTTGATGAGCATTGGGGGTATGCCCCTCGCGCTCTCAGAAGCTGCCAACGCTGAAGAGTTGCTAGCGTCGGATGAGTCGGCACCTTTGTTGTTGAGTCAAAACAGTGCCTGTATCGCCGTGGCTGTCGAAGGCGGTGGCGAAGGGGGCGGTGAAGAAGGCGGCGAAGGTGGTGAAGGCGGCGAAGGCGGCGAGGGCGGTGAAGGCGGCGAGGGTGGCGAAGGTGCCCTTGAACCATTAATTCCCTCCCGTGTTTTCCTGCCCCCGGATCAGAAATTCCGCGATCGCCAAGTCATTGCTGATTTCGTCGATCAGTTAGTGTTGCCCAACTACGAGCTGTTGACCCAGCGTTCAGGGGAGTTATCGACAGCGATCGGAGCCTTTGTCAGCAATCCGACATCG
>JBCBSL010000906.1:0-552 GCA_039819145.1 Cyanobacteria bacterium J06638_22
CCCATTGACATCACGATTCCACAGTCGTGATTAGAGGCATAGAGCGCTACGGGCTTCAGTCAACCCGAGTCGTCTTCCAAAAGCCCGCAGCATAGGGCTTTTGGAAAACACTCTGTCTTCATCTCAAGGCGTGGAAATGTATCTGCGGTGATATCAATAACTCATTTGGATCATCTGGTGTTGACCGTGCGGGATGTTGCGGTCGCCTGCGACTTCTATAGCGATGCGCAACCGCATTAAGCACACAACCGTACTTAACTAACGCGCATAGCGCTATAGTAATCGCCCATGCAAACATATGTCGTGTCCACAACATCAACACCCTCAGGCAAGATTGCGTAGGTCTCCAAGGAGAGGGGAGATAAGGTGCCTCTCCCCTCTTAGGCAAACCGTAGAGAAACGGTGCCTCTTAATCAATGTGTAAGTCCTGTATAAAAAACTATCTCCACCGCATACGACGTGCGGCGGAGATGAACAAGAGCGGCAACGCGCTTATCTCTGGAGTACCCCCAGGGGAATTCGAATCCCCGTCGCCTCCGTGAAAGGGAGGTG
>JBCBSL010000907.1:0-552 GCA_039819145.1 Cyanobacteria bacterium J06638_22
ATCCAAATCACACAGATCATACCGCGTAAGCCAATATCCCTTAAAAGGATTTGGATATGAGATATTGCCCAAGCCGAAATTTCGCTGTGAAGCGATCGCTTGATTGTTGGGTAGCTTCTGAGAATAGTCTTATGTTTAGGACTTACGCAAGAGCCATGTTAAGAGAGGGTTGCTTGAGCTGCTGGCAAAGATAGTAATCCAGTAAGCCATGCTTCAGCTGATAAATGGTTTGCCCCGTTTGTTGGGCGAAGGCATTGAGTCGAACCCAAACCAGAAACGCGCAGCCAATGTAATTGCGCTGAATCCGCGCTTTGCGACATTGACAGGCTTCTAGACCCGTCACTTGCTTGCCCTCACGGTGCAGTTGCTTCTGGTATCGGGTATGACGCAACTTTCATACCTTGACTCTAGCGACTTATTCTGGATTTGAGGGAGCTGCTTCTCGCCAGTGTGCGTAAGTCCTAATTTTTTACGGGAAATAAACCTGTTCGTGAGCTAACATCCAAGTTCGTGTTCCAGTCGTATGGCAAAAAGAATTTGATAGGTGAGGAT
>JBCBSL010000908.1:0-550 GCA_039819145.1 Cyanobacteria bacterium J06638_22
CAGCTCGTCAATAAATACAATGCAGGGAGCCTGTTGCTTAGCCTGCTCAAACAGATCTCGTACCCGTGATGCCCCGACCCCAACAAACATTTCAATAAATTCGGAGGCTGAGATGCTAAAGAAGGGAACCCCAGCTTCTCCCGCGATCGCCCTTGCCAGCAGGGTTTTGCCCGTACCGGGTGGGCCTACCAGCAGCACCCCTTTGGGAATCTTGGCTCCCAGATGTGTATATTTGTCGGCCTGTTGCAGAAAGTCCACAATCTCTTGTAATTCGGCCTTCGCTTCATCAACACCGGCCACATCATCAAAGGTGACACGGTTTCCCGTTTCTGAATAAATCCGTGCTCTGCTCTTGCCCACATTGAACGCAGGAGATCCCGTTCCCATTCCCATTCCACCTGTCAGCACGCTGAACAGAATCCAAATCATCAACAGGGGAAAAAGAAACCCCAATAATCCGCCGATTCCCCAGCTCTCCTGAGTAGGAAGAGCAGTCACCTCAACGTCATGGTCTCGGAGAATACCCGGTAGATCAGCATCGCTGGGGAGG
>JBCBSL010000909.1:0-550 GCA_039819145.1 Cyanobacteria bacterium J06638_22
GTGGTTTGCCGGTGTAGTTCCACTTAAAGGGCTTGGCCATGGTGCGATTGAAATAGTCGACAAAGGCCAAAATCTTCTTCTTGAGGTGAGCTTGACTCTTGAAGCTAGAGCGTCGCAACAACTTGCGCACCAAAATACTGAACCAAATTTCAATCTGATTGAGCCAAGAACAATGCTTCGGGGTGAAGTGTATGACCAGGCGATGCTCTGGATTGCTCAAGAAGGCGGCCCGGGTCGCCATCGAGTGCAAAATGCCGGTTTTCCCTTTCTGACCCAGGTCAATTGGCTCGGGTTCGAGTGCGGCGGCGAGGCGCACCAAAGCTTCCGATTGATGGGTGTTGAGACAGTCCATCACCAGATGAATTTTGGGAGCCTGGGGTGATTGGCTCAGCAAGTGTCGTAAATGGGTGTCTAAGTCTTGCTCAGTACGAGTGTCGCCGACACTGGCTTGGTCGATTTGTCCGGTTGCAACATTGAAGGAAGCAATCAAGGTTTGGGTGCCGTGGCGGATGTATTCGAATTCTACGCGGGTGCTGCGGCCAGGTCTGAG
>JBCBSL010000910.1:0-550 GCA_039819145.1 Cyanobacteria bacterium J06638_22
CGCGCGTCGGTTACCGGCTTCAGGTACATTGAGCCAAATGATCTTTTCAATGGCAGGGGCTGGACCTGATGTCCACTGCTCATTGCGCACTAGCACCACCTCAATGTACCTGAAGCCGGTAACCGACGCGCGCTGCTAGAAAAGGGCGACGTCGATGTTAATTATGAAGTATCTGAAAAAGATATCAGTGAGCTAAAAGCCGCCGATACGTACACCGTTGTTTCCACCCCAATTGAAAACTGCCTCTACACAGTGGATCTAAATAGTCAGCCTGAGCTAGGAGGAGCCGCCAATCCCTTTAGCGATGTCAAGGTTCGTCAGGCGGTGGCCTATGCAATGCCCTATGAAGCCATTGTGGACACCGCTCTTTATGGTGAGTGCGTCAAAATGTATGGCGGTGAGAGCTTTGACCCCCAGACCATTGACTGGCCTCAGCCCTACCCCTACACCACCGACATGGACAAAGCCAAAAGCCTGATGGCCGAGTCTAGTTACCCCGATGGATTTGATACGACACTAGCCTTTAATTTAGGGACTCAAGAATGGGCTG
>JBCBSL010000911.1:0-547 GCA_039819145.1 Cyanobacteria bacterium J06638_22
CAATTAACGGTTTTGTGTGAAAAATCCTGGCATTTTCCTGCTTTTTCGGCAAGGCCATCAAGCAAGAAATTCGCTTTCGAGAGATCCTTCACACTCTAGGTCAGCCCGAAAACCTGCCGCGTCTGCCTACTGCCGTTAACCTGCGTCTAGTTCAGCCACTTCTAACTCTGTATCACGAAATTCAGCGATCGCTCATGGCAATTGCTTACCGTTATCCCAGACTCTCCTCTCGTATAGGGGGTCGCTGAGATGCCCTCACGATAGGTATCCGTGATAGTTGCCGAGGGCATAGAATCCCAGGCTTCTTCAGAAGGCTGATTGATCAGATTTGTCTCTGCTTTGGGAAAACTCTGGGAGGGTTTCTGCTATGCAGGGGTGCGATCGCCCCGTTTGAGATCGGTTCAGTGTTGTCATAACACCCAGTTTGGGGCTGTCTCCAGTGAACTCAATTTTCGGTTCCAACTCAGCGCTTCTTGCCCCTAATCGTGTTTGGTGTTGCTGAGGATACCGTTGGATAGCGTCCAATCGTCTTGATGGAATAGCATCG
>JBCBSL010000912.1:0-546 GCA_039819145.1 Cyanobacteria bacterium J06638_22
GTTCCGCCCCAAAGGGATGCTCACTTCATCACTGCACCAAGCTTATTGTCTAACTTCACCAAGACTTAGGCATTTAAGGCAGAACCAACCCTTTTCTAACCGATCATTCTCTAAAAACCCCACAGCACAGGATCCTTAAAGAGAGATTTTTTTGGTGTCGCGGGCTGGTGTTGTAAGCAAATTGCACCCGTAACACCAACTTGCACCCATAACACCAACAAATTTAGCCAGACGGTCTGAGCTTTGCATAAGTTCCGCACCTAAACGGATATCGCACTGCACGCTTAGGCAAAACCAAATCATTGTTTGAAAGCCTCGCACCGCAGGGCTTTCAAACAATGATTTCTCTCACTCTCAATGCGCAAGGCGATAACGCTATAGAAATACAGCGGACAATTTTCAGAAAATATTGACCAATCGGTCTAGATAATGTTAGAGTTAAATCGTGGTTGACATACAGCAGATTGCAAATGACGCGTGGCCCAAGCAAGCAATTCGACATTCAAGTCGCTTTAGAGCAGGCTATGAACGTATTTTGGGAGCATG
>JBCBSL010000913.1:0-545 GCA_039819145.1 Cyanobacteria bacterium J06638_22
GCGACGCTGCCCAAATGGCGGGCAGCGCCACTCTCTCCGTAGTCAGCGGCGCGCTCTAGAGTTTGTAGGCTCCCGTACTGGTCGGTGATGGCCTTCAGTGCGGTGCGCACACCGTTTTCTCGCGCTAGCGCCTGAGGGGTGTTCTGGTCGTGGTAATGGGTGGCCTGGCGGGAGAGGGAGTCGGCGTGGTAGTGGAGTTGGCGTGCGGCGGCGGATACCTGGGCTGCGGGCGTGAGCTCTTCGACTGGTAAGAATTCCTGGAGGTAGAAGTACCTTGCAGAGGAGAGATTGATGCGGCCCAGCCTGGCGGCTGCGGCGACGCTGCCCAAATGGCGGGCAGCGCCACTCTCTCCGCGTAACCCGGAGAGGGATTGTTGGGCTATCAAGCGGCAGAATCGAGCGTGAAAGGATCACTATTTACAAGAATATTCTACTGTTTGAAGAGTCTTATCGAAACCACAATGCTGCATTCTATTCCAAATCAGGCTAGTAGGAGGAATTTGAAGCTCTTCATTGACTTTTGAGGATAGATACTGACTAAGTAA
>JBCBSL010000914.1:0-545 GCA_039819145.1 Cyanobacteria bacterium J06638_22
GCGCCTGAACCGAGTAGGCTGATTTGTCCATCACCATTAACTTCAACCGATAGCTCAATCTCATCCAGCTCCATGTTGCCCACTTCAGCAGCCTTGCTCTGAGCTTCCTGAATCACCTGTCCCACGCTATCAAGGAACTCAGCCATGCCCTTGCGAAGTTTCGTCACAGGAACAGGGATCCCGTGGCGGCGAGCGGTCGTGAGCCCCGGTGTAGGAAATTCTGAGTTAAAAGGATTTCCAGGGGCGTTGTCGGAGCCTCGATCACCTGTTGGCTCAGCTTCCGTCACGACCCAGATATATTGCTCGGTTGGTTCTATCATTGGGGATTTGTGGTTGGAGATGTATTTTTCTACATCCCTCAGTTTAACTCTGCTCCAAGAGAAGAGGAATCCTTTTGAATTGAAAACAACTTTGGCCAACCGTAGATATCGAGCTAGTAAATAAATAGGCGTTTCGCCGCACGAGTAACCGCCACATAGAGGAGCTGATTGCGTTCGCGGATGTTCTTGTTGACCAGAGCATTGGGCACATCGACGAACACATTC
>JBCBSL010000915.1:0-542 GCA_039819145.1 Cyanobacteria bacterium J06638_22
GACAGAGGGCCTGCGACACAGGCGGGCTATACCACCAGACGCGAACGACTGGCTACCATCCCGCCGGCCTTCTGTCGGACCGAGGAGGATCCGCGTCTGCCTTTGGGCGCGGGGCCCGGGGCCTCCCGTGCCGCCGCCGTGCCGGGACTGCTCTCGCAGTGCCGTGCGCGACTGGTGGTCGGGACGGACTCCGCTCCCCCCGTAACGGCGTCTAGGGTCAGTGGCGATATTGTCGGCAACCCGTCCGACCCGTCTTGAAACACGGACCAAGGAGTCTAACATGTGCGCGAGTCAAGGGGTCGTACGAAACCCAGGGGCGCAATGAGAGTGAAGGCCGGCCTTTCGGTCGCGCCTAGGTGGGATCCCTGCCCCTCGGGGTGGGGCGCACCACCGGCCCGTCTCGTCCGCAGCGACGGTGAGGCGGAGCAAGAGCGTACACGTTGGGACCCGAAAGATGGTGAACTATGCCTGAGTAGGTCGAGGCCAGAGGAAACTCTGGTGGAGGACCGTAGCGATTCTGACGTGCAAATCGATCGTCCGAC
>JBCBSL010000916.1:0-542 GCA_039819145.1 Cyanobacteria bacterium J06638_22
TTACATAATGCTCAACGTGGGGACGATATTGGTCAATCAGCACATACTCCTGAAACGTCTTAATGGTGCGGTAGCAAGCAAACTTGTCGCCTCGGTCATAGCCCTCGGTTGAATCAGATAGCGTTTCGGCAATCAAGATGGGATTCATCACCGTGTCTTTACGCCCCGGTTTTCGTTCCGGTGGACGCGGTGTCACCATTACATCGGGGTAGGTGTAGCGATTGGCTTCAGGAATCCAGAGTCTTTGGTCAGTGATGAAAATACTGTAGGGCTGCCCTTTCAAAGCCACTCTAAGCAAGGCGTTGAGAATACTCGTAATCTCGTTGTGCTCAGGTGTTGCTCCCGTCATTTCAACAATCTCGCCATCCCGAAACTCACTGCGAACCTCTGACTGAACTTCCAACGCCAGATATTCCTCGGCAGTGTCTGTTTTGGGTCTTGACGCTGCGATCGCCACGGGTCAATCCTCTCACTCTCGCTCAAATCTAAGCCTCTAAGTCGAGGTTATCCTATCGTGTTGTTCATTTCCAGGTACAAATGAG
>JBCBSL010000917.1:0-542 GCA_039819145.1 Cyanobacteria bacterium J06638_22
GTCGCAATGGCTTCGTTATCAGCGGCATTGATGAAGATGACAATTCGGGTGCGGCTGTCAGCAGTGCGGGAGACATCAACGGCGACGGCATTGATGACCTGATCATCGGCGCACCTGTTGCTAACCTCTTGGGTGGAGAGGGCTATGTGGTGTTCGGCTCCAGCGAGGGCTTCGATGCTAGACTCCAACTGTCTACACTGGACGGCAGCAACGGCTTTGTCATCACCACGGATCTTGGCGGCTTTTTTTCGTACTCCATTGGTGACGCTGTCAGCAGTGCGGGAGACATCAACGGCGATGGCATTGATGACCTGATCATCGGCGCGCCTAGAGCTGACTCTGACGAAAACGGTGAGGCGGGAGAGAGCTATGTGGTCTTTGGCTCTAGTAGCGGTTTTGACGCGAGCTTGGATCTCTCTGCACTCGATGGCAGTAATGGCTTTGTCATTAACGGCATTGATAGCGATGACTTTTCGGGTAGTGCCGTGAGCAGCGCTGGAGACATCAACGGCGACGGCATTGATGATTTGATTGTCGGTGCC
>JBCBSL010000918.1:0-537 GCA_039819145.1 Cyanobacteria bacterium J06638_22
TTGGCAATTTCACCGAGTGCCATGGTGCGCTGAAGACGGGTTTCGGCATCGGGGCGACTGCGTTCCCGCAGGTTTTCTACAACTTCTGCGGTGAACATCTGTTTGATGTCCATGCCTTGATCGGCCAGACGCATAGCCGTTTGGGTAATCATTTGATCCACCTCTCGCCGCACCAAACTTTCGGGCAATTCCACCTCAAGATGCTTCAGCAGCTCATCTAGAAATGCTTGCTGCTTGTTGGCGTTCGTTTTTGATTCTGCTTCTTCTTGATGCTGCTTTTCTAAGGATTCGCGCAACTCCGCCAGGGTTTCAAATTCGCTAACTTCCTCGGCAAAATCATCGTCGAGATCCGGCAGCTCCTTTTCCTTAATTTCTTTCAGCTCAACGGTGAAAATCGCTTCCTTTCCGGCAACATCCTCTTGGGGATAATCTTCGGGAAAAGTCGCACTGACATCCTTGGTTTCACCGGCATTCATGCCGATGATGCCGTCGATGAAGCCAGGGATGAACCGCCCTTCGCTCAGCTCCACTTCAAAG
>JBCBSL010000919.1:0-537 GCA_039819145.1 Cyanobacteria bacterium J06638_22
GGCTACAAAAATCTGGTCAAGCTCACCACCATCTCCCACCTGCAAGGGGTGCAGGGCAAGGGCATCTTCTCGCGCCCCTGCATTAACAAAGACTTACTAGAGCAGTATCACGAGGGGCTGATCGTCACCAGCGCCTGTCTGGGGGGCGAGGTACCCCAGGCGATTTTGCAGAAGCGACCCGACGTGGCCCGGCGGGTGGCCCAGTGGTACAAGGATCTGTTTGGCGACGACTACTACCTTGAAATTCAGGATCACGGCTCCCCCGAAGATCGGGTGGTGAACGTAGAGATCCTCAAAATTGCCCGGGAGTTGAATATTAAAGTCATTTGCACCAACGACTCCCACTACATCTCCTGCAACGATGTGGAGGCGGGCGGGCTGCTGTACGAAGCGCAGGCGGGCGAGACCGTGCATATCGTCGTCGAGAACGACTGGCCGATCGACGACCGAACGTTCGATCTCACCATCTCCCGCGTCCAGGCCAGCGCGAGCCCGTCGGGCGGCAACTCCTCGGGTGGTGGTACGCCGGGCGACTCG
>JBCBSL010000920.1:0-536 GCA_039819145.1 Cyanobacteria bacterium J06638_22
GATCAATTCAACGAAATTCTCACCAAAAGTATGGCGGGCTTTACGATAGTACTGGTGGGGTTTGCCTCGGTGATTGCCTTTGGCGTGGTGTACAACGCGGCCCGCATTGCCCTGTCAGAGCGAGAACGGGAACTGGCCACCCTGCGCATCATTGGCTTTACCAAAGGTGAAATCGCGTTTATTCTCCTGGGGGAACAGGCGGTGCTGCTCACCCTGGCAATTCCCATCGGATTTGCTCTGGGGTTTGGTCTGGCCGCAATGATGACCGAGATTTACGACTGGGAGCTGTTTCGTTTCCCACTGGTCATCACCCAGTCCACCTATGCCTTTGCCTTTGTGGTGATCATGGTGGCGGCACTGGCCTCGGGACTGATGATTCGCCGTCAGCTAAATCGCTTGGATTTAATCGCTGTGCTGAAAACCAGAGAGTAAGGAGGAGAGATTCAATGCAGTATCTATGCGCAGGGCAGTACTTCATCCCCTCTCGGGAGGCTACCGTGTACACACATCTCGGACTGAAGCTCACAATCCTGCAT
>JBCBSL010000921.1:0-535 GCA_039819145.1 Cyanobacteria bacterium J06638_22
CCTTCGCGCCCTATGACCTGCGGCACGCCTGGGCTGTCCGCACATTACTGTTTGGCTGGCCTGTGGAGCTGTCAGCCCGACAGATGGGGCATAGCGTTGATATCCACACTCGCACTTATCAGCGCTGGATTAGTCGAGAGAGGATTCAGCAGGTTTACGATCTATTGGTTAACCGAGAGGACAGACCACGACCGCCAGAAGTGACCGATGGAGCAGAGGACTGAAAATCCTCGTGTCGGCGGTTCAAGTCCGCCTCCTGGCATCGTTTCAGCCATCGGTGAACATGCGTTCTCATCGTTTGAGATCAAGAAAGGTTTTGCGGAGAGTCACTGGGGGCAGCGGGAAGAATTGACGCCAATTTCCGCTTTAATTCCTGCAATTCGGAGTCAGAAAGCCGTTGACGACTCCTCACGCTGTAGTAACAACCTTCAAAATGACGCATCAATGCATCATAGATATCACTGAAAGCGACTTGCAAATTAGGATCGTCGGTCGCATCTCTCGCTTTTGTATAAGCAGTCCACAAGCGATCTTG
>JBCBSL010000922.1:0-534 GCA_039819145.1 Cyanobacteria bacterium J06638_22
GCAAGGTAGTCCTAGGCAAGAACCTTCCACTTAACTTATGAATGTCAACAAATACAACTGACCGATCGCTCATTCCCGATTTCTCCTTAATTTCGGGAACTATGGGTTTGGGTTGGAAGGGGCGATCGCCCACAGACAACTGTAATGCCTGATTTTGGAGCATTGTAACGTCATTAACTCTTCCCAATAACTTTTGATCTCAGGGTTCTAGCCTTGTGAGATGACAGATTAATTACTTCAGAGCAGAGTTTATCCTCGGACTTGTCCAACTCCTTGGATTCACTCTATTTCTAACCAAACAAATCAAAACTTATCATTATGATGTCCCTCCACTCTCAACTACGCTGCCTGCCTCTCGTGGCGATCGCGATCGTGCAGATTGGCTGTGCCCAGATCTCGCCTCCCCCTGCCGAGACAACGGCTGCACCCACCCAAGAAAGCACCCCAGACGAAACTATCTCGACTGCCGAAGCACCCAAAGCATCTGACCCTCCACAAACTGCACCTTCCGCACCGGAAGCAAGTACCCCTGAA
>JBCBSL010000923.1:0-530 GCA_039819145.1 Cyanobacteria bacterium J06638_22
TTGGTTGCCGTTAACGTCACCCGGCTTGCCGCCGATCGCAGATCCGAGCGTAAGGAGTTCCACTTCTGTGAATTCAACGCTGATATTGGAATCAACAGAAGTATCGCCGCGAACCTTGATTTCGTCAAAACCGTCGCCGCCGACAATTTCGTCATTTCCATTTTCGAAACCCGCGGCCATGTTGAACAGATCATCGCCCGAGCCGCCGGTGAGAGTATCACTACCGCCACCACCGAGCGAGCTGTCATAGTTGGCAATGAACCTGAGATCGTTGGTCATCGCCGAGGCGTCGATCGTGTTGTTCTCGTTGCCCGTGCGGTCGAAGCGGATCTGGTTGATACCGGCCGCCTGCGCCATCGTACCCAGCACGGCATTGCCGCTCTCGGTCTGCGTGAAAATCTCGACCGAAGTAACGCCACCGAAGTCTGTATCGACAACATTATTGTCGACACGAAGCTCATCGTTGCCGTCACCACCAGAAATGATGTCATTCTCGTCGAAATCGTCGTTCAGATCGAAGACGTCGTTTC
>JBCBSL010000924.1:0-529 GCA_039819145.1 Cyanobacteria bacterium J06638_22
GAGTGAACAGTAAGATGCAGTGGCGCAATGCCTTGATTTTAGTCTACGGGGTCGCGCCGCTGGTGTTTTTTGAGTTGCAACCCGGAGCCATTTGTGGGTTATTTATAGACGAGCAGGTTATGACTGTCCTGGTTCGCAGCCTGGGTTTCAGACGTTGTTCTTGGTGGGTAGGGAGGGCAAGGGGATGGGGGATGGGCGATCGCTCGCGGTTGGGAAGTTCAATCATTGGTTGAAGTGGGGATTCAAACGTTGTCTGCATCTTTTCCTGGGCGTTTGTCTGGCGCTGGCCTTGCATGGTTGTCAGCCCGATCAATCTATGTCGCCTGTTTCTGAAGCCCCTGCAGGTGATCCTGCTGAAACGGTGCCAGCTGAGGCCGCACCCGAATCGGTGGACGCGGAGTTGCCCGCTGAAACGGCAGCGTTAGTGGACAGTGTGGAACCCAATGGATTGTATGAGCCGCCCCGGGGCGACATCCGTCTGGTGGTCATTAGCGATCTCAATAGTGCCTATGGATCGACGGATTATGAC
>JBCBSL010000925.1:0-529 GCA_039819145.1 Cyanobacteria bacterium J06638_22
CCCCGTTGAAGGTTAAGAAGTCGGTGTAAGCACTCCAATTGAGGGTGAAGAACGGCGTCAACCCTTCAGCAAAGCTCGGATAGATATCCGCCATCAGGCCAGGGTTCAAAATCCATTCGTGGGGCAGTGGAACGGCAGCCACCGAGTCAATGACCTGTCCCCCAATGGTGAGTGGCTTACCTGCATCAATGGCATCTAGGCAAGCGTTAATCGGCAGCGACACATGAATCTGCTGACCGGCGTAACCCAAGCAGCCCAAGCCCAACAGTCCAGCCAGGTGGTGGTTCATCATCGACTCAACGTTTTGGAACCACTCCAGCTTGGGTGCTTTCTTGTGATAGTGAAACCACCCAGCAAACAGCATCAAGCCTGCCATTACGAGAGCTCCAATAGCCGTGCAGTAAAGCTCGAAGCTATTGGTGATCCCGTTGGCCCGCCACATTTGGAACAGCCCAGAGGTAATTTGAATCCCCTGGAAACCGCCGCCAACATCAGCGTTCAAAATTTCTTGACCAAAGATAGGCCAAAC
>JBCBSL010000926.1:0-528 GCA_039819145.1 Cyanobacteria bacterium J06638_22
CTAGCCCAAAGGTTTGCCTGTTCCGGTAAATTGAGCTGGCGGCTCATGACCACTCGCAAAGGATTGCGATCGCTTTGACCATGACTCGTTAGATGCGGATTATCGCGACGGACGGTTTGTCCCCCCACAATCACCGCATCACATTCGCCACGGAGACGATGAACCCAAGCGCGGGCCGTTGGACTGGTCACCCAAGCACTATGCCCTCCCTCAGCCGCAATTTTGCCATCCAGGGTCATGGCATATTTCAGCATGCCAAAGGGACGCTGAGACTGAACACTGTGGATAAATGCTTCATTCAGTTGGCGACAGGCGGCTTCCTTGACCCCAACTTGAACCTCTAAGCCAGCCTGACGCAAGCGTTCAATCCCGCTACCTGAAACACGCGGATCGGGATCAACCGTGCCCACCACTACCCGAGTAATGCCCGCTGCCAGAACAGCTTCCGTACAGGGAGGCGTACGCCCAGTGTGATTGCAAGGCTCTAGGTTGACATAAAGGGTGGCATGCTTGGCCGCATCCCCTGCT
>JBCBSL010000927.1:0-528 GCA_039819145.1 Cyanobacteria bacterium J06638_22
CTCATTAGACATGGGCCGAGGATGCCGGTTGGTCGAATTCGACTTTGCCGTAGTCGAGCTTGATGATGCGATCGGCTAGGTGGAAGTAGTGATCGTCATGGCTGATGACGAAAACCGTTTTGCCCTGAGCTTTTAGGTCGGGCAGAAACTGGGTGTAGAAGATGTTTTTGAAAGTTGGATCTTGATCCGCAGCCCATTCATCGAATAAGTAAATGGGGCGATTTTCAAGATAGGCGCTCAGGAGAGTTAAGCGTTTGCGTTGCCCCTGTGATAGAGCTGTCGTGGAAAACTGACCCTGTTCAATTGTGACCTTATGGTCGAGCTGTAACTTCTGCAAATAGGTCTGGGCATTAATATCGTCAGCGCTGCTTTCAAATCCCAGCAGCCGGTCAAACAAGTAAAAATCGGAGAACACAACGGAAAAGTGCTGGCGATACCATTCTTGATGGTCTGACGTGATGGACTGAGTATCGACCCATATGGAGCCACTCTGAGGTTGATACAGGCCGGTGAGCACTTTCGCTAGAG
>JBCBSL010000928.1:0-527 GCA_039819145.1 Cyanobacteria bacterium J06638_22
CAGTTGTGCCCCATCGCGAAGCTCGATGATGGGTGCTGCCAGCCGTAGATTGCCGCCATTGCCCACTGCCCCGTTGTTGACATTGCTGAACGCGGCGCTGCTCGACAACCCATCGGGACGGATGCCAGAAAATAGGATGCGATCGCCCGCTACAATGTGAACCGAGCCAGAATTTCCCCGGCCAAAGGTACTCGCGCTGATTTGCGATCCCTCCAGCACCTGCACATCCCGCGCTGTTAGCTGGACGTTGCCACTGGTTCCACTCCCGCCTAATCGCAGGTCGTTAAAGATTTGACTCGTGCCACTCAGACGAACGCGATCGCGAGCCTCCAGCACAATCGTTCCGGCTTGGCTGGTTGGGGTGCCCAATCCTTCGCCGATGCCCGCATACAAGCTGCTGCTAGACAGATCGATGGTGTTGGCAACGATGCGAATACTGCCGCCGCCGTCTGAAGCAACATCAGCGATCGCTCCCGCACGAAATTCCACCGTTCCCCGTGCTACTTCGGGTGAAAAGGTAAACCCTG
>JBCBSL010000929.1:0-526 GCA_039819145.1 Cyanobacteria bacterium J06638_22
CATCCATTTGGACCGTCAGTTTTCCCTTGGCCTTAGGGACGACGGACGCAGTTCGGGTGACCTCGGCATCCGCGTCGTTAACGTACTCCTGGAGCCAACTGTCTGAAACCTGAGTGACTCTGGCGATACCCGCCAAGGGAATCTTCTCTAGTAACAACACGTTGACTAAGCCGAAGGTGTCTTTCGATTTGGGTTGCCATTGAGGGTCTTCAACGAACTGACGCCCGCAGTCGCGGCACTTATAGTTTTGCTTGCCTCTTCGCGTCGTACCATTCTTTGAGATGTCGTGGGAGCCGCAGGTGGGGCAGGTCATTTCTATCGCCATCGCTGCTATGCCGCTGTGAACAGTAGATAGGTCATGTTTTTCTCTATCCTTTACATTAGTGGACTACCAATTATTGAAACAATTTCCTGGGTGAGTATTCCTCCAAGATATTCCCCCAGAAAATTATATGTATGTACAGCTATTTTCGCGCAAACACCTATGAGTAGTGGGGCAGCACCCTCTTTCTAGGTAAGATTACTT
>JBCBSL010000930.1:0-524 GCA_039819145.1 Cyanobacteria bacterium J06638_22
AGCTCAGCAAGTTGACTGTCAAGCAGAGGTTCAAGGTCGTACGCTTGAGATTAGCCTCACCAACGTCAACAATGAAGGCTCTCGGCTAACGAGTTGCCGTGCTTCCTATGGCGGTAGCCCTGTAGACTGCCAACAGCTTTTGCATTTGCCAGTCATCGGACTTATGACATATGAGGTTGCGGGTCTAGACCTCAATCCTCAACAATTTCGAGCCATTCAAGACCAATACAGAGGGTTTAATACCTTGATGAACGTCAGCGAACGGCGCTTATTTCAGATCGCTCGTATTTTGGCTGTTCTGGCAGGTATTAGTGTGGCCTGTTTTTGCTGGTTCCATGCAGGGTGGCTCTGCAAAGGCTTGGCCAGCATTGTGAGTGGGCTTGGAGCATATAGCATCACAGGGTCGTTCTTGGCTTCGGTACAGTACAGTAAGGTAACTCCCTATGGCTTGACGTCGAGCGACTGGGATCAGATTGTCAGCGGCTCGTCGCTCACCCTGGGTATTATTTCACTACTTGTGATGG
>JBCBSL010000931.1:0-523 GCA_039819145.1 Cyanobacteria bacterium J06638_22
ACAGACGGGTTTCTTGGACGATCTCTTCGTCACCGCTTTCCAAGGCTTCGGTCTGCCGCTCAATTTCGTAGTCGATGGCCTTTTGGATGGCGCTAAAGGAATTCATATTCTTGATTTCCACCTTGGTGCCAAAGGCCTCTTGCCCCTGGGGACGGATGGAAATATTTACGTCGCAGCGCAGCGAACCTTCCTGCATGTTGCCGTCACCGACACCGAGGTAGCGCACGACGCGGCGGACTTCCTGGGCATATTCCGCGGCTTCTTTGCCGGTGCGCAGGTCTGGCTCGGAAACAATCTCAATCAAAGGAACACCGGCCCGGTTGTAGTCCACCAGGGAATAGGTGGAGCCAGCCAGACTGTCGCTACCGGCATGGACGAGCTTACCGGCATCTTCCTCCATGTGTAGACGGGTGATGCCGATTTTTTTGCGTTCTACGGTGCCGCCCTTTTGGTCGACTAGCTCGATCTCGATCCAGCCGTGCTCGGCGATGGGCAGATCAAACTGGGAGATTTGGTAGTTTTT
>JBCBSL010000932.1:0-522 GCA_039819145.1 Cyanobacteria bacterium J06638_22
CCATCGCTTACCCAAACATTTCAGATGAACTGGGCGATAGGGAAGAGTGAACCCTCTAAATCGGATATAACGATTCAGATTCACCGACAGCTCCAGTTCAGAAAATTTATACGGAAGTCATTTATAACGATTCATATAAGGGGGAAATCTAAAGCCACACTCAAAGCAGCGATCGCAGGCTTAGTTAGGATGCTCAACCCACCCCTAAATTTGAGAAACGCTATCCTTCAAACTTCCATACCCTTTTGGAAAAATCCTAGCATTGATACTGCACCGGACGAATGGAATTGCGTTCGTCTTCATACTCAGTGCTTGGGCTTCATCCGAGCCTTAACAGTGCTTCTTAAGAAGTCCTCTTAAAAAGACTTATATCAAACAGGCACGTGCCTTTAAAATAGCGATCGGGCGTTTGACATCGGCTGAGCATTGACAAACAAAGAGAGCGGCTAGTGAAAAACCTAACCGCACAACACAAACCGAATCTTTAGTTTTTAAAGGGAAATCCTCTCTAGAAGCGCTTCG
>JBCBSL010000933.1:0-522 GCA_039819145.1 Cyanobacteria bacterium J06638_22
AAAGGGCCTGACTCTCAGCGGATTGAGCCTGACGCTCATCCAAGGAACCATTGACCGCAACCTCTTCCTGGCGAGCTTCGAAGGGTTGTTCCAGACCCACGATGGGTGCACTGCCTCCCTTGGAAGAGAAGTGGTTGTTGACAACGGTTACGGTCTCATCGTTGAAAGTAAAGTCAGCCGCCAAGGGTAAACGAGCACCGTTGAAGGCTTCACCAGGCGCTTGGCTACCGACAGGACGAACAGACCCCTCAACGACATCAACACGGTCGGGATTGTACAGGAAGGCGGTGCGGATGTTACCACCGGGCTGCCCCCCACTTGCCTCATCAATAATGAAGGTGTTGTCGATGAATTCATACTCGGGGCCACCCGCAGCTACGATCGCATCGACTAGCGTTTGCAGGGTGACATCGGCAGCAATAATATCGTCAACGATTTCACCACCAGTGTTGTCCTGAACTTCCTGTAAGCCAATGATGTCAGGGGTATTCAGGTTGTTGACGATTTGCTGAGCGATCGCAT
>JBCBSL010000934.1:0-522 GCA_039819145.1 Cyanobacteria bacterium J06638_22
TCAGGCTTTAGTAGAAGCTTTAAATACTAAAGGTTGGGATTACTTGGAAGATAAGGGTGGTGGTGCTTTCTATGGTCCTAAGATTGATATCAAAATCAAAGATGCCATCGGACGTACTTGGCAATGTTCCACTATCCAGGTAGATTTTAACTTACCAGAACGCTTTGACATGGAATATGTCGCAGCCGATGGTTCTCGTCAGCGTCCGATTATGATTCATCGGGCAATTTTTGGGTCTTTAGAGCGTTTTTATGGAATTTTAATCGAAAACTATGCAGGTGATTTTCCCTTATGGCTAGCACCGATACAGGTACGTTTGCTGCCAGTTAGCGAAGCACAAAGAGAATATGGGGAAACTATTGCTGCTAATCTCAAACAGGCTGGTTATCGGGTAGAAATAGACTGTTCGGAGGAACGTTTGGGCAAACAAATACGTAATGCCGAACTCGAAAAAATCCCTGTAGTGGCAGTAGTTGGCAAGCGGGAAGTTGAAACCCAAACCTTAAGTATTCGCACCCGTCA
>JBCBSL010000935.1:0-520 GCA_039819145.1 Cyanobacteria bacterium J06638_22
GTGTAACCTGCAATTTGGAAAATTCGGCAAAGTCTTTTCACCCTTCCAGCCCAACGGCCAAAACCCGGGGGAATTTGACCTGCCGATGCTCTCAGCACAGGCCAAAAATTAAACCCTTGCTAACTCTTGATTTGACATGGCGCGGGGGTATTGCTGATTCTGGGTATGAAAACCAATGGCGCGGGGGTATTGCTGATTCTGGGTATGAAAACCATAGGGTATGAATCGCAACGAAGTTTCGATTCATACCGCTATTCAGCAGCACCCTTGATCCCTTGTATCCCAGCGATCTGGCGCTTAAGTTCACAATTCGTATCCGTAAAAGTGCAATCAGAAACAGGGTGAGGAAGCCCACACGGGCGCTATGCCCATCCTTAAGATGAGCGCGCAACGTATTACGCAGTAGCGTAACTTGCTCCATAGGGGGTCATTGGTGTTTAGCAATTCCATGAAACCCTTTTTTCCTCTTCAAGTTTTTGTCCTGTACTGAGCACTGGATTGTAAACAGGTGACAACCTCT
>JBCBSL010000936.1:0-520 GCA_039819145.1 Cyanobacteria bacterium J06638_22
GTTTGTCAATCAGCTAATGTGCATTTTACAAGACCTTGTGCCTCTGTTTATGGCTTCTGTTATCAATGGCAATGGAGCTTGTAGCGTGATGCCCTCATCAAATAGGAGCAGATTTCCCGTGGCTCTGGCTGTGGGAAACCTTCGTCAGAGGCTATGAAAACCATAGAATTCTTGCTAGTTATGTCTGTTTATATGCCGAAGTTTTTAAGTCCTTAGAGCGTTTTGCCTGAAGATATAGCGTGGCGTGTCGGGAAACCTGGAATCAGCGAACTAGACAGCAGTGATATTTTTCCGTAGCAGTAGAGAGGGGATGAACCGTCTGTCTGGTTGACTTTGTGATTTTTGGATCAGGCTTCGCAGGTGGGGTTGGTTAGAATTTGAGACGTTATGCTAAGGGCTGTCATCAATTAAGTGTCAAAGTCCTTCCTCAAAAACGTTCAAGCACTATAGTCCATCGAAGAAGCGTCAGTGCTAGGGCGCGTCATCAATTGATTAAGAAGCCTTGCAGGGCAAGTGTTTA
>JBCBSL010000937.1:0-520 GCA_039819145.1 Cyanobacteria bacterium J06638_22
AGATAGCTCACGAAGAAGTTCGGGGAGTTTTCAGAAAGGTACTGACGCCGGAAGATTGGAAAGCGATCGCCGGAAGTGTCAGCCACAGCGTATCGAAGGCATCCAAATGAGACTGAGTCAAATCGACCAGCAGTGCTTCGACGATGCGATTATCTTGCCCCCGGACAAGCTGAACAGGCTGCTGCACTGCTAGAGATTCTTGAAAAATGGACACTTAAATCATACAGGCGTACTAGCTCTTACAGATTGTTCGGACGAATCAAAAACCATGATGACCATCGGTTCCCCCTCCGGAGGTGTCAGGTGGAAGCGATGTCTGAAATCAGAGACATCGCAGACCTCTTAGAAATTGCGGTGGTGCTGGTGGGCACGGATCGCCTCAATGCGGTCATCAATCGAGATGAACAAGTGCTCTATCGGTACCTATCGGCCTATTGCTTTTCGCGACTCGGTACTGAGGGCTTGAAACGTCAGCCTCGTTCTGACGAAGGGCAGTTGAGAATGGGTGACACCTGGCGCG
>JBCBSL010000938.1:0-519 GCA_039819145.1 Cyanobacteria bacterium J06638_22
GGCGAATTTCGTATGAGCGTTGCCCACCAACAGACTGAGGTCTCAGCAGATCAGCACTTGCTCTAACGGAAGCGTTTGCTGCCTCAGAAGCTGTTGGTGGGCAACGCTCATACGAAATTCGCCGTTCTGCCCCTTGGGCAACAAGTGTGCGAGATGGCTCTGGAACTCAGGCCTCGACGTCTGAGGCAGATAAGGACGCCATCGCTTCGCCCGAGGGGATGCATGCGGCACCCGATGAAGGGCTGCGAGCAGAGCGTGATCGCTCCCTTAGCCGTTTACGTCAGCGCCGCAACCAGTTGCGCCAGACGCTCTCTCCTGCTGTACAGTATCAACCTGTAGCGGAGGAATACTGCCATCAGAAGAGAGCGTCTGGCGCAACTGGTTGCGACGCTGACGTAGACGACTCAGAGAGCGATCGCGCTCCGTTTGCAGCCCTACATTGGGTGCCGCGTGCATCCCCTCAGGCGAAGCAATCACTTCTTTATCTGCCTCAGACGGAGAGACCTGAGTTCCAGAACC
>JBCBSL010000939.1:0-515 GCA_039819145.1 Cyanobacteria bacterium J06638_22
ACGGCTCAGCTCAATGATGTTGACTATGTTTATCCGGCTACGCCGGAGGTCAATGTACTGTGCTGGGGAGCTGAGCTACCGTGTAGTACTGGCCTCATTCAGGTCAACATTCGACTGCGTCAGCCTAATGCTGGTTTGGCAGGTGGTTTTGAATATGCATCGTAAAGACAACCCTGTGTGAAGCCTGAGTACAGCACAAAAACCAGATACTCCTTGATTTTTTATCCTGTACTGAGGTGTGAAGCATGCATTGTTCTTGCCACATCAGTGGAGTAGGGCGATCGCCCTCAACTGTCCTCAGAGCAGTATGAGGGGGCAGAAAGTCATCTGGGGTATTTTTCGTAGAATTGATAGAGGTCAATTTCTTTGACGCTGGGGGGCGATCGCCAAATCAATGTCCCCAGCCCAGCCTTTCCATGACAACCCTGAGAGCAGGCCAATAAAAGGAGATCCCGTGGATATCATTGGGCAGATTCGTGGTCACAACTTGGTGGAACTGTGGAGTTGGGTCGAGT
>JBCBSL010000940.1:0-514 GCA_039819145.1 Cyanobacteria bacterium J06638_22
GGGCAATGGCGGTGGCGATCGCCTGATAGGTCAGGCTGGTGATGATCTCCTAAAAGTACATCATTGCCTGTGGAACCAAGCAGCGTATCGTTTCCACCACCACCGTTTAAGAGATCATCACCAGCCTGACCTATCAGGCGATCGCCACCGCCATTGCCCGTCAACGTATCATTGCCGCCGCCACCAACGAGGCGATCATTACCGCCATTGCCTCTCAGGTCATCGTTACCACTGCCACCGATGAGGCGATCGCTGCCGCCGCCACCAACGAGACGATCATTACCGCCATTGCCTCTCAGGTCATCGTTACCGCTGCCACCGATAAGGCGATCGTTACCACTGCCACCGATGAGGCGATCGCTGCCGCTGCCACCAATGAGGCGATCGCTGCCCGCCAAGCCTCTCAGTATGTCATCTCCTGCGAGTCCACGAATAATGTCGTTGCCATCGCCACCCCTCAGCGTGTCATCCCCAGCAGAACCAATGTCGTTATCGATAATGTCGATTGTTGTTG
>JBCBSL010000941.1:0-514 GCA_039819145.1 Cyanobacteria bacterium J06638_22
TTGAACTCATTTCTTCACAAACAGTGAGCTGATACTAACATGGGGCAGATCCACCGTCAAACATAGCCGACTTTTTTAGTCGGGATTGATTTTCGATCGCTAAAACCCTTGATATAATTGGATTCTTGCTCATAACTCTTGCTGAGAACAAAAGGGTGAATTCAAAAGTATGCTAATTTTTTTTCAGAAATCGCTCCGCAACATCTTGGAGGTTGCGACAACAGGCCAAAAGCAGACCAAATTTCGCTGATGATGGTGGAGTATCAGCGGCACACCATCAGCGAAGGTAAAGATGGCTAATCCCTCATGTCCTTGGCGATCGCCGCTTACAACCTCTCCATGAGGGATAAAAATTGCATTTTCCTTGCAAAGGACATGACGCGGCACGATGCTCCCAAAAATGGAGAGGGGCGATCGCTGACGTTTGAGGAACTCTTTCCCTTGGCCCTCTTTTCAATGCTGTAGGGCGCGTCATCAATTGATTTCAGAAAAGCCTTGCAGGATAAGTGTTTAC
>JBCBSL010000942.1:0-514 GCA_039819145.1 Cyanobacteria bacterium J06638_22
ATTACTCGCGAGATTGGCAATCGCCGGGGCGAAGGCAGCATCCTGAACAATTTGGGAGCTGCTTACGCCGACTTAGGGCAATATCAGAATGCGATCACCCTTTATGAGCAAAGTCTCGTCATCGCCCGCGAGATTAGCGATCGCCGGGGCGAAGGCAGCATCCTGAACAATTTGGGAGTTACTTACCGCAACCTAGGGCAATATCAGGAGGCGACCGAACTCTATGAGCAAAGTCTCGTTATCACCCGCGAGATTAGCGATCGCCGGGGCGAAGGCAACGCTTTGGGAAATTTGGGAACTGCTTACCGCCACTTAGGACAATATCAGGAGGCGGTCGTGCTCTATGAGCAACAGCTTGTCATCACCCGCGAGATTGGCGATCGCCAGAGTGAAGGGGCTGCGCTTGGCAATTTAGGAATTGCTTACCGCAGTCTGGAGCATTTGGAGCAAGCGCTCGACAGTTACCAACAGGCTCTTATCATTGCTCAAGAAATTGGCGATCGATCTAGAGAAG
>JBCBSL010000943.1:0-513 GCA_039819145.1 Cyanobacteria bacterium J06638_22
TCATGGAACACGACGAAGGTCTGCCCTTCAAAAGGAGCCAGCTTTTCGCTAATATCCGCGTCTAGGGATTGCAGCTCAGCAATAAACGCCTCGGCATTGGCCGTGTATTCAGCTTCGCCTTCGGGGTCAGCGGCAATCAGCCCATCACGAATATTCTCGACCTGTTCGATCGCGCGTTTGGGGTCGAGCCAGACGTGAGGGTCGAATTCACCATGGGCATGACCGTGGGCGTCTTCGGCGTGGTCATGGGCTTCGCCCTCGGCATGATCATGGTCTTCACCCTCAGCGTGGTCGTGCTCCTCGCCTTCCGCGTGATCGTGCTCCTCACCTTCGGCATGGTCATGGTCATGCTCTTCGCCTTCGGCGTGGGCTTCGCCTTCAGCATGATCATGGTCATGATCGTGGTCTTCCCCCTCAGCGTGGTCATGCCCCTCTTCTTTGGCATGGTCATGACCGTGGTCACCCGCGCTGGCCAGGGTCGCCACCCCTTCACTAGAATCAATGATTGCTAGC
>JBCBSL010000944.1:0-513 GCA_039819145.1 Cyanobacteria bacterium J06638_22
GATTTCATTGGGGTCGGCCTCGGTTGCGCCAATAATTAAATCATCAATGCCATCGCCGTTGATGTCGCCTGCGCCACTGACGGAAACACCGGAGCGATCGCCCTCGGCTATGCCATTAATAGCAAAGCCATTATTGCCATTCAGGCTGGAAAGATTAAGGACGGGTTCAAAAAGCATAGAGTTTGCCTCCTCAACGATGGTTTAGACGAAACGCGCGCCGGGACAACAACTCGAACCGCTTTGAGATGTGAATAGGAGAGACAGAATTGAAGCAATAGTGAACCCATCCGTTGATTTAGGGTTGCAATGCTAGATTCTGGTAGACGACCCCGGTGATTAGACCGTTGAGGGGTAGTTCTTATAGGACTGTCGTTTGGGGTGTAGATGACGAAAAATCCACTCACCAAAGACAACCTGTCTCACATCCGCTTTTGCCGGACTCAACCTACCCTGATTTGCCGCATTCAATAGCGTCGGTTCTGATTACTTTTTTTAATCGTTCGCTTTTGAAGA
>JBCBSL010000945.1:0-512 GCA_039819145.1 Cyanobacteria bacterium J06638_22
CAAATCAGTCAAAACCCAGGCGCGAAAATTGCGCAGATGGTGGGCGCAGGTATCGCTTCGGTAGACCTAGGAGGCTACTTAGCACCAGCGCTGCAACTGCTGACCCCGCCCGAGCTGTCTATACCCCAGGCGATCGCCCCATCTGTTCCCATGCTCTCCAGCTTCCGGTCACCAATGCCTCAAATAGGGGCTTCGGTGGGGATACCTGATAGTGGCGCGGGCATTGCCCCGACTGTTGGTGAGACTCCAAGTGCGGGAGCCTCAATCACTGTAACCATTGAGAATACGTTCAATATTGGCGAGGGCACCAACATTCAAGACTTTGAGCGGGCGCTTGAAGAGCATCAAGACGCTTTGGAACAAGCACTGGAGGCGATCGCCCATAAGCACATGAGGGTGAGCTATGGTTAATTCCTTCAACCTGAGCAAACCCAGCAAGCTTCAGAAGCAGCGAAAAGCCACCACCCCAATCGTGTTGCTGGGTGACATGGTGTTTGAACTGGTCGACGCCC
>JBCBSL010000946.1:0-511 GCA_039819145.1 Cyanobacteria bacterium J06638_22
CATCAAATGCTGCTTGCTCTTGAGACTGAGAAACATGACTGGAACGTGGAGAATGACTGGAGAGCAAGCGTCCATCTTCCATTTCGACCACACGATCCGCTACGTCCAAAATGCGGTTGTCGTGGGTAACCATCAGAATCGTGCAACCTTGCTCTTTCGCGAGTTTCTGCATGAGTGTCACCACTTCCCGCCCCGACTTACTATCAAGGGCTGCTGTGGGTTCATCTGCGAGGACAATTTTGGGATGACTGACTAGGGCGCGGGCGATCGCCACTCGTTGTTTTTGCCCACCTGATAAATCATCTGGGAAGTAGTGCAGTCGTTGTCCTAGCCCGACTGATTCGAGCATTTCACCCGCTTTAGTTCGACGCTCTACCGCCGTTAGCTGATGCAGTTGTAATGCCATTTCAACGTTTTGTTGAGCGGTTAAGCTCTGATGGAGATTGTGCGATTGAAAAATATATCCAATCTCTCGTCGCAGTTGAGTCAATTGACGTTGGGTTGCTCCGCA
>JBCBSL010000947.1:0-509 GCA_039819145.1 Cyanobacteria bacterium J06638_22
GTAGTGGGTTCTTAGCGAATTGGTATAACAACGGACTTTGCTCTTATTGCCGTGACTTTAAGCGCTAGGGTCTTCCCGAATTGGCATGACCCTAGCTCGTAGCACGATCAACGGAAAAACACAAATAGCGTTTGTTCCTGCTGCTAAGTAGGAACGAACGCTATTTTATTTAGGCGTTATGGCTATTTAATTGAATTTGGTATTAGTTGGATGAGCCGCGATAGATACGGTCTGCTTGCTCTGAAGACATGTAGACAAACGGGAATCGCTGGTGCGACGGTATCACGTCCCGCGAATAGCTTGCGGCTACGGGAGCAGCAGTTGCCCCGTTGTTGCGTGAGATCGTCGGTGCAGGAGCCGTACCCGATAGTGGGAGGGCACAGGCAGCAGCCGTCGTATCCAGCTCTACATCTTGCTCTTCGGGTGGCAGCATGTCTTGGGGGGGCACATAGGCATGGCGCTCGGGATCGTAGGCCATCACCTCACCAATGTCTATGTCGTAAATCCAG
>JBCBSL010000948.1:0-509 GCA_039819145.1 Cyanobacteria bacterium J06638_22
TGGGTCCCTATCGTCACAGGCTGGGTACAAAGATATTCAATACAACGATTGGGGACAACATTGGAGATTTAAACGGAGAAATAATTAGGTGAACGGAGCAATGGCTTTGCGATCGCACCCTTGACCAAAGGCAATCGCCACACCGTATGCTGAAAGAGACGCCGAGCAAGCAACGCTATGCAGATTTATCTGGATCACAGTGCAACAACGCCTCCCTGCCCGGACGCGATCGCCCGGATGCAGCAGGTCATGACAGAGCAGTGGGGAAATCCGTCCAGCCTTCATGCCTGGGGAGAGCGCTCAGCGATGGTCGTAGAACAGGCCAGGATGCAGGTCGCCAGCTTGATCAATGCTTCCCCAGACGCCATTATTTTTAACTCTGGTGGTACTGAATCCGACAATCTCGCTATTTTTGGCGTAACACAGCACTATACCCGCCCCCGCCACCTAATCATCTCCAACTTGCGGGCGGGTTCCGAAACGGCGGAATGCTCGACGCTGGAGATGAT
>JBCBSL010000949.1:0-507 GCA_039819145.1 Cyanobacteria bacterium J06638_22
TATGGCTTCTATTGATAAGTCTGTTGTGGAATACGAAAGCGTGCTGAGTCTCAGCTTAGCGAATTTTCAGAACCGTTTTAACTGCCCAGCCCAAGCCCAGGGCAAAAACTGAACCCTTTCTAAACCCCTTGATTTTGCGTGGTGCAAGATGAATGTTTCTCAGGAAACGGTATATCATGCCTCCTGAAAAAAATTACCTCGGAACACGAGTCTCAAGTAGGAACGAAAAGAGACGTCGTTTATTTAGGCGTTCGATATAACTCAAGCCGACGGTTGAGGCCCTGCTTAGCAGAACAAAATCCGCCGTCGTAGATTCTCAAACGTTGAATTAACGATAAATTCTCATAGTCTGCAACAGCGGATGGACTTGGCTTCTATAGCCGCGACTTTAGTCTCTAGGGTCTGATCCCGGACGCAGGTTTGGAACATGCAACGCTACAAAGAATTGAACATTAGCTCGATTCTTGCCGGATATGATGCGAGAGAGCTTGTAGTCAGGACTACAAG
>JBCBSL010000950.1:0-506 GCA_039819145.1 Cyanobacteria bacterium J06638_22
GCCTATACAGCCCCGTAAAGCTTGGTTGGTCTGGGTACCTCTAATCGTGGGCGTTTTGAGTTTAACTGTCCTACCCCCGGCGATCGCCCAAGAACTTATGCGCACGCAGGGCATCCTGGCGGGCTGCGGCGATCGCCTCATCCGTTGCGATAAAGCTGACGCCGTTTATCCGGGTCGCGCCAGCCTCGACTGCATTGTCCAGGACGGTTCCGGCATCCTCGGTCGGCAACTGGAAGCTGACGGTGTTGCTGGCGGTGTAGCCAGTGATGCGTTGTCGGTTGTTGCTGTAGTCGTAGACGGGATAGAGGGAAATGCCGGTCGTTTCTAGCTGATCCACCTCACGGGAGCGCAGAAATTCGATCACCGCATTGGAGCGCTGAGCGGCTTCTTCCTGAGCCGCTTCGGCATTGTTGGCTTGCACCTCGACCCCTAGGTGGACTTGGGTCAGGGTCGTTTGGATGGATTCGGTGGCTTCTCCGGTTACAGTGAGCGTGCGCATAAGTTCT
>JBCBSL010000951.1:0-505 GCA_039819145.1 Cyanobacteria bacterium J06638_22
GGCTCTGAGCTTGTTGCAATGGACGTATCGAGTTGGGAAACCATAGCGTCAAAAGGGGAACGTATAGTGCGAAAAGGCCTCTCGTTTGGCAATTGACTGCCACAATCTCATCCAAGGAGGAATGGAGAAAATCACACAACGAGGAGCCAACAAAAGTAATACAGATGTTTTTCCTGATCCTGAGTCTCTATTATGCACTAACACATCTAGTGTGAACCAGGAAAATTCTTCCCAATCAAAGCACTAAATACAAAGATCCGTCAATTAAGCTTTACCAACTGTATTTGGACTCGGTTCTCGCGGCAGAGATATGATGCCCAATCCATGTCAACTCGGTGTTTGGAACTCTTAGTTGCAAGAGTTCCAAACACCGAGATGTAGCGGTTCCTAAAAGATAGCTGATAAGTCCAGCTAGGTTGCAGAAACATCTTGGATAGCATAGAGTGCAGCGCCCAGCAACGCTACATCTGGATTCAGCACGACATGAACGGGAATTTGCTTGAGC
>JBCBSL010000952.1:0-505 GCA_039819145.1 Cyanobacteria bacterium J06638_22
TTCCAACCAATGCCAGATTGGAAGGTGGCACTTTAGGCTTTTCAACCAAGCGTGTGACACGTCCCGTTTCATCCACCTCTGCCACACCAAAGGCTGTAGGATTAGGCACTGCACATAGAAGGGTTAGGGCATCAAGGTGCTTGGATTTGAAATCATCTAAGAACAGATTCAAATCGCTTTGTACCAAGTTATCTCCCAGGTACATCACAAACGGATCGTTCCCCAAAAAGGGCTGAGCAATCTTGACGGCATGGGCCAGGCCCAAGGGCTGATCCTGCAGAATATAGGAAATATTTGCCCCAAAGCGATCGCCATTTCCTGTTTTCGTTTTGACTTCTTCCCCCGTTTCCGGGCTAATGATGATGCCAATGTCTGTGATACCCGCTCTGACAATGGATTCAATTCCATACCAAAGAATCGGTTTATTTGCGACCGGGACGAGCTGCTTGGCACCCGTGTAGGTTAATGGGCGAAGACGCGTTCCTTTACCACCGGAGAGGATAAT
>JBCBSL010000953.1:0-504 GCA_039819145.1 Cyanobacteria bacterium J06638_22
CCCGCCGCCCTACCATCAGCAATGAAAAGATCTTGGACGTTGCGCGCCAAGTCTTTTTAGAACAGGGGTTTGGTGCGTCCACCCTAGAAATTGCTGAGCGGGCGAATATCTCCGAAGCTTCCATTTTTAAGCGGTTTGGCACGAAGCAAGCCTTGTTTGTTGCGGCCATGGCAACGGAAAAACCGTTATGGATTAAACAATTGGAGCCCCCAACCCCGACCACCGATATCAAAGCTGCCTTGATCGAGATCTGCGAGCCCATCCTAGCGTTTTATCAGGAAACTCTAGCGCGGGTCACGATGCTGATGGCTCAGGGCAAAATGCCCATGCCGCCCCCCATGCCCCCACCCTTTGTACGGGATACCCAGGTGCTCGCCAAATATTTGGAGCGGGCGATCGCCCTCGGTCATCTGCGTTCTTGCGATAGTCATATCCTGGCCCACATTATTGTGGGCGCGATCGTCAATTATGTGATGACCGAAAACGCCGCGAGTAAGTGGCCGG
>JBCBSL010000954.1:0-503 GCA_039819145.1 Cyanobacteria bacterium J06638_22
GAATTCAATTTGTATTAACCTTTTCTGTGCCTGCTCTTAACGTATCATCGCTGAATTTTGCGCGGAAGTCTTGCGATATGAAACTTTATATTGGTTCCAACCATGCCTAGTCCCAATGCATCTGAGCTATGTTTACATCGTTCAGAATTGTGATGGGGGTTCTTTGGCAAAGAAGCGGTGGCGATCGCCCTTTCCCATACTAATGTGCTCTTCCCCTTGCAATGAAGTGAATCAAAGCCAAGAAAGCGCGGTAAAAAGGGATGCAGAAAAATTACATAGCTCTATTGGCTTATAAGTCTTGGCTTATAAGCCTAAAGAAGTTCAGTCTTAAATCTAAAGAACCTCAATCTAAGAAAATTTAGGCTTTTGGTTGATTCATAAGTACCAGATCGCCTTCTATCTTGCCAGAATAGTGATCCGGCCAAAATAGTGACACCTCAAGCAATCCTTTCATTCAGCCACCTTGGAGAAACCCAGCCCTCATGTTTGAACTGCTGACCAAC
>JBCBSL010000955.1:0-503 GCA_039819145.1 Cyanobacteria bacterium J06638_22
CATGGTCACCATCGGTAGCAAATCAACATCCGAGGCGTCAGCATTGAGCATTGTTTCGAGATAAGTTTGAAAGCGCTCTTGCCCTCGTGGAATGCTGTAGAGATCGCGCTGAAGTTGTAGTAATGGTACAAATTCAATCTTCATAACAAAACTGTGAGAAAAGAACTGTGATAAGAGGTCTGAGTTCTTCTTCACAGGCATCCTTGTACATCCCAGATTTTAATATAGTCTTACGCATTGAGATTAGGACAAATCATTTTTTGAAAGCCCCGCGACACGGGGCTTTCAAAAAATGATTGGGTTCTACCTGAGCGCGTAGCGTTATATCACCTAGATTGAATGTTAGTTGCGACTCATCGCAAACTACGATGTATAACGAGTGCGATCGCTGGGCATAGACAACCTTCATACCGAGTCTGACTGACTAAAGTTCAATGCATCGTGGTTATTATGCGTTTTCTCTTGCCATCTCTATATAGCCAGGAATACTCTCAAAATCTCTG
>JBCBSL010000956.1:0-502 GCA_039819145.1 Cyanobacteria bacterium J06638_22
GTTGTTTTGCCTTGGTCGTTTTTCCCGAATAAAGTGTGCGAAAAGCTACGGCAAGCATTGTCCAGACAGATAATATTCTTGAGTTTCCAACCTGGTTTTCTTATTTTGCATATCCTACAGCGGCGATCTATAGAATTCTTCCATAGCCAACCTTTAGAGTTTATAGATGGTTGGCGGTCGCCCTACACATTTCGATTAAGCCCGAGCATTTTTTAAGGCCAAGTAGCGCATGTTTTGCAAAGAAAGATTGGTTTCGCCTAAGCGCCATAGCGCGGAGAGAGTTGATAGGTGGATCGCAGCGATAGGATTTCCAATGACCCACACCCTTTCTACTGAACGCAAGAGAATACATTTTCCTACTCAAAACGTTCCATCCAAAATTTTTTATGTTCTGCGGGCGACCAAGGAGTTTACGCTCAGTTCTTGGTCTGATTTACGATCAAATGAACTAGGTTTTGAATCAAGACATCAGATTGCACCGATGCCATCCGATGTCTTGATT
>JBCBSL010000957.1:0-502 GCA_039819145.1 Cyanobacteria bacterium J06638_22
TGCAGAGGTACTGACGCGATAATTTTTCGGTAAGTTTGCCATGGTTATGATACGATGGTGTTCCGAATGAGGGCTTGTAGCTCAGTGGACTAGAGCACGTGGCTACGGACCACGGTGTCGGGGGTTCGAATCCCTCCTAGCCCGTTAGGAATTCTAAAGCGTCTAAGTGATTGAGCCATGCTCAGAAACTTGGGTGCTTTTTAGTACATAGCTTAGCATGATTAAACGTATCCTTCCAAATCCTGTGCCGCCCGCGCCGCGGGCGGCACAGGATTTGAATTCTTGGTTTTAATTACGTCTAAGTACGTATCAGGTTTTGTTTAATGCTATAAGTCCTATGTCAGTCCTGTAGCTTGCAACGCATTCCCATGCCTACTCTTTCGTCCACGGTCGATCAGCGGCTAGAGTTCCTCACCTTTGCACGACACCTTGCCAAGGCCGCAGAAACCGCCATCATGCCGCACTTCCATAACCATACCGTCAGCTTTAAATCCGATGGTAC
>JBCBSL010000958.1:0-500 GCA_039819145.1 Cyanobacteria bacterium J06638_22
ACCGTATTCTGCATCGCCTCCAGCGCATCCGAACCTATAGCAATTAGGCGGCTCAGGAACTGAGTACAGGACTTGTCCCCAATTCGGTTAAATAACCGTGAAATCCAACTATCGTTTGTCCTCGCTGTTCAGCACTGGTCACAAGCGATAGTTGAGCTCTTCAATGGGATTTGATATGACGCATTTGCTTGGTTGTGTGGCTGTGTTGCGGTCACGCCATCAGCCTAATGCGGAAGTCCTAATGCGGCTGATTCAACCATGCCTGACGGATTGATCATGTCTATCGATTAAGGGATGCAAACAAACGTAAAGTAATGCAGCTTTAAGACCGAGGCAAATGCGGTCAATCAAAATCCTGGAGCGCGATCGCCGATCCGTTGTGGCTCAAGGTTTTCGGATGTGTACTGACATTACATCTATAGGGTTATTCATATTTCGTAATGTGAGATAGGGGGTGTATCCCTGAATTTGCACAAATTTTGCACATTGGTCTTGTTTTA
>JBCBSL010000959.1:0-500 GCA_039819145.1 Cyanobacteria bacterium J06638_22
CCAGCATGGCAGCCATTTGTTGGGTAATAACGGTTCCGCTTGCCCCCGTTATTACCCAACAAATGGCTGCCATGCTGGGTGTTGTTCCGGTGGGGCAAGCTCGAGTCAATACCGCCAGTGCAACAAATGTCGCGTTTCCGCTGGGCTATGTGAACTCCGTTGAGGTAGCCGGAACAACCATCGACAATGTTCTGGTCGCCGTTGCAGGCCCCCAACTTTCAGTAGGGTTGTTAGGCCAAGATTTCTTCCAGAATTTTGATGTCACCATTCGGGAGCAGGAAGTTGAATTCCGCCCCCGCTAGTAAGGTTTGATATCTGAATCAAGTAGGACTTACACACTTGCTACGAAAAACCAAAGAAGTTTTGATGACTTTTGGGACGCAGTGCGTCCCAAAAATCATCAAACTGCGTAAGTCCTGTCAAGCTTTGAGGAAGTTGGCAAGGGCTTCGACCTTGTCCCAGGCTGCGCCACTGCTCAGGATATCCCTTGCTGTTTGGAT
>JBCBSL010000960.1:0-500 GCA_039819145.1 Cyanobacteria bacterium J06638_22
GCCAATCACCATTCACACGTCGTCACCAAACCGTTGACTCTTTGTTGTAACGTGACCTGCATTGATGTGTTTACCATACGAACATAACTTGTGATTACATTAGCTGTCATATATCAACAAAAGAGTAATATAGGCACAACTTTCAGTTTTAGTCTCAAGGCTTTACATTGTACTAGAAAGCCCAGTAAAAACAGTGAGTGGCAGCAGGGGCTCCACCTATCATTACAGGTAACACAAAAACCACGTGGCCTATTGGCTGTCTGGGTACGTAGTCTAAAGTGATAGCTTGCAATGTTAAAGCATAGCAATGCTGATGACGTACCCTAAACAGCCAATAGGGCACGTGGTTTTTGTGTTACCTGTAAGGTAGACAACTGCGACGAGCACTACACGCTTGTGACATTTTTTGTCAACAGTCACTTCAGAAAAGGTATGCTTGGCTCTCCGGCTCTGCTCTCCAGCTGGTCCCTGTAAAGTGTCAGCTGGTCACTACAGCCAGG
>JBCBSL010000961.1:0-500 GCA_039819145.1 Cyanobacteria bacterium J06638_22
TATTTATGCTAATTATGTCAAAGAAGGACATCTTTATGCTAATCAAGTGACAGACGGATATACTAATGACAACAAAATAGTATATCCCTCTGTCACTTAATTAGCATATATATATCCCTCTTTTTTCTGACATGAGATAAAAAGGTTATAACACGGGTTTCGGCAGTACATCCCTGGTATAGTCCCCCTCGACCCGTATACTCTCTTGACCCTTCGGTTCTCGGGACTATACTGGGTCTCGGGTGACTATACCAGGGATGTACATGAAGTCCACGTAAAACGTCATTGCGTAACATTTTATTTCATGAAATAACTCATTTTATGAAAGTAGCAAGAAGAGCAATTCACCAAATACAATTGGCCAGGGGACCTTCCATGCCCTAAGCTAAAAACCAGCTGAGACTAATGTCAAACATCCCAAGCAATTATTACTGGTTTTAAATGAAACCTACAATAGGACAAGATGGCAGCCTAATTAATGTAATGCAGGGCATTTTTTA